>WFXL01000064.1 GCA_015490605.1 Rhodospirillales bacterium
CGCCCGCTCCGTCCCGCCCCACATCACCGACCCGCCCCCGCCGGGCGCGGCGGGAATGGCACGGCGCCCCCGCGCCCGGGCTGGGGCCGCAGGACCTTCTCAACCGCGGCGGGTGGGCGGCACGCTGCCGAAGCGACGCGGGCGCGCCGGTGCATGGTGGGTGGGCATCGGCCGCGGTGGCCGCAGGCGCATGGCGCGGGCCAGCTCCAGCAGCCGCCGGATGCGCGCCTCGGTGGGCGGATGGGTCTGGAACAGCGCGGCGATTCCGCCTTCGCCGGCGAGCGGATTGACGATGAAGAGGGGTGCTGTCTCCGGGTGGAGCTCGGCGGTGGCAAGCGGCCGGCCGCGGGCGTAGGCCTCGATCTTCTCGAGCGCCCGCGCGAGCCACAGCGGATTGCCGCAGATCTCGGCGCCGCCGCGATCAGCCGCAAATTCGCGGGTGCGGGAGATGGCAAGCTGGATCAGGGTGGCCGCCAGCGGCGCCAGCATCAACAGCAGCAGCGTGCCCACAAGCCCCAACGGATGGTCGCGGCGCTCGCCGCCGTAGAACAGTCCGCCGAACCAGAAGACCATATTGGCCAGCGCCGAGATAGCGCCCGCCAGGGTGGCCGCCACCGTCATGGTGAGGGTGTCGCGATGGCGGATGTGGGCGAGCTCATGGGCGATCACCCCGGCAAGCTCCTCCTGGTCCAAGAGATCCAGGAGTCCGCGGGTGACCGCCACCGCCGCATGGGCGGGATCGCGCCCGGTGGCGAAGGCGTTGGGCTGGGGGCTGTCGATCAGATAGACCCGCGGCGTGGGCATGCCGGCCTGCGCTGCCAGTTCCGCCACCAGTCGGTAGAGCCCGGGCTCGCTCGCCGGTGTGATGGGTCGTGCCCGGTGCCAGGCCAGCACCAGCCGGTCCGAGTTCCACCAGGCGAAAAGATTGGCCACGCCTGCCAGCACCAGCGCCACCACCATGCCGGCCTCGCCCCCCACCAGCAGGCCCACCATGGCGAACAGCGCCGTGAGCGCCGCCAGCAGCAGCCCGGTGCGTACCAGGTTCACGACCAGCTCCTCGAGCCTACAGGGTCGGAGTCCGCAGCTTGAGATGGGAGCCTGCGGCGGCGACGCCAAGACGCCCACAACGGCCTCGCCGGTGTGGGGCAACCGAAGGGCGCCACCAGGGAAGTGTCGCAGGAAGATGACAGCCGGCGGTGCCGAAGCGGCCCCGCAGCCGGCGCCATCTCGCCACCGCCGCGAGCGCTCCCTAGTGTTGTCCTGGACCCCGACGGGTGCGGGCATGGCGGCTGTATATTCCAGCTCGGCGCGTTCCCTTCCTTACGCGGCCCTCGTCCTGGCCCTGGCGCTGTCGGCCTGCGCACGCCCGGAAAGCTGGAGCCACCCGTATGGCGCGCAGGATCCCCGAGTCGGCCGGGTGTTCGATGTGGAGGCGGGGCGCTTTATCGACGAAGACGCGCTCATGGCGCGGCTGGCCGAAGCCCGGTTCGTGCTGCTGGGTGAGACCCACGACAATCGTGACCACCACCGGCTGCAGGCGCGGGTGATCCGCGAGCTGGCCGCGCGGCCGCCGGGGGTGGGGGCGGTGGTATTCGAGATGCTCGAGCGCGACCAGGCGGAGACCATCCGCACGGCCCTTGCAGGGCCCTCCCCGGATCTCGCGGCCTTCGCCCGCGCCGTCCGTTGGGAGGCCCGCGGCTGGCCGCCCTTCGAGCTGTATGAACCGGTCTTTCGCGCAGCCCTCGATGCGGGCGCCCAAATCCTTCCCGGCAATCCTCCGCGTGCCTGGGTCCGGCGGGTGGCCCGCGAGGGCTTCACCGCGCTCGAGCCCGCCCTCTACCGCCGCAGTGCCCTGGCCCGGCCATTGCCACCGGAGCTGAGGCAAAGGCTCGAAGAGGTGTTGATGGCGGCCCACTGCGCGCGGCTCGATCGCAGCTTCCTGCCGCGGCTCGTGCGGGTACAGCGGCTGCGGGATGCGGTGCTGGCCGACAGCCTGCTGGCGGCCGCCGGCGCGACATCCGGCCGGGTGGTGCTGATCACCGGCAAGGGCCATGCCCGCCGTGACTTCGGTGTGCCCTGGTATCTCCTTGCGCGCGGCGCCCGCAATGTGGTGAGCCTCGGCCTGGTGGCGGTCACCGGCATCGAGGAGCGCGAGCTCCGCAAACTTCCCTTTGACTTCGTCTGGCTCACACCGGCGGCCCATCCGCCCGGCTTCGATCCCTGCAGCCGCATCCCGGTGCGCGAGCGCACCACCCAGGATCAGCGCCAGTCCGGCCGCACGCTCACCCTCGGTGTGATGCCCGCACATCCCTCCGCCACCAGCACGGGCCGCCCCTCCTCTTCGGCCTCATAGAGGCGCACGCGCCCCCTGCAGCCGCCGGCCGCCATAAGCCACGCCCGCGCCACCTCCGCTAGCGCCCGGGCGAGGGCTGCCCGCCGGTCGGGTGCGGGCACGGGTGCCCACAGCCGACTGATGGGCTCAGCCAGCAGGGTACCGAGGGCAGCCAGCAGCTCCGGCCGCGCTGGCAGCAGCCGGGATGTGTCGAGCCGAATGGCCGGCCGCTCCAGAATGCAGGGGAGAAAACCGCCGCAGCCCACGAGTGGCCGCATCAGCCGCACCCCGACCGCCAGCAGCGCGCCGCCGGGCGGGCCGCCGGCCGGGGTCAGGGCGGCGGCCAGCACCGGCTGGTGGCGTGCGCGCTCGAACCAGCGGGGATCGTCGCCGCTGCGGGCCAGCGCCGCCGCCACCACCGCCGCGGCCAGCTCGCCCTCCACATGGTCCAGCACCCGGCGGGCGAGCAGCTCCACCGGCGCGCCCGCCGCTTCCCACTGCCGCACCCGCAGCGCCGCCACCGCCCGCGCCGATGGCTCCGCCCCGAGGGTGGTGCGGCCCATGAGCCGGGCGGCATCGCTCGGCGTCAGGGACGCCCGCTTGCGGCTCGGTGCGCCACCGCGGATGGCCGGGACGGTGGGCGGTCCCATGAGCTGCAGGCGACCGCGACGGCGCACCACCCGCAGATCACCCCCCAGCGCCACCGACACCAGATCGAAGCCGGAAAGCCCCAGGGGCGCGCCGCCCCAGAGCGGACCGCCCGGTCGCATGCGGGGGGCGCCATCCTCGCGGAAGAGGATCCGCAGCCCGCCAGCCCCACCGTCCAGCAGCAGCTGATGGGGCCGGCCGGCGGTACCGGCAGCGAGCTGGGCCGCGGCACTGGCGCCATAAACCAGCCGCAGCGGCTGGGCGCGCACGGCTGCCGCCGCATGGAGCCCACCATCACCACCGACGAAGCCCAGGGGCACACCCGGTAACAGCCGCCCCAGCACCGATTCCACCTGGTCCACAAGCCGCCAGGCCTCGGGGGCGATGCGTGCGGCTCTGAGAAGTTGCCGCAGTTCCACCGCATCCACCGGTGCCGTCACCGGCGATCGCAGCACCGGCAGCGGTACACCCTCAAGGTCGCGGGTGAGTTCCCCGAAAAGTGCCAGCGCCGCCTCATGGTCCGCTGGCGCCAGCACTACCGCATCCACATCCCTCAGCCGGGCACGCAGCTGCGCGCGCGCCACCGCCCCATCCATCGCCGGATCCAGCCGGAGATCATGGCACACGAGCCCGGGCAGACTCGGCGCCAGCGCGGGAACGGCGCCGATCCGCACGCGCAGCACCCGCACCGGCGCAAGCCAGGCGGGCTCATCGAAACGGCTCGTGGCCACCGCCACCCGCGCCACCCGGGGGCTGCCGGCGGCTGCCAGCAGTTCGGCCAGTACCGCTTCGGGCAGCGGCGCGACGTCCTGGTCGAGGAAGTGGACCCGCGCGCTATGGAGCCGTCCCTCGCCGTCTACCAGCACCGCGTGGAGGGCGCTGCGGCCGAGATCGAGGCCCAGGAGAAGCGGCTCCGCCGTCACCGGCGTGCTCCAGCGTCCACCACCGCCATAGCGATGGTGGTGGCGCCGGCAAAGGGGCGCTCAGCGCTTGCGGCGGAAACGGTCGAGGGTGACGATCTCGGCCCCCTGGCGCTCACCCTCGGACGGAGACGGCGGGGCCTCGCCCGCACCCTCACCTTCCGCCGGTCCGGCGGCCCCGGCCGCCGCATCCTCCTCGGCCTTGGGCTGGGCGCTTCGCACCGGCAGGGCCACCGTGGGTGCCGCCTCGGGCAGTTTGACGTCGAAGGAAAGGCCGAATTCCGCCGACGGATCGGCGAAGATGCGGATCGCCCGGAAGGGGATGGTAAGGCGTTCGTGGACGTTGTTGAAGGAGAGGGTCACGGCGAACGCCTCCTCCTCCACCACCAGGTCCCAGTACTGGTGCTGCAGCACCACGGTGATCTCGTTGGGATAGCGCTCGCGCAGATAGTCCGGCATCACCACGCCGGGATAGGCGGTGAGGAAGGTGATGTAGTAGTGGTGTGGTGGGCCGATCTCACCCCGGGCGAGGCGGGCGAGCACCTCGCGCACCACCCCACGGAGCGCATCCTCCACCAGCTGCGGATAGTCGACGCGGCCACCGGCCATCGTGGTCCGGGCTCCCTTCGCGTGCGCGCCGATGTTGGCAGAAAGCGGACGGAGACGAAAGTGGAGGGCTTCTGTTGCCAGGCGCCCTCCGAGCCCCGCCACGGGCCGAAGCCCGTGGACTTGGTGGGGGAGTTCTGTTGCCCGGTCTCCCCCGGACCGCGCTTACCCGAGATCAGCCTCAGGCAGCGAGAGCCAGACGATTGTCGTTGGCACTTATAAGGGTGGCCCGATAACGGCGGTACCATGCCGGGCGAACCCTCACCCCTTTCAGTGCGGCGTCGAACCTGTTTCGCCCCCGCAGGAGATGTTGGTGGAGGCGCCGGGTACCGCCCCCGGGTCCGCCGCACCTATTCGGGGTGGGATTTATCGCCATAGTCGGCCCCAAGGCCGACATGCCCCATATAGGTGTCGCCCACGACCGCCGCAAGCGGCCCCCGTGCCGGCCCCGGACACCGTGCCGGCGTCCGGTGGCAAGGCCTCGGCCTCAGTTGCGGAGGGCATCACAGGGTGAACCCCCGGCCGGCAGCCGCAGCCGGCTGGTTCCGACCGTAATCCCATAGCGCACCACCGAACCCGCCGGCAGCTCCAGCACATAGCGCACCGGCACCGGCGCTTCCCGCACCTGCAGCGAGAAGGGCGTCGCCTCGCGGATCACATGCCGTACCGTGCCGTCGGCGGCGAGGAACAGCATGTCCAGCGGATGGGGCGTGTTTTTCATCCACATGGCCACCCGCCGCGTGCGGCCGAAGTCGAACAGCATGCCGGTGCCGAAGGGAATCGTCTGGCGGCCCATATAGCCGTGGGCACGTTCGCGCGCACGGCAGGCCAGCTCCACCTCCAGCGCTACCTCCCCCTTGGGAGTCGCCAGCAGGAGCCGGGTGCGGGCCATGCCATCATCGGGCCCGGCCCGCGCCACTGCCGCCAGCAGCAGCCCGGCCACTACCCCGAGCCACCGGCTTGCGCCCGCTGTGACACGTGGCAAGCTCCGCCCGGCGCGTGACCGGAGAGCCTCGACCATGGACATCGCCGCCCGCATCCGTCGCATTCCCGATTTCCCCAAGCCCGGGATCCTCTTCTATGACATTTCCACCCTGCTGATCGATCCCCAGGTTTGGCGCGAGACCATCCGCCGTCTCGCCGTGCTCGCCCGCACCTTCCGCCCGCAGCTGCTGGCCGCGATCGAGTCGCGCGGCTTTCTCCTCGCCTCGCCGCTGGCGCTGGAGCTGGGCGTGGGCTTTACCATGGTGCGCAAGGTGGGCAAGCTCCCCGGGGTGGTGGTGAGCCATTCCTACGACCTGGAATATGGCAGCGACACCCTGCAGATGGCCGAAGGGCTGGTGCCGCAGGGGGCGCGGGTGCTGGTGGTGGATGATCTCATCGCCACCGGCGGCACCGCCGCGGCGACGGTGGCGCTGTTGCGCAAGGTGGGCGCGGAACCGGTGGGGGCGCTGTTCCTGATTGAGCTTACCCAGCTGGGCGGCATGGCACGGCTCGGGGTGCCGGGCCAGGCGCTGCTCCGTTTCGACGGCAGCTGAGCTGCCGCGCGCCTTTGGACACGCTATATGGCATGCACGCGCCTGTGGGAGATGCGCCGTGCTGGTGAAGCTGCCCGAGCCCGATCCCGCCATCCTCGCGCGCCGCGAGGAGATCGTCGCGGCCCTGCGGGAGATGGTGCCCGATCCCGAGGGGGTGGTGGACGATCCGGACGAGCTGCGCGCCTTCGAGTGTGATGGGTTGACCGCCTATCGCACGGTGCCGCTGGTGGCGGTGCTGCCCGAGACCACCGCCCAGGTGGCGCGCATCCTCCGCTGGTGCCGCGAGCATGGGGTCAAGGTGGTGCCGCGGGGCGCCGGCACCTCTCTCTCCGGCGGTGCGCTGCCGCTGGCCGACGGCGTGCTGCTGGTGATGAGCCGCTTCAATCGCATCCTCGAGATCGACTATGACAACCGGGTGGTGGTGGCCCAGCCCGGGGTCACTAACCTTGCCATCACCCGCGCGGTGGAGGCGCAGGGGTTCTACTACGCGCCCGATCCCTCCTCGCAGATCGCCTGCACCATCGGCGGCAATGTGGCGGAGAATTCGGGCGGGGTGCACTGTCTCAAGTACGGCCTTACCGCCCACAATGTGCTGGGGGTGGAGCTGGTGACCACCGACGGCGAGGTGGTGCGCCTGGGCGGCCGCCACGGCAGCCAGGAGGCCTACGATCTTCTCGGGGTGGTGCTGGGCTCGGAGGGCATGCTCGGGGTGGTGACGGAGGTCACCGTGCGCATCCTGCCGAAGCCCGAGTGCGCCCGGGCGGTGCTGATGGCCTTCGACTCGGTGGAGAAGGGCGGCGACTGCGTGGCCGCGATTATCGCCGAGGGCATCATCCCCGCCGGTCTCGAGATGATGGACCATCTCGCCATCAATGCCGCCGAGGACTTCTGCCAGCCGGGCTATCCGCGCGAGGCCCAAGCGCTGCTCATCTGCGAGCTCGATGGGCCGGAGGCGGAGGTGGAACACCTCATCGGCGTGGTCTCGGCGATCGCCCGCCAGCACGGGGCGTTTCTGGTCAAGGCCAGCGAGAGCGAAGAGGAACGGCTGCGCTTTTGGGCCGGACGCAAGAACGCCTTTCCGGCGGTGGGGCGGATCTCGCCCGACTATTACTGCATGGACGGGACCATCCCGCGCGGGCGCATCGCCGAGGTGCTGGCGCGCATGCAGGAGATGAGCGCCCGCTATGGCCTGCGGGTGGCCAATGTGTTCCACGCCGGCGACGGCAATCTCCACCCGCTGATCCTCTATGACGCCAACGCCCCGGGGGAGCTGGAAAAGGCCGAGGAATTCGGCGCCGAGATCCTGCGGCTGTGCGTGGAGGTGGGCGGCGTGCTCACCGGCGAGCACGGGGTCGGCATCGAAAAGCGCGATCTCATGCCGGTGATGTTCGAGGAGGAGGACCTCAAACAGCAGCAGCGCCTCAAATGCGCCTTCGACCCGGACCATCTGCTCAATCCGGGCAAGGTGTTCCCCACCCTCCACCGCTGCGCCGAGCTCGGGCGGGTGCACGTCCACGGCGGCAAGCTGCGCTTTCCCGAACTGCCGCGCTTTTGAGCCGAGGCTCAATCGGCGAAGGGGTCGTGCACCAGAATGGTGTCCTCGCGGTCGGGGCTGGTGGAGAGCAGGGCGACCGGACACTCCACCAGCTCTTCCAGGCGCTTGATGAATTTGACCGCGTTGGCCGGCAGTTCGGCAAAGCTGCGGGCACCGCGGGTGCTCTCGCGCCAGCCCTCGAGCTCCTCATAGACCGGCCGCACATTGGCCTGGGCGCTCAAGCCCGCCGGCAGATGGTGCAGGAGCTGGCCGCCGAGATTGTAGGCGGTGCAGACCTTGATGGTATCGAAGCCGTCGAGCACGTCCAGCTTGGTCAGCGCGAGGCCGTCGATGCCGCCAAGCTTGACCGCCTGGCGCACCAGCACCGCATCGAACCAGCCGCAGCGCCGGCGCCGCCCCGTCACGGTACCGAATTCGCGCCCGCGCTCGCCCAGCCGCTGGCCGATCTCGTCGTGGAGTTCGGTGGGAAACGGCCCGGCCCCCACGCGGGTGGTGTAGGCCTTGCAGATGCCCAGCACATAGCCCACCGTGTCGGGCCCGGTGCCGCTGCCGAGGGCGGCCTGGGCGGCGAGGGTGTTGGAGGAGGTGACGAAGGGATAGGTGCCGTGGTCCACATCCAGCATCGCCCCCTGTGCCCCCTCGAACAGGATGCGTCGGCCGGCGCGCCTGAGCTCAGCCAGGCGCATCCACACCGGCTCGGCGAAGGGCAGGATCTTGGGGGCTATGGCCAGAAGCCGGTCCCGGAGTTCTGCCGGATCCACCTCGGGGATGCCGAAGCCGCGTCTTAGCGCATTGTGGTGGAGCAGCAGCTCCTCGATCTTGGCCTCCAGCACGGCGCGGTCGGCCAGATCGGCCACCCGGATGGCGCGCCGTGCCACCTTGTCCTCATAGGCCGGGCCGATGCCGCGGCCGGTGGTGCCGATGCGGCCGGTGCCGCCCTCCATCTGGGCACGGGCCTGTTCGCGGGCGCGGTCGAGCTCGCCGTGCAGCGGCAGGATCAGCGGCGCATTCTCGGCAATCCGCAGGTTCTCGGTGGTAATCGCCACCCCCTGGCCGCGCAGCCGCTCGATCTCCTCCAGCAAGGCCCAGGGGTCGATCACCACCCCATTGCCGATGATGGAGAGCTTGCCGCGCACCACGCCCGAGGGCAGCAGCGACAGCCGGTAGGTCTCGCCGTCGATCACCAGCGTGTGGCCGGCATTGTGGCCGCCCTGAAAGCGCACCACCACATCGGCGCGCACGCTCAGCCAGTCGACGATCTTGCCCTTGCCCTCATCGCCCCACTGGGCGCCCACCACCGCGACATTGGTCATCCGTTTCCCGCTCCCGCGAGGGCCCCGTGTCGGTTCCGGAAGGCGCGCCTACACCGCCCCGCCGCCCGGGGAAAGCCCCAGCCGCCTCAGAAGTGGCGCCAGCCGGTGCGCGCCGGCGCAAGCGGCCGTCCCTCCTCATCCAGCACCACCACCTCCCGCTGCTCCTGGACGGTGCCGATGCGGGCAAGCGGCAGCGCGAGCCCGGCGGCGATCTCCGAAAGCCGTCCGCGGGCCGCCTTCGGAGCGGCGAACAGGAGTTCATAGTCGTCGCCGCCGGCCAGCACCGCCTCGCGCCAGCCCGGAATCTGCCGGGTGACATCCCGCACCGGCAGCCGTGCGAGCTCGATGCGGGCCCCCACCCCCGAGGCGCGGCAGAGCCGCTCGAGATCCTGCACGAGCCCGTCGGACACGTCGATCACGGCATGGGCCAGGCCGCGCAGCGCCACCCCCAGCTGCAGCCGCGGCTGCGGCAGGCGATAGCGCTGGATGAAGGGCCCCGCATCCTCATCCGGCACCGCCAGCCCCTCGAGGATGCGCAGGCCCAGAGCGGCCTCGCCAAGGGTGCCCGAGACCCAGAGATCGTCGCCCGGCTGCGCCCCACGGCGGCGGAGGGCGGCTCCCGGCGGCACCGTGCCGAGGATGGTGAGGCTCGCGCTGAAGGGGCCGGGGGTGGCGACCGTATCCCCGCCCAGGAGATGGAGCCCGAAGTCCTGCTGGTCCTCGGCAAGGCCGGCGATGAAGGCGTCGATCCACGCATCCTCCAGGGTCCGGGGCAGGCAGA
Organism: Rhodospirillales bacterium; assembly: GCA_015490605.1. Classification (GTDB taxonomy): domain Bacteria; phylum Pseudomonadota; class Alphaproteobacteria; order Geminicoccales; family Geminicoccaceae; genus HRBIN39. The sequence goes on from WFXL01000064.1 coordinate 9,694, forward strand.
GAGCGGTCAGATAGGCCAGCGGTTCGGCGCCCATGGCGGCGAGATCCGAGAGGTTGCGGCGCAGGAGCTTGCGGCCGATGGTCTCGGGCGGGTCGTCCTCGCGCGCATGCACCCCCAGCACCAGTGCATCCTTGGCCACCACCAGCTGGCGGTCGGCTGGCGGGTCCAGCAGCGCCGCATCGTCATCGAGCCCGAGCGCGCCGGCTGCGCCCCGGGCCAGCGGACGCAGCAGGTCGTCGATGAAGGCGAACTCGTCGCGCCTCACGGAATCACCTCCTGGGCCCGCAGCCGCCGGGCCAGCCGGTCGAGGGCGGCGTTGGCGAAGGCGGGCTCATCACCACCCAGAAGCACATGCGCGAGCTCCACATATTCATCCAGCACCACCTTCACCGGCACCTCGGGCCGGTGGCGCAGCTCGAAGGCGCCGGCCCTGAGCAGCGCCCGCAGGGTGAGGTCGAGGCGCGCCGGCGTCCAGCCGGGTCGCAGCACACTCGCCACCTCCCGGTCCAGCTCCTGCCGCCGCGCCCACACCTCCCGCACCAGCAGCGCGAACCAGGCCTCATCCACCTCCACCATCGCCGGCGCCACGTCCTCGGGCAACAGTTCGCTAAAGCGATGTTCGCGGAACTCGCGGATCACCGCCTCCACCTCGCCGCCGGCGAGATCGAGCTGATAGAGGGCCTGCACCGCCGCAAGCCGTGCAAGTCGCCGCCGCGGCCAGGGCGAGCGAGAGGACCGGGGCCGGCTCACGAGCCCCGCTCCAGCCGGCGGCGCCAGGCCAGCAGCATCAGCGCCGCCCGGGCGGCAAAGCCGCCCTTGTCCTCGCCGGCAGGATCGGCCCGCCGGCGCGCCTGGTCGAGATGGTCCACCGTCAGGATGCCATTGCCGATGCAGAGCCCTTCGCGCACGGCCAGCTCGGTGAGGCCACGGGCGCTCTCCAGGGCCACGATCTCGAAATGGAAGGTCTCACCGCGCACCACACAGCCCAGGGCGACATAGGCGTCGAAGCCGCCGTGGCGAGCGGCCAGGGCGATGGCGGCGGGGACCTCCAGCGCACCGGGGACACCCACCCGCGCCACCTCGGCGCCGGCGCGGGCGAGCACGCGCTCGGCGCCCGCCCGCAACAGGGCGTGGATCTCCGGATGATAGGGCGCCTCCACCAGCAGCACGCGGGCGCCGGGAAGGCGGGGGATCTCCCCCTCCTGGGGTGTGCCGGCCATCAGCCGCCTCCGTCGATGGGCCGCGTCTCGACGATCTGGAGCCCGTAGCCCTCGAGGCCGGGGATGGTGCGGTCGGTGGTGTTCGACAGCAGGATCATGCGGTGGACCCCGAGATCCCGCAGGATCTGGGCACCGATGCCGTAGACGCGGAGATCACGCGGGCGGGCCGGGTGTTCGCCCAGCTGCTCCCGCACGCGCCGGGAGATGGCATCCGGCACCGGCTCGCGCAAGAGCACCACCACCCCGCGGCCCGCCCGGCCGATCATCTCCATGGCGCGGTGGAGCTGGTCCTCGCGGCCGCTGCCGCCACCGCCCAGAAGATCCTCCAGCAGATTGACGGCGTGCACCCGCACCAGCACCGGCTCGTCGGTCTCCACATCCCCTTTCACCAGCGCGATGTGCTCCACCCCATCCAGCAGATTGACATACACCTGCAGGCGGAAATCGCCGCCGAAGCGGCTGCGGAAGGGCAGCGCCACCTCCCGCTCCACCAGCCGGTCGTGCTTGAGGCGATAGGCGATGAGGTCGGCGATGGTGCCGATGCGGAGCCCGTGGCGCTGGGCGAAGGTCAGGAGATCCGGCAGCCGCGCCATGGTGCCGTCGTCGTTCATGATCTCGCAGATCACCCCGGCGGGGTACAGCCCGGCGAGACGGGCGATATCCACCGCCGCCTCGGTATGGCCAGCGCGCACCAGCACTCCGCCATCGCGTGCCATCAGCGGGAACACATGGCCCGGGGTGACCAGGTCGTCGCGGGTGGAGGCAGGGTCGATGGCAACGGCGATGGTGCGGGCGCGGTCGGCGGCGGAGATGCCGGTGGTGACCCCCTCGCGCGCCTCGATGCTGACGGTAAAGGCGGTGGCAAGACGCGACTCATTGCCCTGGGCCATGAGCGGCAGGCCCAGCTCCTCGCAGCGCTGGCGGGTGAGGGCCAGGCACACGAGGCCGCGGCCGTATTTGGCCATGAAATTGACCGCCTCGGCATCGCAGAACTGGGCGGGGATCACCAGATCCCCCTCATTCTCGCGGTCTTCGTCATCCACCAGGATGAACATTTCGCCGCGGCGGGCGGCCTCGATGATGTCCTCGATGGGACTGATGCGCGGATCGCGGGACATGGGATCTCCTCGACCGGGGTGGTGTCAGCGCCCGCGGCAGGCGAGCTGCCGGGCGACATAGCGCGCCAGCATGTCCACCTCGATATTGACCGGGTCCCCCACGCGCCGCTCGCCCAGGGTGGTGACGCTGCGGGTGTGGGGGATGAGGGCCACGGCGAAACGGTCGTCGTCGGCCTCGGTGACGGTGAGGGACACACCATCCACCGCGATGGACCCCTTGACCGCCACCAGCGGTGCCAGCGCCGGAGGAATGCGCACCTGCAGCCGCCACATCTCCCCCACCGGTTCAAGGGCGGTGATGGTGCCGACGGCATCCACATGGCCGAACACCAGGTGCCCGCCGAGCTCGTCCCCCACCCTGAGGGCGCGCTCGAGATTGACCCGCCGGCCCGGGGTCCAGCTGCCCAGGGTGGTGCGCGCCAGCGTCTCGGCCACCGCATGGACCCGATAACAGCGTTCTTCTCGTGCCACCACGGTAAGGCACACGCCATCATGGGCCACGCTTGCGCCGATCGCCAGCGTCGTAGGGTCGAAGGGCGGCTCCACCAGCAGATCGCGCCCGCCGCCGCGGGCCTCGATGGCGATGATGCGGCCCGTATGGGTAACGATTCCGGTAAACACCCGACCCTACCGCGTGCTCTCGTCCGGCTCCAGCACCAGAAGCTGGTCTTCGCCAAGCCGCCGCGCCTCCACCACCCGCAGCCGCGGTGCCGCGGCGATGCGCTCGAGCCCCAGAACCCCCACTCCGGGGCGGGCATCGCCACCCAGCAGGCATGGCGCATGGACAAGATGGAGCCGATCCACCACGCCTTCCAGCAGCAGCGCCGCTGCCAGCACCCCGCCGCCCTCCACCAGGAGCCGAGTGAGGCCGCGGCGGGCGAGTTCCGCGAGCGCCTGGCTCAGGAACGGTTCGCCCACGGCCACCACCTCCACCCCGCGGACAGCAAGCGCCTTGCGCCTCTCCTCGTCGGCGCCCTTGCGGGTGAGCACCCACACCGGGCCGCGGTGGGTGGTGCGGGCGAGGGTGGACTCGGGCCCAAGGCGCAGGCGGCGGTCGAACACCAGCCGCACCGGCTGGGAGGATTCGAGCCCCGGCAGGCGGCAGGTGAGTTCGGGATCATCCACAAGCGCGGTGCCGCTTGCCACCGCCACCGCATCGTGGCAGGCGCGCAGCCGGTGGGCCTCGGCCCGCGCCCGCTCGCCCGAGATCCAGCGGCTGTCGCCGGTGCGGGTGGCGATGCGGCCGTCCGCACTCATGGCGAGCTTGAGGGCCACCATCGGCCGCTGGTGCTGGATGCGGCGGAAGAGGCCGAGGTTCTGGCGGCGAGCCTCGGCCTCGAGACAGCCCACCACCACCTCAATGCCCGCCCGCCGCAGGGCGGCGATGCCGCGGCCGTTGACCCGCGGATCGGGGTCGATGCAGCCCACCACCACCCGGCGGATCCCCGCCCGGATGAAGGCGTCGCTGCAGGGTGGGGTGCGGCCGGTGTGGGCGCAGGGCTCGAGGGTGACATAGGCGGTGGCGCCGCGGGCGAGCTCGCCGGCACGCGCCAGCGCCTCGGTCTCGGCATGGGGCCGCCCGCCCGGCTGGGTCCAGCCGCGGCCGACGATCCGCCCCGCGCGCACGATCACACAGCCCACCGAGGGATTGGGCCAGGTGCGGCCCAGATGGCGTTCCGCCAGGGCTAGCGCGGTGCGCATGAAGCGCTCGTCCATGGGCCTGGGGCACTTCACCGCTCCTCCTCCCGCTCGGAGGGGAGATGGCGGATGAATTCCTCGAAGTCGCGCGCCCGGGCGAAGTCGCGGTAGACCGAGGCGAAGCGCACATAGGCCACCTCATCGAGGGAGGCGAGGCTTTCCATGGCGAGCTCGCCGATCTGGCGCGAGGGGATCTCGTGTTCGCCGCTGGTCTCGAGCTTGCGGACGATGCCGGCGACGATGCGGTCGATCTGTTCGTCGGAAATGCCGCGCTTGCGGGTGGCGATGCGGATCGAGCGGGCGAGCTTGTCGCGATCGAACGGCTGGCGGCGGCCGTCCTTCTTGATCACCACCAGCTCCCGCAGCTGCACCCGCTCGAAGGTGGTAAAGCGCGCACCACACCCCTGGCACTGGCGCCGGCGGCGGATGGCGGTGCCATCATCCACCGGCCGCGAGTCCTTCACCTGGCTCTCGGCATAGCCGCAGAAGGGACAGCGCATCGTCCACCCCCGCATCCCCGCGGGGTTATAGGCCAGCGCCGCCGCCGGCACAGGCCCCATCGCCGCCTTGCCGCAGCCGCCGCGAGAGGCCATCCTCCGGCCGGCGACGGGGGAGTGCGTCGATGGGCGGCGAGCATCCGGCGGCGGCCCCGGAGGGCTGCGCGGAGGAGCCGGCTCACCCCCACGAGCCGGCATCCGATGGGCTGGATCATCTGCTGGTGGTGGCCATCGAACAGGCGGTGGCCGCGCCCCTGTGCACGCGGCTTCTGGCCGACGCCGGCGCGCGGGTGATCAAGGTGGAACGGCCCGGCGGCGACTTCGCCCGTCATTACGATCGCTACGTCCAGGGCGAGAGCGCCAATTTCGTCTGGCTCAACCGCGGCAAGGAGAGCATCGTCCTCGACCTCAAGCGGCCGGAGGATGCCGCCATCCTGCGGCGGATGCTGCGGCGAGCGGATGTGCTGGTGCAGAATCTGGCCCCCGGCACCCTCGCGCGCCTGGGCTTCGCGCCCGAGGCGCTGCTCGAGGCCAATCCCCGGCTGGTGGTGTGCAACATCAGCGGCTATGGCGAGGTGGGCCCGCGCGCCCACCGCAAGGCCTATGATCTGCTGGTGCAGGCGGAGTCCGCCATCGCCTTCGTCACCGGCGTTGGCGAGGTGCCCACCCGGGTGGGGGTGTCGGTGTGCGACATCGCCGCTGGCCTCAACGCCTATGCCGGCATCCTCCACGCCCTGCTGCTGCGGGAGCGCACCGGCCGCGGCCGCATCGTCGACACCTCGCTGTTCCATGCCGTCGGCGAGTGGATGAACATTCCCTGGCTGGTCTACACTCACGCCGGGCTGGTGCCACCGAGGCCGGGGCTGCACCACCCCACCATCGCCCCCTATGGCGCCTATCGCTGCGGCTGCGGCCGCGAGATCCTGATCGCCATCCAGAATGAGCGCGAATGGCAGCGCTTCTGCGCCCAGATTCTGGGCCGGCCCGAGCTCGCCCAGGATCCGCGCTTTGCCGACAATCCCGCACGGGTGGCCCACCGCCCGGAGCTCGACGCCCTCATCCGCGAGGCCTTCGCCCGGATCGATCGCGACCGGCTCGCCCGGCGGCTGGAGGCGGCTGCCATCGCCTATGGTTTCCTGTCCGACCTGGAGGAGCTCGCGCACCACCCGCAGAACCGCTTCGAGCCGGTGGTGGCGGAGAGCGGGCGGGAGCTGCGGCTTTTGGGCCGGGGCTACTGGCTGCGGGGGGCAGCGCCGGCCCAAAAG
>WFXL01000065.1 GCA_015490605.1 Rhodospirillales bacterium
GGGTTCGGTGGGCTCCGGACCGCGCCACCAACAGCGAAGGGGGCCGCCCTGTGGGCGGCCCCCTGGTTCACCGTCGGCCGGATAGGGCGTCAGAAGCGGCCGCTTCCGGGAAAGCGGCGGCCGCCCCCGCGCGGTCCACCGCGGCGCGGACGGTCCTCGGCCTCGCGCACCGCCAGCGGCCGGCCGCCGAAGTCCTGGCCGTTGAGCGCTTCAATAGCGGCCCGGGCCTCCTCTTCGCTGCCCATCTCGATGAAGCCAAAGCCGCGCGAGCGGCCGGTGTCCCGGTCGGTGGCGATCTTCGCCGAGACCACCTCGCCGTGCTGCTCGAACAGCACCTCGAGCTCCTCGACGGTGGTGCGATAGGGGAAGTTGGCGACAAAGATCTTCCGCGTCATGTCGAACTCCAGGGTCGAAAGCGGTTCCTCAAGGGTCGTCGGTCCGGAGATCGACCCGGCAGCCCGCCTTCACCCTGGTGCTGGAACGACACGGCGCAAACGACACGGAGATCGACGCCGGGTACGTGGACCTGGGAACGACGGCCGCCTCGGCCGCATCATGTTCGAACGGACTGACCGGACGCCGAACTCCATGCAACGCAACGACCAGGAAGGCATATAGCACGCCTGTGGGTGCGGGGCGAGTCGGAAAAACGCGCTTCAGCCCACCTCCCGCTCACCGCGGCCGCGGGTCGCACGGCGGCGGCTGCCGCGCGCCCGGCCCTCATCCCCGAGCTCGGCAAGCCGCCGTTGTAGCGCCTCCACCTGCTCACGCAGCGCCCGGACTTCCGCGGCCAGCTGGCCGGTCTCCTGCTCGCCGCCGGCGGCGGATGCTGATGGGGCCTCCTGCGCCTCGCCGGGGTGCGGTTTGTCGCCGCCGCTGGCGAAGGGGGCGAACATGGCGGCGGCCCGCTGGAACATGGCGAGATTCTGGCGCGCCAGCTCCTCGAAGGACTGCGCCGGGAACAGCGGCCCCAGGGTGCGTTCCATATAGGCCCGCAGCTGTTCCTGATGGCGTGCGAAGTTCTCGAGGCTGAGTTCGAGGTACCGCGGCAGAATGGTCCGCAGGCTGTCATCATAGAGGGCGATGAGCTGGCGCAGAAAGCCGATGGGCAGGGGATTGCGCCCGCGGGCATCCTCCTCGAGGATGATCTGGGTGAGGACTGAGCGGGTGATGTCCTCGCCGGTGCGGGCGTCATAGACCACGAAGTCCTGACCCGCGCGCACCATGCGGCCCAGGTCCTCGAGGGTGACATAGCTGCTGGTGGCGGTGTTGTAGAGCCGCCGGTTGGCGTACTTCTTGATGATGGCCACCTGCGGCTGGTCGGAGCGGGTTTCCTCGGCGGCGCGACGGTGCTCGGCCATGTGGATCATCCCCCGACGACGAACGGGGCCCTCCCGGGCCCCGTCCTCTTCGCACACGCAAAAGCGCGACTCAAGCCTCGCCCGTGCGCACCTCTTCCCCGGGTGCGCTGGCTGCGGCGGCTTCCTCGCCGGCACCCTCCGCCGCCAGCGGCGCCTCCTCCGGCTTCTCCAGAAGGCCGGCGGCGCTTGCCTGGACCTCGGCCTCCTCCTCCGAGCGCGCCACATTGACTGACACCGGCACCTCCACCTCGGGGTGGAGGACGATGGTGACCTCATGCACCCCGAGGGTCTTGATGGTGCGCTCGAGGCGCACCTGCCGGCGGTCGAGGGTCACGCCCACTTCGGCGAAGGCGGCGACGATATCACGCGGTGTGACCGAACCATAGAGATGGCCGGTATCGCTCGCCTGGCGGATGACGGTGACCGACTGCCCCCGCAGCCGCTCGGCCACCGCTTCGGCCTCTTTGCGGAGTTCGAGGTTGCGCGCTTCCAGCTCCTTGCGGCGCTGCTCGAACTCGGCGATGGCCTCCTTGGTGGCGCGGATCGCCTTGCCCTGGGGGATCAGGTAGTTGCGCGCATAGCCCGGCGCCACATCGACGATGTCGCCCATCTGGCCGAGCTTGGGAATCCGTTCCAGCAAAATCACCTGCATGTCGCTCTCTCCGCTCGCCGCAGCTCAGCGATGGTCGCTGGTGAACGGCAGGAGGGCCAGGATGCGGGCGCGCTTGATGGCCTTGGCCAGGGCCCGCTGTTCCTTGGCGGTGGTGGCGGTGATCCGCCGCGGGATGATCTTGCCGGTCTCGGAGATGAACCGCTGCAGCAGCCGCACGTCCTTGTAGTCGATCTTGGGCGCGCCCTCGCCGGCGAAGGGGCTCGCCTTCTTGCGGCGGAAGAAGGGGCGGCGGATCACCACCGTCGGCGGCTCCACCGGCCGCGGCGGCTCCTCGCTGCGGGCCTCGGCGGCGGGCTGCTGCGGCTCGCGGGTCTCGTCGCTCATGGGCTGCACCTCCGATCAGCGGCGCCGCTCATCGCGGCCGGAACGGCTCTGGAGGATGGGCGAGGGCTCCTCGCTGAGCTCGTCCACCTTGACGGTCAGAAAACGCAGCACGTCGTCATTGAAGCGCTCGCGCTCCTCGATCTCCTGGACGATGTGCTTGGGCGCCTCGAACCGCAGGTGGATGTAGTGGCCCTTGCGGTGCTTCTTGATGCGGTAGGCCAGATTGCGCAGCCCCCAGTATTCCGCCAGGACCACCCGGCCGCCGCTCTCCTGGATCAGCGAACGGAACTCCTCGGCGATGTTCTGGGCTTGCTGCGGCGTAAGCTCCGGCCGCGCGATGAAGGTGTGCTCATAGTACGGCATCGCGCGCGTACGTCCCCTTTCACTGGTGGATGACACGAACGGGGAGCGTGACAGAACCACGCCCCGACCCCGCGGGGTCACGGACCGATCGGTCGCAGGGCACGCCCGCGCCGATCCGGCGCCGCGAATATACGGCACCCACCGCCGCCGGCAAGGGTGGGGGCTGCGGCATCCGATGGCGGGAGACGGCAGGCGTCAGCCCTCCAGCCCACAGGTCCCTGGCTGCGACCACATGCCGGCCACACGCAGGCCTGCCCGTGTGAGCAGCTCGGCCTGACGGAAGGAAGGATTGGCCTTCTGCCGCCCTAGGGGCCAGAAAATTTGATGAGGAGTCCCGCGGGCAATACTTCGGGGAGGAGTCGTTCCTTTGCGAGCCCTCTGCAGGTCGGATTGCCGCGAGATGATTGGACAGCTGATCGGGAAGTCGCTGCGCGATGTGCGAGATCAGCGGAATCTGAACATCCCGCAGCTTTCTCATGTCCCACTGGTATTCTGCTCCAGCCAGCGCCGTCCTTTGTCGGTGACCTCCCAGATGCCGTGGGGCGAGTCGTCAGCGAGCAAACCCTCCTCCACGAGGTCCTTGCGGCACCACGCGGCCGTGTTGCGCCAGCGGATCTCGCCGGTGGGAAGGGGCTGAAGATCGTGCTCGGTCAGCCGGTCTGCGACCATCGGCTGGATCCGATCAAGCACCTCCCGTGCTCTCCCACGACCGCCCATCTCGACCAGCGCCCGCAGGATGGGCACCCGGAAGGCCTCCTCTGGCGTGCGGAGCCCGCGTCCCAAGCGTTTGCCTAGGGGGGGCCTCTCCGCTTCGGGTTCCCTCTTCGTGGACGTCACCGTCCGTGTCCACTCCCGCTGGAGGGCTCGCACCTTCTCCCGGAACGCCACCACCCGCTCCAGCTCAGCCAGAGCAGCCTTCACCTCTTCTAGCCGACCGTCGGTGAATGCTTCGGCGCCTCGCTGCTGGAGAGCGTGGGCAACCATTTCAATTTCTTCGAGCAAGATCTCGAAGGCTTCGCTCACCTCGTTGACGACTGTCGTCATGGACGCCGCCGGCTCGCCTGCACCCAAGTCCTCCTAACCTCGCGGGCCGGCATCGCCAAGCCGGCAAGACTGCGAGGGACGCTTGGCCCACGTGCCGATGGCCGGCGACCTTGGGGCCCGGTTTCACCCCACACTTCCAAGCGCCCGGCCCGATCAGATCGAAGAGGCTTTTCCCTCGTAGGGGTGGGCGCGCTGTCGGCCGGACATGCCGATAGGCATGTGCAGGGATGGACGTTCCGGCGCCGTCGGGGTCTTGTCCGAACGCCGAGGCGATCCAGCATGATCGCGATGGCCGCCGCTTTCCGGTCGCAAGCGCGTTCGTCCAGTGGGCGGATCAGGCGGGCGATGGGCCGAAGCGGAGCATCTCGCCGGGCGGTCTGCTCAACAATGGGCGCACAGATCGTCTCGGACGGCCTGGGTCTGTGCGCAGCGATCCGGCGAAACCGTGGGGATCTTTGGTGGAGCCGAGCGGATTCGAACCGCCGACCTCCTGAATGCCATTCAGGCGCTCTCCCAACTGAGCTACGGCCCCACCGGGCGCGCCTTCTAATGGTGTCGCCCCCGGGGGATGTCAAGGGACCCCGCTGCCGCCACCGTCGGACTGCGTTGCAGGAAGGCCAGCAGCCGCTCGCTGTCCATCGGCCGCGCCAGCAGAAACCCCTGCATCTCGTCGCAGCCGTGGGCCGCCAGCACCCGCCGCTGGCGCTCCGTCTCCACCCCCTCGGCGAGGATGCGCTTGCCGAACACCCGCCCGAGGCCGACGATGGCCTCGAGGATGGCCTCATCCTCGGGCGCCTCGCCGAGGCCGCGCACGAAACTGCGGTCGATCTTGATGCGCCAGGCCGGCAGCCGCTTGAGATAGGCGAGGGACGAATAGCCGCTGCCGAAATCGTCCAGCGCAAAGCGCACCCCCAGCCGCCGCAGCGCCTCGAGATTGCGGCGGATGGCTGTCTGCGCCGGATCCACGAACAGCCCCTCGGTCACCTCCAGCTCCAAGGCCGTGGGCGGAAGCCCGTGGCGCTCGAGGATGCGCTTTAGGGTCTCGGCCATGTCGGGC
>WFXL01000066.1 GCA_015490605.1 Rhodospirillales bacterium
GCCCGCGTCGCGAATGAAAGTCCTTGCGGTGCACCTTGAGGTGCTCGCTGAGATTGTTGATCCTCTCGGTGAGGATCGCGATCTGCACTTCGGGCGAACCGGTGTCGCCCTCGTGGGTCGCAAATTCGCGGATGATCTCCTGTTTGCGCTCAGCGGTAATCGACATCGATCGCTCCCTTCGGCATCCGACTGGCCTTCGGACGAAACACCCGCAGCGGGCGGAGGAGGGAGTCCTCCAGCCGCGCCAGCGCCACCAGCTCGTCACCGCGCATCACCCGCACGGTGCTGCCCTCCGCGGCCCCTTCCGGCCACAGCGCCGGCGGGATGCGGATGGGCTGGCCCGAGCGCATGCGCAGCGCCTGCGGTTCGGTGGCGGCGAACGCCGGGATGCCGACCAGCGCCGTCGCCACCGGGATCAGCACCTGGGGCAGGGTGTCGTCAGCGACGATCCGCTCCAGGGCCTCGAGGGTGATGGATTCGGTCTCGGTGAAGGGGCCCACCGCCAGCCGCCGCAGCGCCGCCACATGGCCATAACAGCCGAGGGCGGCGCCGAGATCGCGGGCGAGCGCCCGCACATAGGCGCCCTTGCCGCAGACCACCTCGAACACGGCATGGTCGGGATCGGGCCGTGCCACCAGCGCGAAGTGGTGGATGTGCACCCGCCGCGGCGCCAGCTCCACCACCTCGCCCCGCCGGGCGAGCTCATAGGCCCGCTCGCCCTGCACCTTGATGGCGGCATAGCGCGGCGGCACCTGCTCGATCTCGCCCACGAACCGCGGCAGCAGCGCGCGGATCTCCTCGTCGGTGGGGCGGCGGTCGCTGGTGGCGATGGCCGTCCCCTCGGCATCGTCAGTATCGGTGGCCACACCGAAGCGCACGGTGAAGCGATAGCGCTTGGGCGCCTCCATCACATACTGCACCGTCTTGGTGGCCTCGCCCAGGGCCACCGGCAGCACCCCGGTGGCGATGGGATCGAGGGTGCCGCCATGGCCCGCCTTCTCGGCGCGGGTCAGGCGCTTGACCCGGTTCACCACCTCGGTGGAGGTCATGCCCTGGGGCTTGTCGATCACCAGCCATCCGTCGATGCGGAGGCCGCGTCTTCGGCGACGACTCATGGATTCCCATCCTTCGCGGCGGGCCCCGGCACCCCATGGGCGCGGGCCTCGCGCAGCAGTCGCTCGATCCGATCCGCCACCTCGAACTGCTGGTCGGCCACAAACCGCAGCCGCGGGGCATATTTGAGGTGCATGTCACGGGCGAGGCGACCAGCAAGCCGCCCGGCGGCGGCCGCCAGCGCCCGGCGGGTGTCCTCGCCGAGCGGCCGTCCCAGCTCGCTCACATAGACGGTGGCGTGGCGCAGATCCGGGCTCACCCGCACTTCGGCCACCGTCAGGCTGCGGCCGTCGAGGCGCGGGTCGTGGACCTCACCGCGCAGCAGATAGGTGGCGAGGAGGTGGCGCATCTGCTCGGCCACCCGCAGCTGCCGTGGGGTCGGGCTGCCGCGATCCCGTCTCGCCATGGGGTCTCCTCGCACCGGTCCCGCGTCCACCCACCCGCCGGCCTCAACTCGCGAGGCTGCGGGCGACCTCCTGCACCTCGTAGATCTCCAGCACATCCCCTTCGCGGATGTCCTGGAAGCCCTCGAGGCCGATGCCGCACTCGTAGCCCTCGCGCACCTCGCGCACATCCTCCTTAAAGCGCCGCAGCGAGGCCAGGGTGCCGTCGTGGATCACCACGCCGTCCCGCACCACCCGCACGCGGGCGTTGCGCCGCACCACCCCGTCGGTGACCATGCAGCCGGCCACCCGCCCCACCTTGGGCACATTGAAGACCTGACGCACCTCGGCGTGGCCCAGCACCGTCTCCCGCGCCTCCGGCGCCAGCAGGCCCTTGAGCATCTGCTTCACATCGTCCAAAAGCTGGTAGATCACCGCATAGTAGCGGATCTCCACCCCCTCGCGCTTGGCCAGCTCGCGCACCGCTGCCGGCGCCCGCACATTGAAACCGATGATCAGCGCCTGGGAGGCCTTGGCGAGATGGATGTCGCTCTCGCTGATGGCGCCCACGCCGGCATGGATCACCACCGGCCGCACCTCCTCGGTGGCGAGCTTCTCGATGCCGCCGCGGATCGCCTCAAGCGAGCCATGGACATCCGCCTTGAGCAGGATCGGCAGCTCGCGGGTCTCGCCCGCCTTGAGCCTGGCGAAGAGGTCCTCGAGGGTGCCCGCAGGCCGCCCCGCACGGCGCCGCTGTTCCTCTTCGCGGCGCTTGCGCTGGCGGTATTCCGCCACCTCGCGGGCGCGCTCCTCGCTCTCCACCGCCACCAGCCGATCGCCCGGCTCGGGCACGCCGTCGAGGCCGAGGATCTCCACCGGCACCGCCGGCCCCGCCTGCTTCACCCGCTGGCCGCGGTCGTCCATCATGGCGCGCACCCGGCCCCAGTGGCAGCCAGCCACCACCACATCGCCCACCCGCAGCGTGCCGTTCTGCACCAGCACCGTGGCCACCGGGCCGCGCCCCTTCTCGAGCTTGGCCTCGAGGATGGTGCCGAGCGCCCGCCGGTCAGGGTTGGCCTTGAGGTCCAGGAGTTCGGCCTGCAGCTGGATGGCCTCGATCAGCTCCTCGAGGCCGATGCGCTCCTTGGCGCTGACCTCCACCGCCAGCACCTCGCCGCCGAATTCCTCCACCACCACGCCGTAGTTGAGCAGCTCATTCTTGACCCGCTGGGGATCGGCGTCGGGCTTGTCGATCTTGTTGATGGCGACGATGATGGGCACCTTGGCCGCCTGGGCGTGGCGGATGGCCTCCACCGTCTGGGGCATGACCCCATCATCGGCCGCCACCACCAGCACCACGATGTCGGTGACCTGGGCGCCGCGGGCGCGCATCTCAGTGAAGGCCTCATGGCCCGGCGTGTCGATGAAGGTCACCGGCAGGCCGCGGCCGATGTCCACCCGATAGGCGCCGATGTGCTGGGTGATGCCGCCGGCCTCGCGTGCGGCCACGTCGGTCTGGCGAAGCGCATCCAAAAGCGAGGTCTTGCCGTGGTCCACGTGGCCCATAACGGTCACCACCGGCGGCCGCGGTTTCAGCGCTTCCTCGGGATCCGGCGGCCCCTCGAGCCCTTCCTCCACCGCCGCCTCGGAGACGCGCTTGGGGATGTGGCCGAGTTCGGTCACCACCAGCTCGGCGGTATCGGCGTCGATGGTCTGGTTGATGTTGGCCATCACGCCGAGCTTCATGAGGGTCTTGACCACCTCGCCGGCGCGCACCGCCATGCGTTCGGCCAGCTCGCGCACGGTGATCTCGTCGGGGATCTGGACCTCGCGCACCACCCGGGTGGGCTGGGCCGGCGCCTGCTTCTTCTTGCGACGCTCGCGCCGCGGCGGCGGGGTCGGCCGCGGCGGCGCCTCCACCTCCTCGGCCTCCTCCAGCTCCTCCGACACCACCAGCTTGAGGGGCTTCTTCTCCTTGACCTCGCCCTTGCGCAGCGACGGGCGCTTCTCCTTGCCCTTCTTGCGCTTGGTCTCCTCTTCCTGTTCCTCGAGGGCGAGCTTCTTGAGGGTCTCGGGCCGCACCTCCACTTTGGCGGGCTTCATCCCTGCCGGGGCGGCCGGCGCCCGCACGCCCGCACCCGGCTGCGGTGCCGCCGGCTGAGGCGTGGTTTCTGCGGCCTCGGCTGCGGCCGCCTTCTTCTGCTCCTCCTCCAGCAGCCGGCGGGCCATCTCTTCGGCCCGACGGCGCGCCTCTTCCTCCTCGCGCCGGCGCCGTTCCTCCTCCTCACGCCGGCGGCGTGCCTCTTCCTCCTCGCGCCGGCGGCGCTCCTCCTCTTCGGCGCGGCGGCGCGCCTCCTCCTCCGCCCGACGGCGCTCCTCCTCTTCGCGCTTCTTGGCCTCGGCGAGCGCCCGCAGGCGCGCACGCCGCTCCTCCTCGGTCAGGGTCTTGAGGACGGCGGGGGAACGGGTGGACGCCCCCTCGGTTGCCGGCTTGGCCTCGGCGGCGGGCTTGTCGGCTGCCGGCTTGGGCGCTGGCTGGGGTTCGGCCGGACGGCGGGCGCCCGGGCGGGTGCGGCGGCGCTTGACCTCCACCGCCACCTGACGGCTGCGGCCGTGGGGGAAGGTCTGGCGCACCACGCCCGCCTCCACCGTCTTCGCCCGGAGCTCGAGCCGGGAGGAGGTGCGCGTCGTGCCGACCCTCGGCTTGTCGTCCCGACCTTCCGCGTCACTCATGTTCCGTTTGCTTCCTCTGCTTCACCCTCGCCGCCCGGCGCCGGGATCATCTCCACCTCGCGAAAGCCCGCAAGCCGCACGAGTTCGCGCTCGAGCTTGCGGGCCAGCCGCCCGCGCAGGACCGCGACGAACACCGCATCCTCGCGCCCCAAGGCCCGCCCCTGCTGGGCGCGGTCGAAGGCCACCACCCTGCGGGTGCCCGGCGGCAGCCGGTGGAAGGCGGTACGGGCGTCGCGGCCGGCATCGCGGGCCACGAACAGCAGCGCCACCTTGCCGCGGGCGAGGGCCTCCTTGACCTTCTCGTAGCCGGCCACCGCCTGACGGCCGCGCTTGGCCAGTCCCAGAAGGTCGAGACAGCGGCGTTCCAGCGCGCCGGCCACCTCCTCCGCCAGCCCCGCGGGATCATCCATCCGCGCGCCGCTGCGGGCGAGGGCCTTCTGTGTTTTCCGCTCCACAAGTAGATCGCGCCGCGCCTCCAGCCAGAGGCCGCGTCCCGGCAGCCGCTCCAGCACATCCGGCACGAGCCGCCCGTCGGGCCCCACCACGAAGCGCACCATGCCCGCCCGCGGCTGCACCCGCCGGGTGGCGACCGACCGCCGCCGGCCGGGGGATGTGCGGATCTCGGCCTCCACCTCGATGCTCACGTCCCGCCTGCAGCCTCCTGCGCCTCGCCAGCCGTCTCCGCCGCCGGCGCCGCCGGCTCCTCCACCCAGCCCAGGGCCACGCGCGCCCGCATGACGATCTCACCCGCCTCCTCGGCCGACAGCTCCAGCTCCGGCAGCAGCTCCTGCAACTCGTCGGCGGCAAGGCCCGCCAGGTCCTCGAGGCTCTTGATGCCCTTGCGGCCGAGCTCGACGATGGCGGCAAGATCCAGCTCCTCGAAGGCCAGCAGGTCCGCGCTCACCCCGAGGGCCTCGGCCTCCTGCCGCAGCTGTTCGTCCCGCTGCTCAAGCCACTCCAGCGCCCGCTCCTTGAGGGCGCGGGCAATCTCCTCGTCGAACCCCTGGATGGCGGCGAGCTCCTCCACCTCCGCATAGGCCACATCCTCGATGGAGAGGAAGCCCTCAGCCGCCAGCAGCTGGGCGATCATCTCGTCGACATTGAGCTCGCGCTGGAACAGCTGGGTCGCCTCGCGGAAGGCGCGGGTGCGGCGCTCCGCCTCCTCGCTCTCGGACACGAGGTCGATGTCCCAGCCGGTGAGCTGGGCCGCAAGCCGCACATTCTGGCCGCGCCGGCCAATGGCGATGTGGAGCTGGTCGTCCGGCACCACCACCTCGATGCGCCGCGCCTCCGGATCCAGCACCACCTTGGTCACCTCCGCCGGCGCCAGGGCGTTGACCACAAAGGTGGCGGGGTCCGACGACCAGGGGATGATGTCGATCTTCTCGCCGCGCAGCTCCTGCACCACCGCCTGTACCCGCGAGCCGCGCATGCCGACACAGGCGCCCACCGGGTCGATGGAGCTGTCGTGGCTGTAGACCGCCATCTTGGCGCGCGAGCCGGGATCACGGGCCACCGCCTTGATCTCGATGACCCCCTCGTAGATCTCCGGCACCTCCTGCTCGAACAGCTTGATGAGAAAGCCGGGATGGGTGCGCGAGAGCTGGATCATGGGCCCGCGGGCGTCCTTGCGCACGTCGAAGATGTAGGCCCGCACCCGGTCTTTGACGCGGAAGCTCTCGCGCGGGATCATCTCCTCGCGCCGCAGATAGGCCTCGGCACGCCCCAGGTCCACGAGGATACCGCCGCGCTCCACCCGCTTGACCTCGCCCACGACGATCTCGCCCACCCGGTCCTTGTATTCGGCGTAGATGCGCTCGCGCTCGGCCTCGCGCACCCGCTGGACGATCACCTGCTTGGCGCTCTGGGCGGCGATGCGGCCCAAGTCGATGGGCGGCAGCGGATCCAGCAGCCGATCACCCACCTGCGCCAGCGGATTGCGGCGGTGGGCCTCGTCCAGATCGATCTGGCGGTCGGGATCCTCCACCTGCTCCACCACCTCGAGCACGCGATAGAGCCGCACCTCGCCGCTCTTGCGGTCGATCTCGGCCACGATCTCGTGCTCATGGCCGTACTTACGCCGGGCGGCGGTCTGGATCGCCTGCTCCATGGCGCGGATTACCGAATCCACCGGAATGCCCTTCTCCTGGGCGACGGCATCGGCGATCCGCAGCAGTTCCGGCTTGCCCAGTGCGGTCGTGGTCTCAGCCAAGGTCCCCATCCCTTTCTCGCTGACGCCCGCGCCGGCGCCGCGCCCACGCCTCAAGGCGCCGCCGCTCGGCGGCGATGAGCTCGTCGGTAAGCACCAGCTTGGCCCGGCGGATGGCCGCAAGCGGCACCTCATAGCGCTCGCCGGCGACCTCCACCTGCACCCGCTCGCCCTCACGCCCCAGCAGCCGGCCGCGAAAGCGCCGCCGGCCCGCCACCGGCTCGCCGGTCTCGATCCTCACCTCAAAGCCGGCGAAGCGCTCATAGTCCTGGGGCCGCACCAGCGGCCGGTCGATCCCGGGCGAGCTGATCTCCAGCTGATAGCTGCCGGGGATCGGGTCGGCCACATCCAGCACCGCCGAGACCGCGTGCGAGATCTCGGCGCAGTCGTCGACGGTCATGGGCCGCTCACGCGCCTTGGGCTCGGCCATGATCTGAAGGGTCGGCCGGCGGCCTCCCAGCAGGCGGATCTGGACGATGTCGTAGCCGAGCGCCTCCACGGTGGGCTCGACCAGGCGGCGGATCTCTTCCAGGTCGACGACTCCGCTGTTCATGCAGCACAAAGGGTGTGAGCCGAAGCCCACACCGCCCGTCTCCGGCGTTGCGGTTGCCGCTCCATATATGCCCCGGTACCGGCGCGAAGCAAGCGCCGGCCCACGCCGGACTGTCCGCCGGCCACCTCAGGCCCAGTCCTCGAGCCGCACCCACAGCGCCATAGCGATGGACCACAGGCCCAGGGCCACCAGCAGCAGGCCGGCCGCCACCGGCGCCAGCCGTGCGCGGGCGGCAAGGCGTTCGAGAAGGTGTCGTGCGGGCTGCCAGACCGCCGCCAGCAGAAGCGGCGCCGAGAGAAAGAGCCCGAAGACGGCCAGCCCCACAAAACCCTCCAGCAGGGTGGCGCCGGCGGCCCCGCGGGCGGCGGCCAGGGCGAAGAGGGCAAACAGCAGCGGAGCGGCGCAGGCGGGAATGCCAAGCCCCAGCACCAGCCCCAGGGTCACCGCACCCTGCCGCCGCCCGCCCAGCGGCAGGCGCAGGGCCAGAAGCCGGGCGAACAGGTCGGTGCGCCGGCGCAACAACAGCCCACCCAGCACCAGATAGAGGCTGCCCAGCACCAGCCACATGCCCTTCTGGAACCCGGTGAAGCCGCGCCCCAACACCACCGCCGCCACCCCCAGCAGGCCCGCCACCCCGGCCCGCACCAGCGCAAAGGTGAGAAGTTCGGCAAGGCGCTCGCGGGCCGGCTGGCTCTCAAGATGGCGCAACACCACGAGGGTCGCCCCGAGGGAGCAGGGCTCGATGAAGCCGAGCAGGCCAAGGCCCGCCGGCAGCAGGAACAGCTGGATCAGGTCCATTGCCGCGCCATCACCCCCGTGCCGGCTCCGTGAACCATGGGCTGCAACCGCAGCCGCGGTGCGGTCCCGGGCTGCCCACCCTCAGGCCCAGCGGTGCCACCGATTCCGCCGCCGAGGCTGTCGCCCATGGGCCCTGGCGCCAAGGGTGTGATGCCAGGTCTCACGCGACCGTGAGCCGGCCTCGGGGTGCGGGCGCTGTCATCATTCGGCTTGGGCCGCCGGCGGTCCTCAACCGCGGCGGATGCTGGCCTCGCGCCGCAAGAACTCGGTCTGGATCAGGTCCACCAGCGCCAGCAAGGCCGCACCACCGACAATTATCAGCAACGGCAGTTCGAACACCTTCCACGCGAGAAAGCCCACATAGGAAAACCAGATGAGGAACGCCAGCACGCCCGCGATCCGACCGATCATGATTTTTCCTCCTCGCCTGCAGCCTCAGCCGTCAGAGTGCGCTCGAGCCAGCGTGCCGTGC
>WFXL01000067.1 GCA_015490605.1 Rhodospirillales bacterium
GACCGGCATCGACCCCGTCCGCCGCAACATTGAGATCGCACAGGCCCATGCCACCGCGCGCGGTCTCACCATCGACTATCGCATCGCCACCCTCGAGGAGCTGGTGGTGCGACACGAGACCTTCGACCTGGTGCTGGCCCTCGAGGTGGTGGAACATGCGGCCGACCCGGCGACCTTCGCCCACGAGCTCGCGGCGGTGACAAGACCCGGTGGACTCGTGGTGCTCTCCACCCTGGCCCGCACCCTGCGGGCCTTCCTCCTGGGGGTGGTCGCCGCCGAATATGTGCTCGGCTGGCTGCCGCCCGGCACCCACGACTGGCGGCGGTTCCTGCGCCCCTCCGAGCTTGGGCGGCTGCTGCGCGCTGCCGGCCTGGTGCCGCGGGCGGTGACGGGTCTTGCCTATGACGCCGCCCACGACCGCTTCACCCTCGTGCGCGACCCGTCGGTCAACTACATGCTGGCGGCGGTGCGCCCGTCGGCCGGAGGCCGCACATGAGGATGGCCGACCCCCGCCGTTTTCTCGCTGATCTGTTCCACGCGGCGGTGGCAGCCGCTGACCCCGAGCGGGTGGTACCGCCAGCCCTGCCTTCTTCGCCGCCGCCCGGGCGCACGGTGGTGGTGGGCGCCGGTAAGGCTTCGGCGGCCATGGCCAAAGCACTCGAGCGGCACTGGCCCCATCCGCTGGAGGGGCTGGTGGTGGTGCCCGACGGACACGCCGTGGCGTGCACGCGCATCACCATCGTCGAGGCGGCCCATCCGGTGCCGGATGAGCGCGGCATGGCGGCGGCGCGGCGCATGCTCGAGCTGGTGCGCCCGCTGGGGGCGGAGGATCTGGTGATCGCCCTCATCTCCGGCGGCGGCTCGGCGCTACTCACACTGCCGGCTGATGGGCTCACCCTGGCCGACAAGCAGGCGGTCAATCGGGCGCTGCTCGCCGCCGGTGCCACCATCCACGAGATCAACTGCGTGCGCAAACACCTCTCGGCCATCAAGGGCGGGCGCCTTGCCGCCACCGCCTTCCCCGCGCCGACCCTGACACTTGCCATCTCCGACGTGCCTGGCGACGATCCCGCGGTGATCGCGTCCGGCCCCACGGTGGCGGACCCCACGAGCTGTGCGGATGCGCTGGCGGTGCTGGCGCACTACGGCATCGAGCCGCCCGCAGCCGTGCGCGCTCATCTCGAGCGCTGCGCCGACGAGAGCCCCAAGCCGGGCGATCTCCGCTTGCAGGCGAGCGATTACCGGCTGGTGGCACGGCCGCTCGAATCCCTGAAAGCGGCGGCGCGGACCGCCGAACGTGCCGGCGTGCGCCCGCTGATCCTGGGCGATGCCCTCGAGGGCGAGGCGCGCGAGCTGGGCCGGGTGCTTGCCGGCATCGCCCGTGCCTGCCGCGACCATGGGCTGCCGGCCGCACCGCCCTGTGTGCTGCTGTCGGGCGGTGAGACCACCGTGACGGTGCGCGGCCGCGGCCGCGGGGGACGCAATTCCGAATGCATGCTGGGCTTCGCCCTGGCACTCGCGGGTCTGGGTGAGATCGCCGCGCTTGCCGCCGACACCGACGGCATCGACGGCCGCGGTGGGGCCGCGGGTGCCTTCGTGCTGCCCGATACCCTTGCGCGCGCGCGCGCCCGCGGGCTCGATCCCCGCGCCCATCTCACCGACAATGACGCGCTCGGGCTGTTCGAGCCCTTGGGCGATGCCTTCGTCACCGGCCCCACCCGCACCAATGTCAACGATTTCCGCGCGGTGCTGGTGGGGGCGTCCGGCTGATCGAGAGGATTCGAGGCATCTTCGAAACGTCGGCGCTTGAATGTGGCTGAAACGCTGTTAGGTCATGGACGTGCGGCAAATCGCCGGGCCGAGATACCGTCATCGGCGCAACGACCGGCCGTTGTCGTTCGTTGTCGTCGTCACCGGTCCGGATGTGAACCTCGGGATCGCCACAGCCGGGGCCGCCCCGGAGGTATCGTCGACCTCGCCATGACGGGTCGCCACACGGTCCGCGGTCGAGGAGCGCTCCCGAACCGCGCCCCATCAGTCGAGAGAAGGGCATGAAAACGAAGCCGATGTTTCCCTTTCGGCGCCAGGTCAACAAGAAGCGCGCCCGGGGCCGTGCGCGTGACGGACGACGTCTTCCCAACAATCCGGCCGAATTGTTGAAACTCTTCCAGCCGGCCACCAAGGCGCTGGCACAGGTGCTGGCGGGTCACGCCAAGCCCTCGGGCCAGATCGTCCATGCCCGCAACGTCCTCGCCCAGGCGGAGCGGCTGGTGGCCGACCGCAGCGTCGAGCGCCTGCCACCGGCCAAGCGCGAGGAATTCCTGGAACAGTTCGCCCGCCTGAAGCTCACCGTCGCCGACTATGAGAACAGCTTCGGCGCGGAGGGTGCCAGCGAGACCGCCGCGGCGGAGGAAGACACCGAGGAGACGCCACCGGCGCGCCCGCCCATCTCGCCGGAGAAGCTGCGGGCGCTGGCCCTCTCCCTTGCCGCCAGCACCCAGCGACCGGCCGAGCCGCCTGCCGGCGCCAATGGCGGCCAACCCCCGCAGGAGACGGCAGCCGAGGAAGCGCCTGCAGCCGCCGAGCAGCCGGCCGAGGCCGGAGACCGGCGCAAGCTGCGCCTGCGACTCCACCAGCGCCCGACCGGCAGCGAAGGCTGAACCGCCCAGCGGCGGGCGCGAGCCTCGCCGCCTCAGGGGGTCAGCAGCTCCCCCCGGGGCGCGGTGAAAGCCAGCATCAGCGCCGTCAGGGCACAGGCGGCAAGCACCGCGGCCACCGGCACGCCCAGCGCCGGCGCTGCCGCGGCAAGGCCGCTTGCTGCCACCACCACCAGCGCATTGACCCCGTTGTTGGCGGCAATCGCCCGGCCGCGGTGACTCGCCGGCGTGGCCCGCTGGAGCGCGGTCACCAGCGGGACTGCGAACAGCCCGCCGCCGAAGGCCACCGCCGCCACATCCGCCGTAAGCCGCCAGCCGGCGGCGGTGGCGAAGAAGGGCTTTTGGGGCATAAGTGTGGCCCCCGGCAGCCAGGCGAGGTCGAGCCCGAAGACGGCCACCAGCACCATCGCCACCAGCGGCAGCTGCGGCCCCAGAGGCGTGCGCCGCAGCGGCACCGTCGCGAGCCCGCCGATGACGATCCCCACCACGAAGGCGCCCAGCAGCCAGCCCGCCGCCTCGGCATCGGCGCCGAGCGCAAGGCGGGCGTGTGCCGGCACCTGGCCGAGATAGATCGCCCCAAGCGCCCAGAAGCCCGAGAGGGCGAGGATGATGTGGAGCAATCGCGGCTCGCCCTGAAGCCAGCGCCACAGCGCCCGGTGGGCCGGCAGCGGGTTGGGATGGAGGGCGAGGTCGGGCGCGGCTGGGGGTTCATCCGGCAGCAGCAGGCTCGCGGCAAAGCCCAACAGCGCCAGCGCAAGGCCGAGGCCCGCCACCATCAGCGGCCCGCCGGTGGCCACCAGCAGACCGCCCGCGAACGTCCCCAACAGGATGGCAAGGAAGGTAGAGCCCTGCAGCAGCCCATTGGCCAGCACCAGCCGGTCGCCGGCATACCACGCCGGCGGCAGGCCGTATTTGAGCGGGCCGAAGAAGGTGGACTGGGTGCCCATGAGAAACACCAAGAGCAGCAGGGCGAGGGGCGCGCGCGTGGGCAGAAGGAGCAGGGCCGCAAGCGCGAGCCCCACCTCTCCGACCTTGGTGAAGCGCACCAGCCGCGGTTTGCCGTAGCGATCGGCGAGCTCGCCCGCGAGCGGCGAGAACAGCAGAAAGGGCAGCATCAACAGCCCTGCGGCCAGGGTTGCCAGCGCCGCGCCGGTATCGGGATCGTCGCCGAAGCTTACCAGCACCACCACCGCCGCCTTGAGCAGATTGTCGTGGGCGGCGCCGAGGAACTGGGCGATGAAGAGCCCGAGAAAGCGCCGATCCCTGAAGAGCGACGGGGCCTTGGGGGCCGCGCGGAGGTTCATGCCGCCCGGCGTTCGGGACGACGCCGGCGGGCGCGCTTTTGGGCCTCGACGAAGCGCGCGAGGGTGGGTGAGATGGCCCCCGGCTTAAGCCGCACGTGCAGCAGCTGAAAACGCCCGCGGGTGGTGAGGGCTGCATCCAGCGCCTCGCGCAGCTCCCGCCGGCAGCGGATGGTATAGCCGTCGCCGCCGAGCGCCCGCGCCAGCGCCGCCCAGTCCATGCTGCCGAGATCGTTGAAGGGGGCTTCGGGGTCGAACACCCGCAGCATCTCCCAGCCGGCATTGTCGAACAGCACCACCACCGGGTCGATGCCGAGCCGCCCGCAACCAGCAAGCTCCATGCCGGTCATCTGGAAGGCGCCATCCCCTACCAGCACCAATGTACGGCGGCCGGTGGCGAGCTGCACCCCGATTCCCGCGGGCACACCGAAGCCCATGCCGGCATAGTAGCCGGGAGCCGCCAGCTCGGTGTGGGCGATGTCCATCGCGGTAAACAGACAGTCGCCCACATCGGCGGTCATGGGCATGGGGCCGTGGCGGGCGAAGGCGTCATTGATGGCGCGGGCGATGTCCACCGGCGTGACCGGCTCCTCATCGGCCACCAGCCCCCGCGGCCAGTCCACCGGCAGCGGCGCCATGCCCACACCCTCAAGCGGCCGCGCGCGTTCCAAGAGCCCTTCCACCAGCGCCATCAGCGGCACCTCGGGATAGATGTGATGGGCCACCCGCACCCGCCGGTCAAAGGCGTGGATCACCCGACGCAGATCCAGCCGGCCGGCGCTCACGGCGAAATTGGTATCCGACAGGATCACGCCCAAGAGCAGCAGGGCATCGGACTCTTCCACCAGCCGTGAGATCCGCGGATCGCCGGCAAGGCCGAGATAGGTTCCCACCGGCTGCACCTGGGTACCGGTCATGAGCCCGCGGCCCATGAAGGAGGTGACCACGGGAATGCGCAGCCGGCGGGCGAGCTCCGCCACCCGCGCTTCGAGCCCATAGCGGCGCACCTCTACCCCCACCATCAGCACCGGCCTTCGGGCGCGAGCGAGCCGGTCCATGACCTCTTCGGCGCAGTCCGCCACCGCCTCCTCATCCACTCCCAGTGGTGCTGGCGGCGGCACGCGGCCGATGCGCATACCCACCCGATCGCGCGGGATCTCGAGATAGACCGGCCGGGCGTCGTGCAGCGCCGCATCCAGCACCCGTCTGATTTCCGCCGCGGCGGTGCGGGGGTCGTCGAGCCGGGCGCTGGCGGCGGTGATCTCGGCGAACACCCGCATCTGGCTATCCAGCCGCGGCCCCTGATGGTGCACCAGCAGACCGCTTGCACATTCGGCCTCGCCCGGCGCCCCCGAGATCACCACCAGCGGCGACTTCTCGGCATAGGCTCCAGCGGTGGCATTGACGATGTTGAAGCCGCCGGCGCCATAGGTGACCGCCGCCACCCCGAGGCCCGAGGTGTAGCGGGCAGCAGCATCGGCAGCAAAACCCACCGACGGTTCGTGGGCCAGGGTGTGGACCGGAAGATCCCCTTGCGCCACCAAACCATCGAACAGCGGCAGGGCGAAATCGCCGGGAATGCCGAAGATGCAGCCGGCTCCACGTTCCCGCAGGGCTGCGGTCAGTGCCTCCACCAGTCGCACCGCCACACCTCCCCTATTCGCACCGCGAGCGCTTATGCGTCCTGCGGCCATGGCTGTCGAGCCGCCCCTACGGTTCCCGCGCCGGGCGCCGCGTGGTAGGATCAACACCGACCTGCGGGAGCGGATGGAGTGACCTGGGGGCGACGCGCCTTTCTGCTGGGAACGTTCGGTTTTGCCGGCGGGGTGCTGCCCGCCTGGTCCCATGAAAGCGAATTCGCCAGCTTCCTCGAGCGCCTTCGCGCCAAGGCCCGGGCACAAGGGATCCGCGAGGCCACCCTCGAGCAGGCGCTTGCGGGCCTAAAGCCGCTGCCGGAGGTGATCCGGCGGGATCGGCGCCAGCCCGAACGGCGCCTCAGCTTTCGCCAATACCGCCGGCGTGTGCTCACGCCTGAGCGCATCGCCCGCGGGCGCGAGCTCTACCGTCGCCACCGACGTCTGTTGGCGCGGACGGAACGGCGCTACGGCGTGCCGGCTGCGGTGCTGGTGGCGCTGTGGGGGATCGAGAGCGCCTTCGGGCGGATCACCGGCGACTTTCCGGTGATCGCGGCCCTCGCCACCCTCGCCTTCGACGGCCGCCGGCGGACACTGTTCGAGCGCGAGCTGCTGGCCGCCCTCACGATCCTCGATCGCGGCGAGGTCGCGCCCGCGCGCCTGCGCGGCTCCTGGGCCGGGGCCATGGGCCAGCCCCAGTTCATGCCCACCACCTATCTGCGCCATGCGGTGGATGCCGACGGTGACGGCCGTCGCGACATCTGGCAGAGCCTGCCCGACGTCTTTGCCTCCATGGCCAATTTCCTGCGGGCCGCCGGCTGGCAGCCCGGCTGGCGCTGGGGGCGCGAGCTCGCACCGGTGCCGCCCGCGGCGGCAGCCCACGCCGGCCTCGAGCGCCATCTGCCGCTTACCCGCTGGCGTGAACTGGGGTTGCGGCGCCACGACGGCAGCCCGCTTCCCGCAGCCTCTCTCGAGGCTTCGCTGGTGCTGCCCGACGGCCCGCCGGCACCGGCCTTTCTCGCCTATCCCAACTTTCGCGTGCTGCTGCGGTGGAACCGGTCGGTGTTCTTCGCCGCGGCCGTAGGCCTGCTGGCGGATGCGGTGGCGGCTAGCCGGGAGGCGTGATGGCCGGCCGCAACCTCGCACTGCTGCTGCTGACGGTAATGCTGCTGGCCGCCTGCGCCAGTCGCGGCGGTGGCCCCGGCACCTATCCGCCGGTGCCGCAGCGGGTTGGCAGCTACAAGCTGGGCCAGCCCTATGTGGTGGCCGGGCGGCGCTATGTGCCGCGCTTCGACCCGGCCTACGACGAAGTGGGCATCGCCTCCTGGTACGGGCCCGGCTTCCACGGGCGGCCCACCGCCAACGGCGAGATCTTCGATGCTCGGCGCTATACTGCTGCCCACCCCACCCTGCCGCTGCCGAGCCTGGTGGAGGTGACCAATCTCGAGAACGGCCGCAAGCTGGTGGTGCGGGTCAACGACCGGGGCCCCTTCCGCCCGGGTCGGATCATCGACCTTTCGGAAGCGGCCGCCAGGGCGCTGGGCTTCCGCGAGCAGGGCATCGCCCGGGTGCGGGTGCGCTTTCTGCGCCTCGCCGAGGCCCGCGGCACCCCGCCGCGTCCCGCACCGCCGCGCCGGCCCAGGGTGGCGGTGCGCCCGCCTGCCTGTCCGCCCGGAGCCCTGCTGGTGCAGGTGGGGGCCTTTGCCGACAGCCTGCGCGCCCGCGCCCATGCCCGCCGGCTGACCGCCCTCGGACCCGTGCGGATCGAATGGACCGCGGGCCCCCGCGGCCGCCTCGGCCGGGTGCAGCTGCTGGTATCCGAGCCTGCGCAGCTGCCGCAGCTGCTCGCCCGCCTTGCCACCATGGGCTATGACAACCCACATCTGCGACGGTCACCCGTCGCCTGCAGGCAGGCGGGTTCCACGTCCATGGGGGGAACGACGTGAGGCTGTGGCTCCGGCTCCTGTTGCTGATCCTGGGCCTGTGGCTGCCGGCCCATACGCTGATGGCCCAGGCGGTGACCTTTGATACCGCCGCCAAGGCCGCCATTCTGATCGATTTCCGCACCGGCCAGGTGCTGTTCGCCAAGAACCCGGACGCCCGCATCTATCCGGCGTCCATGAGCAAGCTCATGACCGCCTATATCGTCTTCGAGCGTCTGGCTGAGGGCAGCCTGCGCCTCGATGATGAGCTGCCGGTGAGCGAGAAAGCTTGGCGCATGGGCGGCTCACAGATGTTCCTGGAGGTGGGCCAGCGGGTAAAAGTCGAGGACCTGCTGCGGGGCATGATCGTCCAGTCGGGCAATGATGCCGCCGTGGCGCTGGCCGAGGCCCTGGCCGGCAGCGAGCGCGCCTTTGCCGAACTCATGAACCGCAAGGCCGAGGAGCTGGGGCTCACGGGCAGCCGCTTTGTCAACGCCACCGGCCTGCACGATCCCGAACACTATATGACCGTGCGGGACCTGGCGAAACTGGCGCGGGCCATCATCAGCCGCTTTCCGGAATATTACAAATACTACTCCGAAAAGGAATTCACCTTCAACGGCATCCGCCAGTACAATCGCAACCCGCTGCTGCGCAAGGGCGTGCCCGGCGTCGATGGCATGAAGACCGGCCACACCCAGGAGGCCGGCTATGGTCTTGTGGCCTCGGCCGAGCGCGACGGCCGCCGGCTGATCCTGGTGGTGGCCGGCCTTGAGACTCCGCAGCAGCGGGCGATCGAGGCGGAGCGGCTGCTGGAGTTCGGCTTCCGCGAGTTCAAGGAATACCGCCTGTTCCAGCCCGGTGAGACGGTGGTGGAGGCGGAGGTGTGGATGGGCGATGCCGACACCGTCCCGCTGGGTAGTGAGGAGGTGGTGGCGGTCACCCTCTCCCGCAGCGCCCGTGACGGGCTCGAGATCCGCGCGCGCTTTCGAAGCCCGGTGCCGGCGCCGGTGCGCCGCGGCGAGCGCCTCGGCACGCTGGTGATCACCGCCCCCGGGATCGAGCCCCTGGAGGTGCCGCTGGTCGCGGTACGGGATGTGGAGCGCGCTGGTGTTGCCGGACGGGTGGTGGATGCCCTCGCCTGGCTGCTCTGGGGCGGTACGTGAGTGCCTTTGGCCCCTTCATCAGTTTTGAGGGGGGTGAGGGTGCCGGCAAGTCGACCCAGCTCCGCCTCCTGGCCAGTCGCCTCGAATCCCTCGGCTATGAGGTGGTGGCCACCCGCGAGCCGGGCGGCACCCCCGGGGCCGAGGCCATCCGCCGGCTGTTGCTGGAGGGTGAGGCCGGGCGCTGGTCGCCGCTGGCCGAACTCTATCTCGTGCTGGCTGCCCGCAGCGACCATGTGGAGCGGGTGATTCGCCCGGCGCGCACGCGAGGGGCCTTGGTGCTGTGTGACCGCTTCCACGACTCCACCCGGGTCTACCAAGGGCTTGCCGGCGGCCTCGGGCTCCAGCTCGTGGATCGGCTGCAGGCGCCGGTGCTGGCCATGGCCAAGCCGGAGCTCACCATCCTGCTGGACCTGGACCCGGCGGTGGGCCTCGCGCGCCGGGCCCATGATGGCGGTGCCGGTCGGTTCGAGGCGCGCGATCTCGACTTCCACCAGCGCGTGCGCAGGGGTTTTCTCGAACTCGCCCGGCGGGAGCCGGCGCGCATTCGCGTGTTCGACGCTACCCTGCCGCCCCAGGTGCTGGCCGAACGGATCGCGCGCGAGGTCTTGAGTCGCTTCGGATTGAAGCCGTGAGCCCGACGCTGCCCGAGCCGCACCACAACCCCCATCTTTTCGGCCATGAGGCGGTGGTTGCCCGCTTCCGCCAGGCGCTTGCGCGCGGGCGGCTGCATCACGCCTGGCTGCTCACCGGCCCCGTCGGCGTTGGCAAGAGCACGCTGGCGTGGCACCTGGCGCGGCTGTGGCTTGCCCATGGCGATCTCCGCGCCGCCCGCGATCCCGCCCATCCGCTCTTTCGCACCACCGCATCCGGCGCCCATCCCGATCTCCTGGTCCCGCGGCCACCGGCCAGCGCCCGCAGCCGCGAGATCCCGGTGGAGGCGGTGCGCGAGCTGCAGGCGCGCCTCCATGTGGGCGGCGGCAGCCGGCGGGCGGTGCTGCTGGATCCGGTGGAGCAACTCAACCGCCATGCCGCCAACGCCCTCCTCAAGCTTTTGGAGGAACCGCCCCGGGGCGTGCTGTTCCTGCTGGTGGCAGAGCGGCCGGGCGCCGTTCCCCCTACCCTGCTCTCGCGGGCGGTGCGCACCCCGCTGGCACCACTCGCGCCGGCCCAGCTGGAACAGGCGCTCACCACCCTCGGCCCCGAGGCGTCCCCAGAGCAGCGCCGGCAGGCGGCCGCGCTTGCCCGGGGCTGTCCCGGCCGGGCACTGCGCCTGCTGGGCGCGGATCTGCCCGAGCGCTACGCAGCGCTGCTGGAGGCGGTGGCGGCCGGGAGCGGGCCTTCGCCGGCGGCGGTGGATGCGCTCGCTGCGCGCCTGCGCGAGGAGGGGGTGGAGGAGGCGCTGGCGCCCTTGAGCCTGCTCCTGGAGCGGCTGGTGCAGGTGGCAGCTGGCCGCGAGCCCGCGGTGGCGCTGGTGGCGGAAGAGGGTGAACGGCTTGCTGCCATCGCCTGCCGCCGCCCGCTTGCAGAGTGGGCCGCCCTGTGGGAAAAGCTCGCCGGCTTCGCCCGGCGGGCCGAGCGCCTGCACCTCGATCCCGCCGCCACCGCACTGGTTCTGCTGGCGGGCCTGTATGGGCGCGAATCCGCCGTCATCCTCGAATCCGTTCCGTGAAACGCCGGAGAGCGTGTCCATGTCCCAGAGGGACGCCTTCTACGTCACCACGCCCATCTACTACGTCAACGACGTGCCCCACATCGGCCACGCCTACACCACCCTCGCCTGCGACGTGATTGCCCGCTTCATGCGGCTCGATGGGCGGCGGGTGCACTTCCTCACCGGCACCGACGAACACGGCCAGAAGGTGGAGAAGGCCGCCCGCGAGGCCGGCATGGAGCCCAAGGCCTTCACCGACCAGGTCTCCGAGCGTTTCCGCGAACTCCTGCGGGTGATGGACTTCAGCCCGGACGACTTCATCCGCACCACCGAGGAACGGCACGTGCGCGCGGTCCAGACCCTGTGGACCCGCATGGTCGAGGGCGGCTGGATCTATCTCGGCAAATATGCCGGCTGGTACTCGGTCCGGGATGAGGCCTACTATGCCGAGAGCGAGCTCGTGGACGGCCGCGCCCCCACCGGCGCACCGGTGGAGTGGGTGGAGGAGCCGAGCTACTTTTTCCGCCTCTCCGCCTTTCAGGAGCGCCTGCTGCGCTTCTACGAGAGCCACCCCGACTTCGTCGGCCCCGCCACCCGCTTCAATGAGGTGGTGAGCTTCGTCCGCCAGGGCCTGCAGGACCTCTCCATCTCTCGCACCACCTTCCGCTGGGGCATTCCCGTGCCGGGCGATCCCGCGCACGTCATCTACGTCTGGGTGGACGCGCTCACCAACTACATCTCCGCCCTCGGCTATCCCGATGTGGATGGCGAGCTGTTCCGCACCTTCTGGCCGGCGGACGTGCACGTCATCGGCAAGGACATCCTGCGCTTCCACGCGGTTTACTGGCCGGCCTTCCTGATGGCGGCCGGGCTCGAGCCGCCGCGGCGGGTGTTCGCCCATGGCTGGTGGACCAACGAGGGCCAGAAGATCTCCAAGTCCCTCGGCAATGTCATCGACCCGCACGCGCTGGTGGCCAGGTACGGCCTCGACCAGACCCGCTACTATCTCCTGCGGGAGGTGCCCTTCGGCCAGGACGGCGACTTCCGCCACGAGAGCATGGTGCGGCGGATCAACCATGAGCTCGCCAACGACTATGGCAATCTGGTGCAGCGGGTGTTGGCCATGATCCGCCGCTA
Organism: Rhodospirillales bacterium; assembly: GCA_015490605.1. Classification (GTDB taxonomy): domain Bacteria; phylum Pseudomonadota; class Alphaproteobacteria; order Geminicoccales; family Geminicoccaceae; genus HRBIN39. Next base: position 11,469 of record WFXL01000067.1, read on the forward strand.
CTGTGAGGGCAGGGTGCCGGATCCGGGCGAGCTTGCACCTGATGACGAGGCTCTGCTCGCCCGCGCCCATAATTGTCTTGCCGCCATGCGCGCGCACATGGAGGCGCAGGCGCTCCACCGCGCCCTCGATGAAGTGTTCGGCCTCATCGGCGAAGCCAACCGCTATGTCGACGCCATGGCCCCCTGGGCGCTGCGGCGCAGCGATCCGGCTCGGGCGGCCACGGTGCTGTGGACCCTGGCGGAAACCATCCGCCATGTGGCCACCCTCACCCTCCCCTTCATGCCGCAGAGCTCCGGGCGGATCCTTGATCTTCTGGCCGTACCTGCGGCCGCCCGCACCTTCCGCGCCCTCGGGGCCGAAGGCCAGCCGCTGCGCCCGGGCACACCGCTGCCGCCACCGAGCCCGGTGTTCCCGCGCTATGTGGAGGAGGATGCCGGATGAGGCTGGTGGACAGCCACTGCCATCTCGACTTCCCGGGCCTCGCCGAACGGGTGGAGGAGGTGCTGGAGCGGGCACGCGCGGCCGGGGTGGTGCTGGTGGTCACCATCGCCACCACCCGGGCCGGCTGGGACGTGGCGCTGGAGCTGGCCGAACGGCACCCCGAGGTGGTCTGTGCGCTCGGCATCCACCCCCACAACGCCTCCAAGGAGGGGCTGCGGGATGCGGCGCCGCTGGTGGCAGCAGCATGCCATCCGCGGGTGGTGGCCATCGGCGAGGTGGGCCTCGACTATCACTACGACTTCGCCGAGCGGGAGGACCAGCTGCGCAACTTCCGCATCCACATCGAAGCGGCGCGCGCAAGCGGCCTGCCGCTGGTGGTCCACACCCGCGATGCCGACGAGGATACCCTCGCGGTGCTCGAGGAGGAGATGGCACGCGCGCCCTTTGCCGGTGAGGTCCACTGCTACAGCCACAGCCTGGAGTTCGGCCGGCGGGTGGTGGAGCTGGGCTTTTATCTGGGGATCGGCGGCATCCTCACCTTCCGCCGCTCCGAGCCCCTGCGCCAGGCGGTGGCCGCCCTGCCGCTCGAGCGCATGGTGTTGGAGACAGATGCACCCTATCTCGCGCCGGTGCCCCACCGCGGCCGCACCAATGAGCCCGCTTATGTGGTGGAGACGGCCCGGGTGCTGGCCCAGATCAAGGGGGTGGAACTTGCCACCGTGGCCCGCACCACCACCGCCAATGCCGCCGCCCTGCTTCCGCGCACCGCCGCCCTCCTCGGTGCGCCATGCGGGTGACGGTGCTGGGCTGCGGCACCTCGGCGGGGGTGCCCCAGATCGGTTGCCGCTGCCGCGTGTGCCGTTCGGAGGATCCGCGCAATCGCCGGCTGCGCTGTGCCCTGTTCATCGAGGCGCGGGGCCTGCGGATCCTGGTGGACACCGGCCCCGACCTGCGCCAGCAGTGTCTTGAAGCGGGCATTAGCGGCCTCGATGCGATCCTCTACACCCACGCCCACGCCGACCACCTCCACGGCATCGACGAGATCCGCCAGTTCAACAATCTCATGGGACGGGCGATCCCCGCCTATGCCCATCCCGAGGTCTTCGACAAGATCCGCCAGCGCTTTCCCTATGTGTTCGAAGGTGGTGAGGCCTCCTTCGGCTTCTGGCGGCCGGAGCTCGAGCCCCATCCGGTGGATGAGGGCTGGTTCCGCCTGGGCCCGCTCGAGATCGGCATGTTCCGCCAGCACCACGGCCGCGGCTGGAGCTTCGGCTTCCGTGTCGGCGACTTTGCCTATTCCACCGACGTGGACCGGCTGGATGAGGCTGCCTTCGACATGCTGCGGGGGGTGCGGGTGTGGATCGTGGATGCGCTGCGGGAGAAACCCCATCCCTCCCACGCCCATCTCGCCCGCGCGCTGGGCTGGATCCACCGGGTGCAGCCCGAACGCGCCTATCTCACCCACATGAACCACGAAGTGGACTATCGTGACTGGTATGATCGGCTGCCGCGGGGGATCGAGCCCGCCTATGACGGACTCTGCATCGAACTGCCGGATCCCTGAGGCGGATCGGTGCGGTCATCGCCGTAGCGGATCACCTGCACCCGCTCGAGGGTGACGAGACCGCCCGTCATCATCGGCTCGATGGCCTCGAGGAAGGCGCGGATGCGTGCCTCGGCATCGACGATCTCGATCACCATCGGCAGGTCCTCCGACAGCCGCAGGATCTTGGCGGTATGCAACCGACTCGAGCGGCCGAAGCCCATGGGCCCGCGCAGCACCGTGGCGCCGGCAAGCTGACGGCGCCGTGCCTCCAGCACGATGGCCTCATACAGCGGGCGGCCGTCGGCGCGGTCGTTCTCGCCCACGAAGATCCTCAGCAGCAGGGCATCGCGGGGAATCCGCATGGTCCACCTCATCCGGGCTGGGCAAGCCTGAGCCCCAGCTGCCAGCCGGCCCAGACGGCCAACAGACAGGCCACCACCGAGACCGCCACATTGGCCGCCGCCAGCAGCCATTCGCCATCCTGCAGCAGGGCCAGCGTCTGCAGGCTGAAGGAGGAGAAGGTGGTAAACCCACCCAGCACCCCGAGGGTGAGGGCCTGGCGCAGCCGCGGGTCCACCAGCAGCGGGCCGTCGGGGCCGGTGAGGACGGCCACAAGGCCAATGGCGAAGGACCCCAGCACATTGACCGCCAGGGTGCCGAACGGGAAGGTTTCGCCGATGCTGCGCGCCACCAGGCCCGAGACAGCATAGCGGGCGGCCCCGCCCAAGGCACTGCCGAGTGCGATCCAGAGGGTCTCCATCGCCCCACCGCAAGCGACCGGTCTCCTTCTAGACCGCGCCCGCTGGCGCCGGAAGGACGGGGCGACGTCCCGCCGCCCAGGGCGTGCCTAGAACAGGCGCGGCTGCGGCGGCTCGCGCGGGGGTAAGATCAGCGGGCGGATGAGGCCGGGGTCGTCCTCGCGGGGATCGTTCACCCGCCGCGAGACCTCCTCCCACATGAGCTCCTCTTCCGCGGGCGGCACCAGGAGGGCGGCGATGTCGGCGGGGTCGGATGGTGCGGGATCGAGCCACCGATCGAAGGCCGCCGGCGGCACCAGCACCGGCATGCGCGGGTGGATCGGGCGCAGCCCCGCCAAGGCCTCGCGGGTGAGGATCGCCACCGTCAGCCGAAGCTCGCTGCCCTCGAGGCGGATCGGCTGGACGATGCCGGCGAGAGCCATGGGAGCGCCTGTGCGCAGGCGGATGAAGAAGGGGCGGCTCGGCCCGCGGGACTGCTTCTGCCACTCGTAGAAGCCGGTGGCCGGCACCAGCACCCGGCCGCGGGCGAAGGCGCGGCGGAACATGGGGCGCCGGGCGGCGGTCTCGAGCCGGGCGTTGATCATCCGCGCGGGATCGCGCGGATCCCGCATCCACGGGCCCAGGAGCCCCCAGCGGGCGAAGACCGCCTCGCGCCCGGCCGGGCCCGAGCGCACCACCACGATGTCGCTGTCGGGGGTGATGTTCCAGCGCGGGCGATAGCCCCCAGGCGGCGGACAGCCGAAGTGCCGCTGGAACTGGGCAGGGGTGAGGTCGAGGGCGAAGCGGCCGCACATGCCTCACAACCCCAGCCGGCGGCGCACGTCCGCTACCACTTCGGCGAGCGGCCGGGCGGCATCGACGCGCTCCCACGTGAGCCCCGCGGTCTCGAGGGTGGCCGCCTGATGGCGCACCACCTCGGGCCCGGCATCCGAGGCGTCCGCGCGCCGTGCCGCCGCCCGGGCGACGCACACCTCCTCCGGTGCCTCCAGCCAGAAGCCGCGGAACTCCACCCGCCGCTCGCGTGCCACCTGGGCGATGCGCTCGCGCTGGGCCGCCTTGCCGTAGACCGCATCGCAGATGACGCTGCGGCCCGCATCCAAGAGCGCCCCGGCCCGAAGCGCCAGGGTCTCGAACACCTCGGCCGAGACCTCGGGCCTGTAGGCCTCGGGCGGCAGCCGCTCGGTCGGCGCCTTGCCGAACAGGCGCTTGCGCACCACGTCGCTGCGCAGAATGTCGGCGCCGGGCGGCGGGTCCAAAAGCGGCGCCAGCGCATAGGCAAGGCTGGTTTTGCCGGTGCCCGAACGGCCACCGATGACGATCAGCCGCGGCAGCGCCGGCCGCAGCAGTTCGCGCGCCAGGGCGAGATACTGGCGGGCACGGACCACCGCCTCCTGGCGCCGCCCGCGCTCCTCCTCCAGCCGCGCCCGAAGACCTGTGACCTTGGCGCGGATCGCCGCCCGCAGCGAGAGGAACAGGGGCAGGAGCGCCTGGCCCGAATCGTCCACCATCTCCTCGTTCCAGCCTTGCAGCACCCGCTGGGCCTCGGCCCGCAGTCCGCGGGCGAGCAGATCCATCAGCAGGAAGGCGAGATCGTAGAGCAGATCGATGCAGGCGAGCTCTTCGTCGAACTCGATGCGGTCGAACAGCACCGGGCGGCCGTCTAGCAGCACCATGTTCTCGAGATGGAGATCGCCGTGGACATGGCGCACCCGTCCCGCCCCCCGACGCACGTCCAGAAGATCGCGCACCCGGGCGAACTCGCGCTCGGTGGCGGCCACCAGCGACTCCACCTCATCGGCGATGAACACTTCGGGCACCAGCGCCTCGAGGTCGTGGCGGTTGCCGAGGATCACCCGGCGCAGCGAGATGCTGCCGCCGCAATCGGTGCGCACCGGGGCGTTCATGTGGAAGCGGGCGATGGTGCGGGCGAGCTCGTCCCACAGCGCCGGCGCGATCAACCCGCGCGCCGCCAGCCGGTCGAGGCGCATCTCCTGGGGAAAGCGGCGCATGACCAGAAGCCACTCCACCACCTCGCCCTCGCCGCCGAGCGCAAGGCGACCGTCCGGCCGCCGCACCACCGGCACCAGCTCCAGGTAAAGCTCAGGTGCCATCACCCGGTTGAGCTCGAGCTCGCGCGAAAGCGCCGCATGGCGCCGCTCGAGGGTGGAGAAGTCGAGAAAGTCGTAGCGCACCGCCCGCTTCATCTTGTAGGCACGCGCGCCTACCAGGAAGATGTGGGCGGCATGGGTGTCGATGCGCGCTTCCACCGGTGCGCCGAAGGCCTCCTTCTCGAGGAAGGCCACCACCTCGCGCTGGGCCGCCTCGGGCGTCGTCATGGCCCACCTCCCGACGCTCGCGGCCTTGTGCCGCCATCGCGCGGACGTTAAATCACGCCCCGCGACCGTAGGAAACCCGACCGGACAGGACCAGCATGGATATTCGCGCCGACGTCACCGCCGCCATCGGTCAGACCCCGCTCGTGCGCCTGCGCCGCGCCTCGGAGATGACCGGTTGCGAGATTCTCGGCAAGTGCGAGTTCATGAATCCCGCCGGCAGCATCAAGGACCGGGCGGCGCTGGCTATTGTCGAGGATGCCGAGCGGCGCGGGCTGTTGGAGCGCGGCGGCGTGATCGTCGAGGGCACCGCCGGCAATACCGGCATCGGCCTCGCGCTGGTGGGCAATGCCCGCGGCTATCGCACCGTCATCGTCATGCCCGAGACCCAGAGCCAGGAGAAGAAGGACCTGATCCGGCTGTATGGGGCCGAGCTGGTGCTGGTGCCGGCGGTTCCCTACCGCGATCCCAACCACTACACCCACTATGCGCGCCGCCTCGCCGAGGAACTCGCCCGCAGCGAACCCCATGGCGCCATCTGGGCCAACCAGTTCGACAATCTCGCCAACCGCGAGGGCCACTATCGCACCACCGCGCGCGAGATCTGGGAACAGACCGGCGGGCGCATCGACGCCTTCACCTGTGCGGTGGGCACCGGCGGTACCTTCGCCGGCGTGGGAAGCTTCCTCAAGGAACGGCGCCCCGAGACGCTGATCGTGCTGTCGGACCCCATGGGCGCGTCCCTTTACCACTACTATAAGCACGGCGAGCTCCGGGCGGAGGGCTCCTCCATCACCGAGGGCATCGGCCAGAGCCGGATCACCGCCAATCTCGAGGGCGCGCCGGTGGACGAGGCCTTCCAGATCCCGGATGAGGAGGCGCTCGAGGTGCTGTTCGACCTGGTGGTGCACGAGGGGCTGCTGCTGGGCGGCTCCTCCGGCATCAATGTCGCCGGTGCCATCCGCACCGCCCGCCTGCTGGGTCCGGGCCACACGGTGGTGACGATCCTGGCCGACGGCGGCGAGCGCTACAAGAGCAAGCTGTACAACCCCGAATTCCTGCGCCAGAAGGGACTGCCAGCTCCCCCATGGCTCGAGAGGCAGGCCCGGTGAGCCGCGTCGACCTTCCCACACCGCTGGTGGACACCGCTTGGTTGCAGCGTCATCTGGCGGCACCCGATGTGCGCGTGGTGGACGCCACCTGGTGCCTCCCCCAGGCCGGGCGCGATCCCCGGCGGGAGTATGAGGCGCGCCACATTCCCGGGGCGGTGTTCTTCGACCTCGACGAGATCTGCCCGCCGCGGGGGCCCCATCCGCATCCGGTGCCGGATCCGGCCCGCTTCTCCAGCCGGGTGCGGCGGCTTGGTCTTGGCGATGGCGTGCGGATCGTGGTCTATGACGACAACGACTATTGCGCCAGCGCCCGGGTGTGGTGGCTGTTCCGCTACTTCGGCCATGAGGAGGTGGCGGTGCTGGACGGCGGGCTCCGCCGGTGGATCGCCGAGGGGCGGCCGCTGACTGACGAGCCGGTGGCCCCGCGCGAGCGGCACTTCACCGCTCGCTGCAACAATCTGCTGCTGCGCGAGCTCGAGCAGATCCGCGCCAACCTCACCCTCCGGCGCGAACAGCTGGTGGATGCGCGCGCGCCGGGACGCTTTCACGGCATCGAGCCGGAGCCGCGACCGGGGCTTCGGGGTGGCCATATTCCCGGCAGCCTGAACCTCTGGTACAAGGAGCTGGTGCGGGAGGACGGCCGTCTCGCCGATGCTGAGACCATCCGCCAGCGCTTTGCTGCCGCCGGGGTAGATCTGGCGCGGCCGATCGTCACCAGCTGCGGTTCGGGCGTGTCGGCCTGCGTGCTCAATCTGGCGCTGAGCCGCATCGGCATCCATGATGCCGCCCTCTACGACGGGTCCTGGGTGGAATGGGCGAGTCGCCCGGACACACCGGTGGAGACCAGCTGACCCCGTCTGCCGCGGCCGCGCGGGAGGATGTGGGCGAACGCCTCGTGGCCGTGGTGGCGGCGCTGGTGCGCGAGGTGCGCCCAGCGCTGGCCGCACGCATGGAGGTAACGGCCGAGAGCCGGCTGGAGCAGGACCTGGGGCTCGACAGCCTTGCCCGGGTGGAGCTGGCCGACCGGCTCGAGCAGGCCTTCGGCCGCCGGATCCAGCCTGAACGGGTGCTGGCGGCGGAGCGGGTGGCCGACCTCCTGACCGCTCTTGTGGGCGAGGTCACGCCGGCGGCGATCGAGGAAAAGGCGCCAGCGCCCCCGCAGCCGGCCGAGACGGTGCCGCTGCCGCATGCGGCGGCGAGCCTGGTGGAGGTGCTGGACTTTCACGCCGAGCGCCAGCCCGAGCGGGTCCATGCGCACCTGTTGGAGACCGGCGCCGATGCCGGCCCCTACCGCTTCGGCGAGCTCGCCTTGGACAGCCGCCGCATCGCCGCCGGTCTTGTGGCCGACGGCGTGCAGCCGGGTGCCCGGGTGGTGCTGATGATGCCCACAAGCCGCGCCTTCCTTGCGAGCTTTCTCGCGGTGCTGCGGCTGCGGGCGGTGGTGGTGCCCATCTACCCGCCGGCGCGCCTCGCCCAGCTCGCCGACCACCTCGCGCGTCAGGCCCACATCCTGCGCAATGCCGAAGCACGACTGTTGCTGGTGACCCCGGAGCTGGCCGAAGCCGCGCGGCTTTTGCACGGGCTCATCCCGGGCCTCAGGGTACGGGTGGTGGACGGGGACTTCGGCCGTACGGCGCCGACCGCCCCCGAGCGGCGGCCGCGGGGGCGCGAGCTTGCGCTGCTGCAATATACCTCCGGCAGCACCGGCGCGCCCAAGGGGGTGATGCTGGCCCACGGCCATCTCCTGGCCAACATCCGAGCCATGGGCCAGGCCCTTGCCGCCAGCCCCAGCGATGTGTGCGTGAGCTGGCTTCCCCTCTATCACGATATGGGGCTGATCGGCGCCTGGCTCGGCAGCCTCTATCATGCCGCCACCCTCGTGCTGATGCCGCCCCAGCGCTTCCTCGCCCGCCCGGCGAGCTGGATTCTCACCATGGGACGGGTGCGGGCCACCGTCTCGGCCGCCCCCAATTTCGCCTATGAGCTGGTGGCCCGACGGGTGCGCGAGGAAGAGCTCGAGGGGCTCGATCTCTCTTCGCTGCGGGCGCTTGCCAACGGCGCCGAGCCGGTGCGGCCCGAGACCCTGCGGCGCTTTCTCGAACGCTTCGCCCCCTACGGGCTCAGACCGGAAGCGCTGATGCCGGTCTATGGGCTTGCCGAGAATGGCGTCGGCCTCACCTTCCCGCCGCTCGGCCGCGGCCCCCGGATCGACCGCATCCGCCGCGAGCCCTTCCGCCGCGAGGGCCGGGCCGAGCCCGCCGGGCCGGATGAAGCGGATGTGCTGGAATATCCCTCCTGCGGGCGACCGCTTCCCGGCTGTGACGTGCGGGTGACGGACGAGGCCGGGCGGGTGCTGCCGGCGCGCCGCCAGGGCCGGATCCAGTTCCGCAGCCCCTCGGCCACCCCCGGCTATTGGAACGACCCCGCCGCCACCCGCCGGCTGTTGGC
>WFXL01000068.1 GCA_015490605.1 Rhodospirillales bacterium
CACCAATTCCGAACGCTGCCTCTCCCGCCAGCGGCCCTTCCGCACGCCGCCGGGCGAGGCCCGGCCCGACTGGTGGATGGCGGTGCAGCTGGCCCACCGGCTGGGTTTCGAGGCGGCCTTCCCGTGGCGCTCGCCGGCCGACATCTTCCGCGAATATGCCGCCAGCACCCGGCTCGCCGCGCGCCTCGGCCGCACCCTCGACCTGGGCCCGCTGGCGGAGCTCGATGCCGCCGCCTATGAGGCGCTTGGGCCGGTGCGCTGGCCGGTGCGGCCCGATGGCACCGGCACCGCACGGCTGTTCACCGACGGCCGCTTCGCCCATGCCGACGGCCGCGCCCGGCTGGTGGCGGCGGCCCCCGCGGGGCCGCGGGCAGCGCTTGCGCGCGAGCGGCCGCTGCGGCTGATCACCGGCCGCACCGCCCACCACTGGCACACCATGACCCGCACCGGCCTCGCCCCGAGTCTGACCCGGTGCGAGCCCGAGCCGGTGATGGCGATCCATCCTGATGATGCCGCCATGGCCGGCCTCGAGGACGGCTGCATCGCCGAGATCCGCGGTGATGAGGGCTGTCTGCGGGCGCGGGTGCAGCTGTCGCAGGATCTGCGCCTCGGCACCGTGTTCGTGCCGATGCACTGGAATGAGGCCTTCGCCCGCGAGGTGGCGGTCAATGCGGTGGTGCCGGCGGTGGTGGACCCGTGCTCGGGCGAGCCTGAGTTCAAGGCCGCGGCCGTGGCCGTGCGGCGCTTTCCAGCGCGCTGGTACGCCTTCTATCTGGGGCGCCACGAGGTGCGCTTCGACAGCCCCTATGAGGCCCGCAGCCGCACGCCCTTCGGTCTGCGCATCGAGGCCGCCGGCATCGAGGCACCCGGGGACTGGCGGGCGTGGCTCGGCGGCTTCCTCGATCCCGGTTGGACCTGGCTGGAATTCGTCGACCTGGCGGCCGGCCTCTATCGGGTAGCGGTGCTGGCTGGCGAGCGGCTCGAGGGGGTGCTCTATGTGGCCCGCCACCATCGCCTGCCGCCGCGGGACTGGCTGCTGGAGCGCTTCGCCGAGCCCTGTCAGGATCCCGCCATCCGCCGCGCGCTTCTCACCGGCCTTCCACCCGCCGGCCAGGCGATCGATCCGGTGCTGTGCGTCTGTGCCGGTGTGCGCCGCAGCCGGGTGGTGGCGGCGATCGAGGCGGGTGCCGGCTCGCTTGCGGCCATCCGGCGGCTGACCGGTGCCGGCGGGGGCTGCGGCAGCTGCCGCCATGAGCTCGCCACGCTCCTTGCGCAAAGCCGCACGGTGCCGGCAGCGGAATGAGGCGGGGTGCTATGGTGCACCCGCCTTCCGGCCCGACCGGGGCCGTGCTAAGCCGCGCGCGGCCCCGGATCGCGCCTGCTCGAGGGAATGCCGCCCATGCCGCTTGCCCGTCCCATCGTCTTCGGCAACTGGAAGATGTACGGCCTTAGGGCCGATTCCCGCGCCCGCGCCGAGGCCGTCGCCGGGTTCGTTCGTGCGGACCATGGTACTGTCGGAATCTTCCCGCCCTTCACCGTGTTGCGCGAAGTCGTGGAGGTTGTGGGTGAGCGGCCGGTGGTGGTGGGCGGTCAGGACTGTCACGATCGGCCCGAGGGCGCGTTTACCGGCAGCATCTCGCCGGTGATGCTGCGCGATGCCGGTGCGACGGCGGTGATCGTGGGCCATTCCGAGCGGCGTCACGGCCTCGGCGAGGACGATGCCTTCATCCGCCGCAAGGCGGAGGCGGCGCTGGCGGCGGGGCTTTTGGTGGTGCTCTGCATCGGCGAGACCGAGGCGGAATATCTCGCCGGCCGCCGCCATGAGGTGCTGGAGCGCCAGCTCGAGGGTTCGCTTCCCACCGCCGCCGATGGCGGGCGGCTGGTGATCGCCTATGAGCCGGTGTGGGCCATCGGCACCGGCCGCACGCCCACCCTCGAGGAGATCCGCGAGATCCACGGCTGGCTGCGGCAGGAGCTGGCCCGCCGGCGCCCCGGCGGCAGCGACATCCCCCTGCTTTACGGCGGCTCGGTCAAGCCCGCCAACGCCGCCGGTATCCTCGCCCAGCCGGATGTGGACGGCGTGCTGGTGGGCGGTGCCAGTCTGGACCCGGAGGCCTTCCGCGCCATCTACGAGGCCGGCGACGCCCGGCGCTGATCCATACGCGGGGAGAGCTCCATGGCCACGGTGGTCCTCGTCATCCACCTGCTGATCGCCATCGCGCTGGTCTCGGTGATCCTCATCCAGCGGAGCGAGGGCGGGGGGCTGGGTCTCGGCGGCGGGACCGCCGGCGGCCTCATGACGGTGCGCGGCAGCGCCAACCTGCTCACCCGCACCACCGCCATCCTCGCCACCGCTTTCATGATCACGAGTCTGCTGCTGGCCATTCTGGCAGGCCGTGACCGCAGCGCCGAGCGGCTGCTCGAGGCGACACCGCCGGCTGCGGCCCCATCCGAGCCGGCTGTGCCCACACCGCCGGTGCCGCCCGTCGGCGAGTGATCCCGGGCCCCGGATCCCCACCGCCGCGGCTTGAAGGCGGGTCGCGGCGCGGCGATATGGGCGAGTGATGACACGTTACGTCTTCATCACCGGCGGCGTGGTCAGCTCCCTCGGCAAGGGGATTGCCGCCGCCGCCCTGGGCGCGCTGCTGCAGGCCCGCGGCTACCGCGTGCGCCTGCGCAAGTTCGACCCCTATCTCAACGTCGATCCCGGCACCATGTCGCCGTACCAGCACGGCGAGGTGTTCGTCACCGAGGATGGCGCCGAGACCGACCTCGACCTCGGCCACTATGAGCGCTTCACCGGGGTGGCCACCAGCCGTGCCGACAGCTGGTCCGCCGGCAAGATCTACTGGCGGGTGATCACCCGCGAGCGCCGCGGCGACTATCTCGGCGCCACCGTCCAGGTGATCCCCCACGTCACCGACGCCATCAAGGAGGCCATGCGCGAGGAGGTGGGGGACGCCGACATCGTCCTGTGTGAGATCGGCGGCACGGTGGGCGACATCGAGAGCCTGCCGTTTCTCGAGGCCATCCGCCAGTTTGGCCTCGAGATGCCGGCCGGCCATGTGGCCTATGTCCACGTCACCCTGGTGCCGTGGATCCCGTCTGCCGGCGAGCTCAAGACCAAGCCCACCCAGCATTCGGTCCGCGAGCTCCGAGCCATCGGCATCCAGCCGGATGTGCTGCTGTGCCGCTGCGATCGGCCCATCCCCGATGCCGCCCGGCGCAAGATCGCACTCCAGTGCAGCGTGCGCGAGGATGCGGTGATCCCCGCACTCGACTGCCGCACCATCTATGAGGTGCCGCTCACCTACCACGAGGTGGGGCTCGATCACGCGGTGCTGCGGGCGCTCGGCCTGCCGGCCGAGGAGGCGCCGGACCTCGCCCGCTGGCACGAGGTGGTCCACCGCATCCTCAAGCCCGAGACCCGGGTGAAGATCGCCATCGTCGGCAAATACACCAATCTCGCCGATTCCTACAAATCCCTCCAGGAGGCGCTGATCCACGGCGGTATTGCCAACAACACCCGGGTGGAGATCGAGTGGGTGGATGCCGAGGCCTTCGCCGGCGAGGTGCCGGACGAGCGGCTGCAGGAGGTGCACGCGGTGTTGGTGCCGGGCGGCTTTGGCGAGCGCGGGGTGGAGGGCAAGCTCGCCGCCGTCACCTATGCCCGCGAGAAGGGGCTGCCGTTTCTCGGCATCTGTTTCGGCATGCAGCTCGCCTGCATCGAGGTGGCGCGCCATCTGGCCGGCCTTGAGGGCGCCAGCTCCACCGAGTTCGGCGCCTGTGAGCATCCCGTGGTGGGGCTTTTGACCGAGTGGGAGAAGGGCGGCGAGCTGGTGCGGCGAACCGGTGCGGACGATCTCGGCGGCACCATGCGTCTTGGCGCCTATCCCTGCGTCATCGCCCCGGGCTCGCTGGCCGAGCGCATCTATGGCACCCGCCTGATCCACGAGCGCCACCGCCACCGCTATGAGGTCAATGTCAACTACCGGCCACTTCTGGAGCGGGCGGGGCTGCGCTTTTCCGGCATGTCACCCGACGGACGCCTGCCCGAGATCGTGGAGCTCACCACTCACCCCTGGTTCATCGGCGTTCAGTTCCACCCCGAGTTCAAATCGCGTCCCTTCGACCCTCACCCGCTGTTTGCCGCCTTCGTGCGCGCGGCGCTGGAACAGTCGAGGCTGGTATGACGACCGCCGCATCCCGCACCGTGGAGATCGCCGGCATTTCCGTGGCCAACCACCGGCCGCTGGTGCTCATCGCCGGCCCCTGCGCCATCGAGGGGCGCCAGCATGCCCTCGAGGTGGCCGGCCGCATCCGCGCCATCACCCAACAGCTGGGCCTCGGCTTCATCTACAAATCCTCCTTCGACAAGGCCAACCGCACCTCGGCCACGAGTCCCCGCGGCGTGGGCCTCGAGCAGGGCCTCGAGGTGCTGGCGGCGGTGCGGCAGGAGGTGGGCTGTCCGGTGCTCACCGATGTCCATGAGAGCTGGCAGTGCCGACCGGTGGCGGAGGTGGTGGATGTGCTGCAGATTCCCGCCTTCCTCTGCCGCCAGACGGATCTGCTGGCCGCTGCCGCCGCCACCGGCCGACCAGTGTTCGTCAAGAAGGGCCAGTTCCTCGCCCCCTGGGACATGCAGCAGGTGGCGGCCAAGCTCGAACATTTCGGTGCCGCCGGCATCCTCCTGGGTGAGCGCGGCACCACCTTCGGCTACAACAATCTGGTGGTGGACATGCGCGGGCTGGTGGAGATGGCGGCCACCGGCTGGCCGGTGGTGATGGACGCCACCCATGCGGTCCAGAGGCCCGGCGGGCTCGGCGGGCGCAGCGGCGGCGAGCGGCGTTTTGTGCCGGTGCTGGCGCGGGCGGCGGTGGCGGTGGGCGTGGCGGCGGTATTCCTCGAAACCCACGAGCACCCCGAACGGGCTCCCAGCGACGGGCCCAACATGGTGCCGCTGGACCGGCTGGCGGAGGTGCTGGAGGATCTGCTGGCCTTCGACCGCCTCGCCAAGAGCCGGCCCCGGCCGCAGCTGGACTGACCCTGCCTCATCCGGGAGAGCGATCCATGCGCCTTGCCGAAGCCACCGAGATTGTCGCCGTGCGCGGACGCGAAATCCTCGACAGTCGCGGCAATCCCACGGTGGAGGTGGAGGTGCTGCTGGCCGACGGCAGCCTCGGGCGCGCGGCAGTCCCCTCCGGCGCTTCCACTGGCTCGCGCGAGGCCCTTGAAAAGCGCGACGGCGATCCCGCGCGCTATGGTGGCAAGGGGGTGCTGCAGGCGGTGGAGGCGGTCAATGGTGAGCTCGCCGATCTGCTGCTGGGGCGTGACGCCCTCGAACAGGCGGCCCTCGACCGCGCCATGATCGAGCTGGATGGCACCGACAACAAGCGCCGCCTGGGGGCCAACGCCATCCTTGGCGTCTCCCTGGCCATCGCCAAGGCGGCCGCCGCTGCCACCGGCCAGCCCCTCTACCGCTATCTCGGCGGTGTTGGCGCGCGGATCCTGCCGGTGCCTCTCATGAATGTCATCAACGGCGGCGCCCATGCCGACAACCCGCTCGATTTCCAGGAATTCATGATCGTGCCGGTGGGCTTTGAACGCTTCGCCGAGGCGCTGCGGGCGGGGGCCGAGATCTTCCATACCCTCAAGGCGGCCCTTAAGGAGGCCGGCTTCAACACCAATGTGGGGGACGAGGGCGGCTTTGCCCCGGGCCTGCGCAATGCCGAGGAGGCGCTCACCTTCCTCGCCCGGGCGGTGGAGCGGGCGGGCTACGCCCTCGGCCGCCAGGTGGTGTTCGCCCTCGATGTGGCGGCGAGCGAATTCCGCCGCGAGGGCCGCTATCATCTCGCCGGCGAGGGGCGCACGCTGGATGCTGCCGGCATGGTGGCCCTGCTGGAGCGGCTGGTGGACGCCTTTCCGGTGGTGTCCATCGAGGACGGCATGGCCGAGGACGACCTCGAGGGCTGGGATCTTTTGACCGCGCGCCTCGGCCAGCGGGTGCAGCTGGTGGGGGATGATCTGTTCGTCACCAATCCGGCGATCCTGGCCGAAGGCATCCGCCGCGGCATCGCCAATGCGATCCTGGTGAAGGTCAATCAGATCGGCACCCTCACCGAAACCCTCGATGCCATGGCGCTGGCCGCGCGCCATGGCTATGCCGCCATCGTCTCCCATCGCTCGGGCGAGACCGAGGATGCCACCATCGCCGATCTCGCCGTCGCCACCGGTTGCGGCCAGATCAAGACGGGCTCGCTCTCGCGCGCCGATCGCACCGCCAAATACAATCAGCTTCTCAGGATCGAGGAGGAGCTGGGGGACGTCGCCCGCTATGCCGGCCGCCGTGCCATCCGCCAGCTGGGTGAGGTGGCATGAGCCGCCTGTGGGATGCCCTCGCCGCCACCCTGTTCCACCTGCGGCGGCTTGCCCGGCGCCACTGGCCGCTGGTGCCGCTGCTGCTGCTGCTGGCCTATCTGGTCCATGCCGGTATCTGGGGCAGCCGTGGCTGGTTTGCCCTGCGGGAGGCCGAGCGGCGGCTGGAGGAGGAGCGTGCGGCGGTGGCCATCCTTCGGGCCGAGCGCGCGGCCCTGGCGCGGCGGGTGGAGGCGCTGCGCGGGCCCGAGGTGGATGCCGATCTGGTGGAGAGCGAACTCAGGCGGCTGGGCTATGTGCGCGAGGATGAGTTCGTGATCCTGCCGGATCCACCGGCAAACGCCCCGGAGCCTCCCGCCCCGCGCAAGGCCCCATGAGCGGGGCGGGGCTTTGCGCCAACGCCTTTCGTGTTTAGACAGGGCCCGGCACGACGCGGGCCGCCCCGCGACCGACAGGAGGAGGGGTCGAGCATGTGCGCTGCAGCCCGGAAGGGACGCAGGAAGAAGGAGGCGCCCGCCGGCGACACCACCACCGTGGAGAGCCGCAAGACCACCACACCGGGCGAGCTGCCGCCCCGGGACAAGCTGTTCCAGTTCCTGCGCGACATGCTGCTGATCCGCCGCTTTGAGGAAAAGGCGGGGCAGCTCTATGGCATGGGGATCATCGCCGGCTTCTGCCACCTCTACATCGGCCAGGAGGCGGTGGCCACCGGCGTGGTCCACGCCCTTGATCGCGAGCGCGATACCGTCATCACCAGCTATCGCGACCACGGCCATATGCTGGTCTGCGGCACCGACCCCAAGCTGGTGATGGCCGAGCTCGCCGGCCGCATCACCGGCTGCTCCAAGGGCAAGGGCGGCTCCATGCACATGTTCGACCTCAAGCGCAACTTCTACGGCGGCCACGGCATCGTCGGCGCCCAGGTGCCCATCGGCACCGGCCTCGCCTTCGCCCACCGCTACCGCCAGGACGGTGGCCTGTGCGCCTGCTTCTTCGGCGAGGGGGCGGCCAACCAGGGGCAGGTCTATGAGGCCTTCAACATGGCCGAACTGTGGAAACTGCCGGTGCTCTATGTGATCGAGAACAACAAATACGCCATGGGCACGCCCCTCACCCGTGCCACCGCCCAGCCGGACCTCTACCGCCGCGGCGAGGCCTTCGCCATTCCCGGCGACTTCGTCGACGGCATGGATGTGGTGGCGGTCTACAACAAGACCCGCGAGGTGATCCCCTTCGTGCGCGAGAAGGGGCCCTTCATCCTGGAGGCCCGCACCTACCGCTATCGCGGCCACTCCATGTCGGATCCCGCCAAATACCGCTCGCGCGAGGAGGTGGAGGAGGTTCGCAAGCACCACGATCCCATCGACCAGCTGCGCAAGCTTCTGTTGGAGCACGGCTGGGCTACGGAGGCCGAGCTCAAGGAGATCGACCGCGAGATCCGCGCGGTGGTCAATGAGGCCGCCCGCTTCGCCCAGGACAGCCCGGAGCCGCCGGCGGAGGAGCTCTGGACCGACGTCTATGTCGAGGGCTGAGGGCGGCGGACTCAGGGAGATGCGGTCATGTCCATCACGCTGACGATGCCGGCGCTGTCGCCGACCATGAGCGAGGGTGTGATTGCGCGCTGGGTGAAGCGCGAGGGGGATCGGGTGGAGCCCGGGGAGGTGGTGGCGGAGATCGAGACGGACAAGGCAACGGTGGAGTTTGAGGCGGTGGATGAAGGGGTGCTGGGGAAGATCCTGGTGCCCGAGGGCGGCAGCGCCAGGGTGGGCGAGCCCATCGCCATCCTGCTGGAAGAGGGGGAGACCCTCGACCAGCTGGAGGCCGAAGGCGCAGCCGCCGCCTCCCCGCAGACGGGCGCGCCGGCCAAGGCCGAAGCCGCGCCCGCGCCTTCAGCCGCCGCCACCGCCACTGCGACCCCGGCTGCCGCGCCCCCGAAGGCCCCGGCACCAGCCGCTCCGGCGGTGGTGCGCGGCGGTGCCCTGCCGCCGGAGCCCGAGATCCCGCCGGGGACTCCCATGGTCAAGATGAGCGTGCGCGAGGCCCTCCGGGATGCCATGGCCGAGGAGATGCGCCGCGATCCCGACGTGTTCCTCATGGGCGAGGAGGTGGGCCACTATGGCGGCGCCTATAAGGTGAGCCAGGGGCTGTTGGAGGAGTTCGGCGAACGGCGGGTGATCGACACCCCCATCACCGAATATGGCTTTACCGGCATCGGCGTGGGTGCGGCCTTCGCCGGCCTCAAGCCGATCGTCGAGTTCATGACGTGGAACTTCGCCATGCAGGCGATCGACCACATCGTGAACTCGGCCGCCAAGACCCTCTACATGTCCGGTGGCCAGGTCCGCTGTCCCATCACCTTCCGCGGCCCCAACGGTGCGGCTGCCCGGGTGGCCGCCCAGCACAGCCAGGAGTACAGCTCCTGGTATGCCCATGTGCCCGGCCTCAAGGTGGTGGTGCCCTACACCGCCGCCGATGCCAAGGGGCTGCTCAAGGCCGCCATCCGCGACCCCAATCCGGTGGTGGTACTGGAGAATGAGATCCTCTACGGCCAGACCTTCGAGGTGCCGCAGCTGGAGGACTGGGTGGTGCCCATTGGCCGCGCCCGCATCGCCCGCGAGGGCCGGCACGTCACCCTGGTGTCCTTCGGCCGCTGGGTCGGGCTCGCGCTGGAAGCGGCCGAGGCGCTCGCCAAGGAAGGGATCGAGGCCGAGGTGGTGGACCTGCGCACCCTGCGGCCGCTCGATCGCGCCACCGTGGTGGCGAGCCTCAAGAAGACCAACTGCATGGTGGTGATCGAGGAGGGCTGGCCCATGTGCGGGGTGGGCGCCGAGCTTGCCGCGCTGGCCATGGAGGAGGCGTTCGACTGGCTCGATGCCCCGGTGGTGCGCATCACCGGCGCCGATGTGCCCATGCCCTATGCCGCCAATCTCGAACGCCTCGCCCTGCCGCGGCTCGAACAGGTGATCGCGGCGGCAAGGCAAGTCTGCTATCGCGACTGACGGTCGGAGGCCGGGTCCATGTCCATCACGCTGACGATGCCGGCGCTGTCGCCGACCATGAGCGAGGGTGTGATTGCGCGCTGGGTGAAGCGCGAGGGGGATCGGGTGGAGCCCGGGGAGGTGGTGGCGGAGATCGAGACGGACAAGGCGACGGTGGAGTTTGAGGCGGTGGATGAAGGGGTGCTGGGGAAGATCCTGGTGCCCGAGGGCGGCAGCGCCAAGGTGGGCGAGCCTATCGCCATCCTGCTGGAAGAGGGGGAGGGCGAGGAGGCGCTGGCCAAGGCGCTGGCGGGGCTCACCGATACCGGTGAGGCCGCGGCACCGGCACCCGCACCTACCGCAGCCGAAGCCGCCGCGAGCGCACCCCAACCCACCACCGCCGCGACGACGGCGCCCACACCCGCATCCGCGCCTGCCACCGCCGCCACGGTGGCGGCGCCGCCCCCGTCTTCTCCTGCCACCGCGGCCGCGCCCGCGGCTTCCGGAGAACAGCCCGATGGGGCGCGCATCTTCGCATCACCCCTGGCCCGGCGGATGGCGAAGGAGGCGGGGATCGACCTCCGCACGCTGCGCGGCAGCGGCCCCCACGGGCGCATCGTCCGCGCCGATGTGGAGCGGGCCATCGCCGAGGCCCGGCGGGCCAAGGCCGCCCCCGCGGCCGCGGCGGAGGCACCGGCGGCGCCTGCCGCCCCGGCGCCGGCACCGGCCGTCCCCGACTGGCTGCTGCAGCCGTCGCCGGGCATGGCCTATGAGGAGGTGCCGCTCTCCCACATGCGCCGCACCATCGCCCGGCGGCTGTCGGAGGCCAAGGCCTTCGTGCCCCACTTCTACCTCACCCTCGACTGCAACCTCGAGCGGCTTCTCACCATGCGCGCCGAGCTCAACCAGCGGCTCGGCCAGGACGGGCGCATTTCGGTCAATGATTTCCTCATCAAGGCCGCGGCTCTTGCCATCCGCCGGGTGCCCGACGTCAACGCCTCGTTCGGCGGCGATCGCCTCTATCGCTACAAAACCATCGACATCTCGGTGGCGGTGGCGGTCCCCGGCGGGCTGGTAACACCGGTGGTGCGACGGGCCGACGAAAAGGGGCTTGCCACCATCGCCCGCGAGATGCGCGACTATGTCGCCCGCGCCCGCGAGGGCCGGCTCAAGCCCGAGGAATACACCGGCGGCAGCTTCAGCCTGTCGAACCTCGGCATGTACGGCATCCGCGAATTCGCCGCCATCCTCAACCCGCCCCAGGCCTGTATCCTGGCGGTGGGGGCGGCAGAGAAGCGGCCGGTGGTGCGCGAGGATCAGGTGGTGGTGGAAACCCGCATGACCGTCACCCTCTCCTGCGACCACCGGGTGGTGGATGGCGCCCTCGGCGCCGAGTTCCTCCAGGCCTTCAAGGCGATCGTCGAGGATCCGCTGCAGCTTCTGCTCTGACGGAGAGACCCCATGGCCGAGAGCTTCGATGTGGTCGTCCTCGGCGGCGGCCCCGGCGGCTATGTCGCCGCCATCCGCGCAGCCCAGCTGGGCCTGAAGACGGCGCTGGTGGAGCGCGAGCATCTGGGCGGCATCTGCCTCAACTGGGGCTGCATTCCCACCAAGGCGCTGCTGCGCTCGGCCGAGGTGCTGGAACAGGCCCGCCAGGGGCGCGAGTTCGGGGTGGTGGTGGAGGGCGTGCGCCCCGATCTTGCCGCCATGGTGCGGCGCTCGCGCCAGGTGGCCCGCCGGCTCAACCGCGGCGTCGGCCATCTCATGAAGAAGAACGGCATTACCGTGGTGGAGGGACACGGGCGGCTGGACGGCGCCGGCGTGGTGCGGGTGCGGCGTGCCGACGGCGGCGAGGCGGTGCTGAAGGCCGCCCATGTGATCCTCGCCACCGGCGCGCGGGCGCGCGAGCTGCCGGGACTTGAGGCCGACGGCGAGCGCGTGTGGACCTACCGCCATGCGCTGGTGGCCGAGCATATCCCGGAATCGCTGCTGGTGGTGGGAAGCGGTGCCATCGGCATGGAGTTCGCGAGCTTCTTCGCCACCCTTGGCAGCCGGGTGACGGTGGTGGAGGTGATGGAGCGGGTGCTGCCGGCCGAGGATGGCGAAGTCTCGGCCTTCGTGCGCAAGGCCTTCGAGCGCCGCGGCATCCGCATCCGCACCGAGACCACCGTGCGCGCGCTGGCGCCGGTGGAGGACGGGGTGGAGGCGCTGCTGGTGGGGCCTGAGGGCGAGCGGCGGGAGCGCTTTGCGCGGGTGATCCTGGCGGTAGGCATCGTCGGCAATGTCGAGGACATTGGCCTTGAGACGGTGCAGGTGCAGGTGGAGAAGGGCCATATTGTGACCGACGGTTTCGGCCGCACCGACACGCCGGGTGTGTGGGCCATCGGCGATGTGGCCGGCCCGCCGTGGCTCGCCCACAAGGCCAGCCATGAAGGGATCATCTGCGTTGAGGCGATCGCCGGCCTCGACCCCCATCCGCTGGACCCTCGCCGCATTCCCGCCTGCACCTATACCCATCCGCAGGTGGCGAGTGTGGGATGGAGCGAGGATGAGGCCCGCGCCCGGGGCCATGAGGTGCGGGTGGGGCGCTTTCCGCTGGTGGCCAACGGCAAGGCGCTGGCGGTGGGCGACACCGAGGGCTTCGTCAAGACGGTGTTCGATGCCCGCACCGGCGAGCTCCTGGGTGCCCACATGGTGGGCCATGAGGTCACCGAGATGATCCAGGGCTTCACCGTCGCCATGGGCCTCGAGACCACCGAAGTGGAGCTGATGGAAACGGTCTTCCCCCATCCCACCATCTCCGAGGCCATGCACGAGGCCGTGCTTGACGCCTTCGGCCGGGTCATCCACTTCTGAGCGGACGGAGGTCCTGGATGGCGACCATCACCGTCCTCGCGCGCACGCCCACGGGCGAGCTCAGGAAACCGCCCTGGATCCGGGTGCGGGCGCCCACAACAGCGCGCCACGCCGAGGTGCGGCGGCTGATGCGCGCCAAGCGTCTTCACACCGTCTGCGAGGAGGCGGCCTGCCCCAACATCGGCGAGTGCTGGCACGAGCGCCACGCCACCTTCATGATCCTGGGCGATGTCTGCACCCGCGCCTGCGCCTTCTGCAACGTCAAGACCGGCAAGCCCGGCCCGGTGGATCCGGAGGAGCCCGAACGGCTGGCGGAGGCGGTGGCCGCCATGGGGCTCGAACATGTGGTGATCACCTCGGTGGACCGGGACGATCTCCCCGACGGCGGCGCCGGTCAGTTCGCCCGTTGCATCGAGGCCGTCCGCCGGCGCCGGCCGCAGGCGACGGTGGAGGTGCTCACCCCCGACTTCCGCAACAAGCCGGGGGCGCTGGAGACGGTGATCGCCGCACGACCCGACGTGTTCAACCACAATCTCGAGACGGTGCCGCGGCTCTATCGCCGCATCCGCCCGAGCGCGCGCTACTTCCACTCGCTGTGGATCCTCCGGCGCGCCAAGGAGCTGGATCCGGAGATCTTCACCAAGTCCGGCATCATGGTGGGCCTCGGTGAAGAGCGCGAGGAAGTGCTGCAGGTGATGGATGATCTGCGGGCGGCGCAGGTGGACTTTCTCACCATCGGCCAGTATCTGCGCCCGACCCGCCGCCACCATCCGGTGATGCGCTATGTCGAGCCGGCGGAGTTCGACGACTACGCCCGCATCGCCCGCGCCAAGGGGTTTCTGATGGTGGCATCATCGCCGCTCACCCGTTCGAGCTACCACGCCGGCCGCGACTTCGCCCGGCTGCAGGCGGCCCGCCGGGCGCGCCGGGAGGTGGGCTGAGCCATGCCGACCCATGCGGAGAAGCGGCACCTGCCCTGGACCTGCGAGCAGCTCTTCGAGCTGGTGGCGGGGGTCGACCGCTATCCCGAATTCCTGCCCTGGTGCAAGGCGGCACGCATTCTCCGCCGCGAGGGGGATGTATTCTGGGCCGACCTGGTGGTGGCGTTCAAGATGTTCCGCGAGCGCTTCCGCTCCAAGGTCACCCTCCGGCGCCCGCATGAGATTGACGTGGAGTATATCGACGGGCCGTTCCGCTACCTCAACAACCACTGGCGCTTCGAGCCGGCGCCAGATGGCGGCTGCATCGTCGACTTCTATGTGGACTTCGAATTCCGCTCGAAGTTCCTCCAGTCGCTGATGGAGATGCTGTTCAACGAGGCCGTGCGGCGGATGGTGGCGGCCTTCGAGAAGCGCGCGGTCCAGCTCTACGGCCCCGACGGCCGCAAGCCCGGGAGCGCGGAGCGCGAAGGCAGGCGGGCGGCAGCAGCGCAAGCGCCGGCGCGCACGCCCCTCACGCAGCTGGACTGCGAACCGGCGGCACCGGCGGATCGCTGATCAGCCGAGCCGCGGGCGCCGCGCCATCTCCTCCAGCAGTTCCAGCGCCACCGCCACCGCCGCCAGCCGGATCGCCCGGCGGTCGCCGTCGAACAGCCGGCGCTCCTGGCGTGTGGGCAGGTCGCGGCGGGCCGTGGCGAAGTGTACCAGCCCCACCGGCTTGGCAGGCGTGCCGCCACCCGGGCCGGCGATGCCGGTGATGGCCACGGCAAGCTCCACCCCGGCGCGCGCCAGGGCGCCCTCGGCCATCTCCCGCGCCACCACTTCGCTCACCGCGCCGTGGCGGGCGAGGCTCGCCTCCCGCACTCCCAGCATCTCCACCTTGGCGCGGTTGGCGTAGGTGACAAAGCCCCGATCCAGCACCTCCGATGCTCCCGGCACCTCGGTGAGGACGGCGGCCACCAGCCCGCCGGTGCAGGATTCGGCGGTGGCCAGCCTGAGCCCGGCCCGCCGGCAGATCTCCAGAACCCGCCGGGCCTGATCGACAAGACGGTCATCGAAAAGCATCATCCCTCCTCCGCAGGGAAGCGGGCGGTGACCACCGCCCATGCGGCCATGCCCTCGCCGCGGCCGGTAAAGCCGAGTCCCTCGGTGGTGGTGGCCTTGAGGCTGATGCGGGATTCCGGCAGGCCCAGGAGCTGGGCGAGGCGCCGGCGCAGGCGCGCGCGCAGGGGGCCGATCCTGGGCCGCTCGCACACCAGCGTCAGGTCCACATGCTCGAGCTGCCCGCCGGCCCGGTGCAGCAGCTCCAGCGCCCGCGCCAGGAAATGGCGGGAGTCGGCATCGCGCCAGCGCGGATCCGAGGGCGGGAAGTGGCTGCCGATATCGTCCGCGCCGACGGTGGCGAGGATGGCATCGGTAAGGGCGTGGAGCGCCACATCCGCATCCGAATGGCCGGCAAGACCGCGCTCGTGGGGGATGGTTACATTGCACAGCACCAGCGGCCGCCCCTCGGCGAAGGCGTGGACGTCATAGCCGAGGCCGGTGCGGAAGCGCGGACCCTGCGGGCGGCCCGCCAGCAACCGTTCGGCAAAGGCGAAGTCCTCCGGCGTGGTGAGCTTGAGGTTGGCGGGATCGCCCGGCACGGTCGCAACCTCCACCCCGAGGGCGCGCACCAGCGAGGCATCGTCGGTGGCTTCACCCGCCACCTCCCGGTGGGCCCGCCGTAGGAGCTGGAAGTCGAAGCCCTGGGGCGTCTGCACCCGCACCATGGCCTCACGCGGCACCAGCTCTGTAATCCGCCCCGCCGCCACCCGGGCGACGGTATCGAACACCGGCACCACCGGCACCACCGCCGGGGCAAAGCGCAGGGCGGTGGCAACGCGCTCGATCACCGCCGAAGACACCAATGGGCGGGCGGCATCGTGCACCATCACCCATCCGGGCGCCGCCGGGCCCGCCGCCAGGGCCTCGAGGCCGCGGGCGACGCTCTCGCGCCGGCTGGCACCGCCGGCCACCGGCTGCGGCAGGCCGAGGTCTCCCACCGTGGCCTCATAGAGGCCACCATGAGCCGGGTCGATCACCACCTGAATGCGGTGAATGGCGGGATGGGCGAGGAAGGTTCGAAGTGTGCGCCGCAGCACCGGCTCGCCCGCCAGCAGACGATACTGTTTGGGCGGACCCTCCCCCATGCGCACACCGTGGCCGGCGGCGACGATCAGCGCGGCGATGCGGGCCTCGTCCATCCCATCACCTCTCCCGGGTCCTTCGCCCTGCCGCTGTGCGGTCTTCGCCCAGGCCCGTCAAGGCGCGTGCGGCCGGCCTCAGGGGGATGTGGGCCTGCCGTCGGGCTCGCGCCAGCGCGGCGCCAGGGGATTGTCGATGCCAAACAGGTCGAGCACGCGGCCGACGGTGTGGTCCACCATTTCTTCGAGGTCGCGTGGGCGCGCGTAGAAGGCCGGCAGCGGCGGCATGATCACGGCACCGGCGCGGGTGGCGGCGGCCATGTTTTCGATATGGACCAGGGAGAGCGGCGTCTCCCGTACCAGCAGCACCAGCCGCCGGCGCTCCTTGAGCATGACGTCGGCCGCACGGGTGAGGAGGTTGTCGGCAAGCCCATGGGCGATGGCGGCGAGGGTGCGCATGGAACACGGAGCCACCACCATGCCGAGGCAGCGGAAGCTGCCGCTCGCCAAAGGCGAGCCCACGTCGTGGATGGCATGGACCCGGTGGGCCAGCGCCTTCACCTGCGCCGGCGAGCGGTCGAGTTCATAGCCGATGGTGAGGGCTGCCGGGCGGGTCATCACCAGATGGGTCTCGACCCCGAGCTCCCGCAGCACCTCCAAGAGGCGCACGCCATAGACCACGCCGGTGGCGCCGCTGATGCCGACGATGAGGCGCTGGGGCGTGCTCATGGCGCCGGGCCCGCCGCCGGCCGCGCCATGCGGGCGAGACCGATGCTTGTGAAGAATCCCACCACCGCCACCACGGCGATGGCGGGGCCGGCCGGCAGATCGAGGCGGAAGGCGAGCTCGAGGCCAAGCCAGGCGGCTGCCACCCCGAAGGCGAGGGCGCCGAGAGCCATCTGTTCCGGCTCCCGCACCCAGGGGCGCACTGCTGCTGGCGGCACGATCAGGAGCGCCATCACCAGCAGGATGCCCACCACCCGAAGCCCCAGCGCCACCACCAGCGCCATCAGCAGCACCAGCAGAAGCCGCAGCCGCACCACCGGCACCCCCTCCACCGCCGCCAGCTCCTCGCTCACCGTGGCCGACACGAGCCCGCGCCAGTGGCGGGCAAGCAGCACCGCCACCACCGCGGCGGCTGCCGCCAGGAGTGCGAGATCGGTGGAGTCCACCGCCAGCACATCACCGAAGAGATAGCCCAGGAGATCGGTGCGATAGCCACCTGCCAGCGACAGCGCCAGCAGCCCTCCGGCCAGCGCCCCGTGGGCGAGGATCGCCAGCAGGGTGTCGGCGGGAAGGCGGCTGTGGTGTTCCAGCAGCAAAAGCAGCCCCGCCAGCAGCAGCACGAAGGGCGGCAGGGTGAGGGTGGGGGCAAGCCCCAGGGCCACCGCCAGCGCCACCCCCGGCAGCACCGCATGGGCCAGGGCTTCGCCGAAATAGGCCATACGCCGCCACACCACGAACGCCCCGAGGGGAGCGGCGGTACCGGCCAGCAGCAGGGCGGCCATGAGCGGGCGCCAGAAGAAGGGATCGAGGCTCATGGCCGTACCTCCCCCTCATGGTCGTGGACATAGGGGGCGAAGGCCTCGGCCATACGGGTGCCGAACAGCCGCTGGAAGGCGGGATCGCGCGCCACGTCCAGGGGCGTGCCGACGCACTGCAGCCGCCGGTTGAGGCATACCACCCGATCGGTGGCGGCGAACACCAGGTGGAGATCATGGCTCACCAGCAGGATGCCACAGCCATAGCGATCCCGCACCCGCCGCAGGAGCCGGTAGAGTTCCACCTGGCCAGCATAGTCCACCCCGCTCAGGGGCTCATCCAGCACCAGCAGATCGGGCATGCGCAGCAGGGCCCGGGCCAGCAGCAGCCGGTGGAACTCGCCGCCCGAGAGCCGATGCACCTGGCGGTCCAGCAGTTCGGCGATCCCCACCTCCGCCACCACCTCCGCAAGCCGGTCGGGCGGATGGCGTCCGGCGAGGGTGAGGAAGCGGCGGGCACTCAGCGGCAGCACCGGGTCGAGCGCAAGGCGTTGGGGGCAGTAGCCCACCACCAGCCCGGGCCGGCGCACCACCCGGCCGCGATCGGGCCGCGCCAGCCCCAGCAGCACGCGCACCAGCGTGGTCTTGCCGGCCCCGTTAGGGCCTACCAAGGTGACGATCTCGCCGCGGTGGACGTGAAGCGCCACCCCGTCGAGAATGGGGGTGTGGTCGCGCACCACGCCAAGGCCCTCGGCCGCCACCAGCACCTCGGCCGGGTGGTGCGCCGGCCCGGGCTGGTGGTGGGCTACTGCCCCCAACGCCTTGCGCTCGACCCGGTGCTGCCGCTGAGTGCCCGCCGCTTCCTCACCCTCGCCGGACGCCATCCGCCCG
>WFXL01000069.1 GCA_015490605.1 Rhodospirillales bacterium
ATGGGGCCGGGTTGGCGGCCGCGGATGGAGCCGCCGGTGGCTACGAGCCGTCCGCGGCGGTTGCGGAGAACCGTGGATCGTCTGAAGCGGCGAAGGTTGCAGCCGGCGCTGCGTCCGCCCCGGCGCCGGGGGAGCGTGCGGGGCCGGAGCTGCGCCTCACCTTCGCCGTCAACAGCAGCTATCTGGGCCGCGCCAACATCCACGCCCTCGAGCGTTTCGTGGCGGCCTTGGGCGAAGGGCGCTGGGCGTTCGATCTGTCGGTCCCGGTGGGGCCGGCGGCGGCGGTGCGGGCGCGCTCGCGCGCCCAGGCCGAGGCCTATGAGCGCTGGCTCGCGGAGCGGCGGGCGCGGCGGGTGGAGGGCCAGTTGCGGCGGCTTCTTGGCGCGCGCCTCGGGGACGTGCGGGTCCAGTTCCGGCCGGATGACCCCTCGCGCACGGTGGTGGTGCGGGCCCGGCGGCTTGGGGGGCCGACGGGCGAAGTGGCGGCGCCGGCCGCTATGGACACGGGCTGACGGAGACAGGGAACGGGGCAGCGCGTGGGCATGAGGCGGGACGGGGAAGGCTATCGCACGGCACGGGTGGAGACGGCGGCCTTCGTGGGGCTTGGGGTGCGGCCGGTGACGGTGGAAGTGCAGCTCACCGCCGGGCTTCCCGCCTTCACCGTGGTGGGGTTGCCGGACAAGGCGGTGGCCGAAAGTCGCGAGCGGGTGCGCGCGGCCATGGCCGCCCTCGGCCTGTCGCTGCCGGCGCGCCGGATCGTGGTCAATCTGGCACCGGCCGATCTCGCCAAGGAGGGGAGTCACTATGACCTCCCCATCGCCCTGGGGCTGCTGGCGGTCACCGGCGTGGTGGGGGTGGATCTGCTGATCGACCGGCTGGCGTTGGGCGAGCTCGGGCTCGATGGCACCATCCGGCCGGTGGCGGGCGTGTTGCCGGCAGCGCTGGCAGCGGCCGAGCGCGGCCTTGGACTCGTCTGCCCCGCTGCCTGCGGCGGCGAGGCCGCCTGGTTCGGCGAGCAGATCGACATCATCGCCGCCGGCCATCTGCTGGATCTGGTGGAACATCTGCGTGGGCGGCGGGTGCTGCCGCCGCCGGAACCCCAGCCGGTGGCGGAAGATGCCGCCTCCTGGCTGGATTTGGCGGATGTGCGCGGTCAGGAGTCGGCCAAACGCGCCCTCGAGGTCGCCGCGGCCGGCGGCCACCACCTGCTGATGATCGGACCGCCGGGTGCGGGCAAGAGCATGCTCGCCCAGCGGCTTCCCGGCATTCTGCCGGAGCTGTCGCCGCGGGAGGCGCTGGAGGTGGCCATGATCCGGAGCGTGGCCGGCGAGTCGGCGACCCTCACCCGCACCCGTCCCTTCCGCGCACCCCACCACGGCGCCTCAATGGCAGCGCTGGTGGGAGGGGGTCGGCGGGCGCGTCCCGGGGAAGTGAGCCTCGCCCACCGGGGCGTGCTGTTCCTCGACGAGTTCGCTGAATTCGCCCGCAACGCCCTCGATGCCCTGCGCCAGCCGCTGGAGACCGGCGAGGTGACCGTTGCCCGCGCCGACTCCCACATCACCTACCCCGCCCGCTTCCAGCTGGTGGCGGCCATGAATCCATGCCGCTGCGGCCATCTGGCCGATGCCGAGCGCCGCTGCACCCAAGCACCCCGCTGCGGGCTGCGCTATCAGGGACGCATCTCCGGGCCGCTTCTGGACCGGTTCGACATCGTCATCCAACTGCCGCCGGTCCGCCCCGGCACCCTCACCCTGCCGCCGCCGACCGAAGGCAGTCGCGAAGTGGGGGCGCGGGTGGCCGCCGCCCGCGAACGCCAGCGGGAGCGCTTTGCCGCCGCCGGCTACCAGCAGCTTCAGGTGAATGTGGACCTTCACGGCCGTCTTCTGGACGAACTCGTGGCGCTCGAGCCCGCGGCGGTGGAGCTGCTGCAGCAGGCCGCCGAACGGCTGCGCCTTTCGGCCCGAGCGGTCCACCGGGGCATGCGGCTTGCGCGCACCATCGCCGATCTCGAGGGTGCCCCCACGGTGGCCCGCCGCCATCTGGCCGAGGCCCTCACCTATCGCTACCGGCCGCCGGTGGCGGTCGCCTGAGGGGGCGCCGTGGGGGCGACCGCGGCCCACGCCACTCGTGCGCCGCCGGTGCGGGCACCGTTGCCTGCGCCCGCAAGCCGCTGGGTCGGCCATCGGCTGCCGCTTTGCGTAGCTCGGCCGAGGCGCCCTTGGGACCCCATCCCGCATCTGCCGGCACCGGCCCGGCGCTCGCCGTCTCCGGTCTCCAGCCGCCCCTTGCGTTCTCGGCCCACGGTGTCGTCCCCGCGCGCTTTCCTCGGCCCCGGGGGGCTGCTAAGCGCCCGGCGGGTGCAAGGGGAGTGCCCGGGTGGAGCGTGAGCTGCTGCGGCTTCTCGAGCGCATCGCCTCGGCACTGGAACGCCAGGCGCCGGCGGAGGCGGTGGAGTTCGATCTGGATGTGGCCGATGCCTTCGTGCTCGAGGTGGCACCGCTTCGGCTGCGGCCGGTGGAGCGGGTTGCGCGGCTGCCGCTTGGGCTGCTCTGCGGTATCGACCGGGCCGCCGAGCTGCTGCTGGACAACACCCGCCGTTTCGCCCGCGGCCTTCCCGCCAACAATGCGCTGCTCTGGGGTGCCCGCGGTATGGGCAAGAGCAGTCTCGTCAAGGCGGTCCACGGCGAGGTGCTGCGGCAACATCCCCGCAGCCTGGCTCTCATCGAGATCCACCGCGAGGACATCGGGCATCTGCCGCGACTGCTGCACCGCCTCGCCCGCAGCCGCCGCCGCTGTCTTCTGTTCTGCGACGATCTCAGCTTCGAGCCGGGGGATGTGCGTTACAAGTCCCTCAAGGCGGTGCTCGAGGGCGGGCTCGAGGGGCGCCCACCCAACGTTCTCTTCTATGCCACCTCCAACCGCCGCCATCTGCTGTCGCGCGAGAGCATCGAGAATGAGCGCGCATCGGCGCTGCATCCGGGCGAGGTGGTGGAAGAGAAGGTCTCCCTCTCCGACCGTTTCGGCCTCTGGATCGGCTTCCACCCGTGCGATCAGCGCACCTATCTCGAGATGGTCCGCCGTTACGCCCGCTGGGCGCGCCTGCCCATCGCCGCCGAGGCGCTGGAGGCGGAGGCGCTGGCCTGGGCTCGCAGCCGCGGCGCCCGCTCGGGGCGGGTTGCCTGGCAGTTCATCCAGGATCTGGCCGGGCGCCTCGGGGTGAACCTGCCCCTGGAAAGCCCTTCCTGACGTTAACCGATCCTCAATCTCCATCGGCCAGAATGGCGGGCGTGACCGACGGAGTGACCGGGATGTCGAGGATCATGCCGCAGGCGACAGCGCCTGTGCCGGCGGCGGAGTCTGCCGCGGTCGCGGACGGGCCCGAGCCCATCGCGCTCATACGTAGCGTGCCCTTTGCCGAGGGGCGGTTCTTCGTGCTTGCCGACGAGGCCGGGCGGCCGCTTGCGGTGTTGCCGGATCTGTCCGCCGCCCACCGTATCGCCCGCCTCTTCGGCTTCGCGGCCCACACGGTGCACTAGCCGCACTGGCGCACGCAGCCGGCGCCCGGAGTCGGCACTTGCGG
>WFXL01000070.1 GCA_015490605.1 Rhodospirillales bacterium
CGCCGGCACCATAGACCTCCACTTCCAGCCGCCCCTCCGAGGCCTCGGTGATAAGTTTGGCGAGATAGTTGGCACCGGTGCCGAGACCGGGGAAGTTCTTGGGCCAGGTGGTGACCATGCGCCAGCGGTGCTTGCCCTGGGCGATGGCGGGGCGCGGGAAGCTGGATGCGGCAGTGGCGGCCGTCACGCCGGCAGCCGCGCTGGCGGTGACGAACTGACGTCGCTTCATCGGGGTGATCCTCCCTCGACAGATCGTGATTTCGCAACGGGTTAACCGTCCGTGGAGCGGACGGTCGCGCCTGCCCCACCTCTCCGCTGTTGCTGGCGGCACGTCAAGGGGTGGGCGACGGTCCGTCGTCGGCGACAGGCTCGAAAGGCCGCCAGTGGCCCTCGGCCGTGAGCCGCTCCAGCGGGCGAAAGCGGGCCTTGTAGGCCATCTTGCGGCAGGCGGCGATCCAGTAGCCTAGATAGACATAGGGCAGCCCCAGCTCGCCCGCCCGCACCACGTGCCACAGCACCACCAGCGTGCCGAGGCTGCGGCCGGCCAGGGCCGGGTCGAAGAATTTGTAGACGCCGGAAAGGCCGCTGCGGATGCGGTCGGTAACACTCACCGCCACCAGCTGTCCCAGCCGGTCGCGGAACTCCACCAGCAAGGTGCCGGCGGCCGCCTCCTCCACCAGCGCCCGATAGTCGGCATAGTCCATCCCGTGCATGCCGCCGCCGGCGTGGCGCGCATCCAGATAGCGCCGGAAGAGGGCATATTGTTCGCGGGTGGCAAGCGGCGGCCGCTCCTGCGGGGTGAGATCGGCGTTGCGCCGCCACACCCGGCGGAAGGTACGGCTCCAGCGGAATTGTGCCACCGGGATCCGCACCGAAATGCAGGCACGGCAGCCCGGACAGTCGGGCCGGTAGACATAGCGCTGGCTGCGGCGAAAGCCGAGTTCGGTGAGGAGATCGAACATGCCGGGCGGCAGTTCGTCCAGCAGCGCCAGCACCCGCCGCTCCTTGCGATCCGGCAGATAGGGACAGGGCTCCGGCACGGTGAGGTAGAAGGAGGGCCCGGCTGCGCTCACCACCACCCCGGCTTGGCGGCTTCCGGCGGCCATATGGGCGCGGGAGGCTTGCGGGTCACGCCGGCACCTCTTCATCCAGCACCTGCCGTGCCACCCGATAGGTGAAGCCGGCCCGCGCCAGAGAAGCGAGATCGCGTGCGCGCCATGCCGCCCGCTCCGCGGCCGGGCGCCAGGGGCCGAGACGGCGGCGGCGGACATAGGCGCGGGCAGCCGCAAGTTCCGCCGCCTCGAGCTCGTCGGCCGCAGCCGCGGACTCATCCGCGAGCGCGGCAAGCGCTGCCGCCACATGAGCATCATCCAGCCCCTCGGCCTGCAGCCGGCGGCGGATGTGCCGCGTGGGGATGCCGCGGGCGAGCCAGCGGCGTGCCCGGGCGGTGGCCCAGGCGCGATCGTCCACATAGCCCGCTGCCACCATTTCGTCGGCGATGGCGCGGGCGAGCGCCGTGAGCGCCGCATCGGGCTCAGCCCATCCCAGCCGCCGGCAGCCCCAGCGCACCAGCAGGGCCTCCAGCCGTGCCCGCGGACAGGCGTAGCGGGCGAGATGACGCAGCGCCCGGGCCCGAAGCCAGGGCGCGAGCGCCACCACCTCACACCCCATGTCTTCGCCGGGGCCCGCGGGCCCGCCATGGCGCCGCTGCTGCTTCCTGCGCATGGCCAACGCCTCCATCCCCTCAAGGGATCGCTGCCGACACCGGGCTGTCAAGAGCGGGCTGCGAACGGCGATGCACCCCGGCGGGCTCAGGGCGGGGGTGCTGTGGCCTCGAGGGCGCGCTGGCGCAGCAGATGGTCCGCCAGCACACAGGCCATCATTGCCTCCCCCACCGGCACCGCGCGGATACCCACGCAGGGATCATGGCGGCCGCGGGTGATCACCTCGCGCGGGCGGCCGAAGCGGTCGACGGTGCGGCGGGGGATGAGGATGCTGCTGGTGGGCTTGACCGCAAAGCGCACCACGATGTCCTGGCCGGTGGAGATGCCGCCGAGGATGCCGCCGGCATGGTTGGAGCGAAAGCGCACGCGCCCGTCCTCCACCACCATCTCGTCGGCATTTTCCTCGCCGCGCAGACGGGCGGCGGCGAAGCCGGCGCCGATCTCCACTCCCTTGACGGCATTGATGCTCATCATCGCCTTGGCGAGATCGGCATCGAGGCGGTCGTAGACGGGCTCGCCCAGCCCCGGCGGCACGCCGCGGGCCACCACCTCCACCACCGCGCCGATGGAAGAGCCCTCCTTGCGCACCCGGGCGAGCAGCGCCTCCCAGCGGGCCGCCGCCGCCGCATCGGGACAGAAGAAGGGGTTGCGGTCGATCTCGGCGCGGTCGAAGCGCGCCGGATCGATGGCATCATCGCCGATCCGCACCACATAGCCGAAGATCTCCACGCCCGCCCCCAGCACCTTGCGGGCGATGGCGCCGGCGGCCACGCGGCAGGCGGTCTCGCGCGCCGAGGCGCGGCCGCCGCCGCGCCAGTCGCGGATGCCATACTTCATCTCATAGGTGAAATCGGCGTGGCCGGGCCGGTAGAGGTCGCGGATGGACTCATAGTCCTTCGAGCGCACGTCCTCGTTGCGGATCAAGAGGCTGATGGGAGCACCGGTGGTGAGGCCGGCAAACACCCCGGAGAGGATCTCCACCCGATCGGACTCCCTCCGCTGGGTGACGTGGCGGCTCTGGCCGGGACGGCGGCGGTCGAGATGGCGCTGGATGTCACCCTCGCTCAGGGGAATGCGCGGCGGCACGCCGTCCACCACCACGCCGATGGCAGGTCCGTGGCTCTCGCCCCAGCTGGTGAAGCGGAAGAGATGGCCGAAGGTGGACCCGGGCACGGCTCAGTCCTTCACCACCGAGATGTCGGGGGCGTCCACCGCCTTCATGCCCACCACATGATAGCCGGAGTCCACATGCACCACCTCGCCGGTGACACCGCTGCCCAGTTTCGAGAGCAGGAACAGCGCCGCCCCGCCGACATCATCGAGGGTGGTGTTGCGGCGGAGCGGGGCATTGTAGCGGTTCCACTTGAGGATGTAGTGGAAGTCGCCGATGCCGCTGGCCGCGAGCGTGCGCACCGGCCCGGCGGAGATGGCGTTGACGCGGATGTTGCGCGGCCCGAGGTCGACGGCGAGATAGCGCACCGATGCCTCCAGCGCCGCCTTGGCCACCCCCATGACATTGTAGTGGGGCATCACCCGCTCGGCCCCGAGATAGGTGAGGGTGAGGAGGCTGCCGCCGCGCTCGGCCATCAGCGGCTCGGCTCTGCGGGCGAGGTCGGTGAAGGAATAGCAGGAGATCTGCAACGAGCGGGTGAAATTGTCGAGGGTGGTGTCGATGTAGCGGCCCTTGAGCTGCTCGCGGTCGGACCAGGCGATGGCATGGACCAGGAAGTCGAGCCGCCCCCAGCGCGCGTCGATCTCGGCGAAGAGGGCATCGAGGCTCGTCGGATCGGTGACATCGGCTGGTCGGATGATGGTGGCCCCGAGCCGCTCGGCCAGCGGCACCACCCGCCTCTTCAAGGAATCCCCCTGCCAGGTGATGGCGAGTTCGGCGCCGTGGGCCGCCAGCGCCCGGGCGATACCCCAGGCGAGCGAACGCTCATTGGCGATCCCCATGACGAGACCGCGGGTGCCGGCCATCAGCGGGAGGGTGTCGGTCATGGTGTGTCGGGCTCCGTGTCGGATCGCGGCGGGATGATCTCGGGCTCTCCGGACGGCGCGGCAGCCCCCGCTCCCGCGCGCTCGCGCATGCGGCGCAAGCGTTCGCGCAGGATGGCGCTGTTGAGTTCCGCACCGAAGATGAAGATGCCGGCGGAGATGTAGAAGAAGAACAGCGTCAGGACAATGCCCGCGAGGCTGCCATAGATGAGACTGTAGCGGGCGAAGGTGCGCAGATACCAGGAGAAGGCCCAGGCGGCCAGGGTCCAGGCCACCACCACGAACAGCGCTCCGGGCCAGACGTCCCGCAGTCGCAGCTCCACGTTGGGCAGCACCAGATAGAGAGTGACGGTGAGGGCGAACAGCAGCCCCAGGCCGAAACCATAGCGCACCACCAGATCGAGGCTGCGCTCGAAGAGCTGCTGTTGCGACAGCCAGGCGAACAGCTCGCGCGCCAGCGGCCAGCCCACCAGCGCCACCGTTACCAGCAGCACCCCGAAGCCGGCGACAATGGTGAGCAGGATGCTCTGCAGCCGGCTGATGAGGAAGTGGGGCGGCTCGGGCACCCGATAGGCGTGGTTGAGGGCGTGGCGCAGGCTCTCCAGCCCCGAGGAGGCGAACCATACGGACACCAGCGCACTCACCGTCAGCACCCCGGCGCTGGCGCCGCGGATCACCTCCTCCACCGCCGGCCGCAGCACCGCCGCCACTTCCGGCGGGATCAGCTCGAGCGCGAGCTCGATGCTGCCGCGCACCGCCTGGGTCTGGCCCAGAAGCCCCGCCAGGGTGATGAGGAAGATGAGGAAGGGGAAAAGGGCGAAGAGGCCGGCAAAGGCGATGTAGCCGGCGTGGATCAGGCTGTCGCCGGTGAAGAAGGCCACCACCGCCTCGCACACTACCCGTCGCACGGGTGCAAGCCGCCGCCACAGCCGACGGCGGCGCTGGCGCAGTTCCAGCTCCACCCGCCGCCGGCGGCTGCGCAGCGGCACGAGCGGCCCCGGCAGGCCGGCGAAGGGCTCGAGCGGCGGCCCGCCCGGCGGCGGCTTGGGCGGCGGAATCGGTCGATCGGCCACGGACGGTCCCGTTTCCCCAGGCGGCGGCCCCGAAGGCCGCCGCGGCCGGGGGTGGACATAGCCACCGCCAGGCGGCGCGACCAGCATCCGGCAAGGGATCAATCTGCCGCCCGCACCACCAGCGCCGTGACATTGTCGCTGCAGCGCGGATCCGCCACCGCCCGCGCCACCAGCCGCTCGGCCAGCTCCGCCGCGGTGCCCGGCGCCATCAGCAGCGCCAGGATCTCCTCATCGTCGAGGGCGCCGGTGAGGCCGTCGGAACACAGGAGCAGCCGATCACCCGGCGCCAGCCGGCCGCCGATCCGGTCCAGCTCCAGCACCGGGTCGGTGCCGACGGCGCGGGTGAGGCGGCTTGCGAGCGGGGTGCGCCGGGCGGTCTCGTCGTCCATACGGCCGGCCTGCACCGCCTGTGCGGCGAGATTGTGGTCGGTGGTCAGCCAGGTGAGGCGGCCGGCGCGCACCCGCCCGGCACGGCTGTCGCCGGCCCAAAGGATGCGCAGGCGGAGCCCATCGGTGAGCAGCACCACCACGGTGGTGCCCGACGGCCCCTCGAGGGCGGCACGGTGCTGCAGGCGCGCATTGACGGCCGCAAGCGCCGTCTCCACTGCCCGCACCGCCTGCTCCAGCGGCTGCGGCGGAATGGCGGCCAGCGCCTCCACCACCGCCGTGGCAGCCTCATCACCCCGCAGCCAGCCGCCCATGCCGTCGGCCACCGCGAACAGGCCCGCATCCGCACGCACCAGGCACCGATCCTCCTGGTGCGCCCGGGGGCCGCGCGCGCTGCAGCAGGCGGCATCCAGCTGCGGCATGGGCGCCTACCAGCGCCTACCACAGGCGCTCGGCCAGCCGGTGGCGGGTCTCGAGCTCATCGGCCAAGCGCACCAGCTCCCCCAGCGGAATGTCCTCCGGCGCCAGCACGCCCACCACCCGCTCGCCCGCCACCACCGGCAGATGGCGATAGCCGCCCGCGTCCATGGCGCGGATGGCCGCGGCCACCGGTGCCTCGGCGGGGATGGTCTCCACCTCGCGGGTCATCACCGCCGCAAGCGGGGTGGTGTCGGGGTCGCGGCCGGGGGCCACCACCCGCCGGGCGAGGTCGCGCTCGGTGAAGATGCCCACAAGCCGGCCCCCATCATCCAGCACCACCACGCTGCCGCAGGCGTGAGCCGCCATCCGCCGCACCGCCTCGCGCACGCTGGTGGCGGGTGTGGCCGCCACCACCGTGGGACGGGTGAGGATCTCGCGCACCGGACGTTCGGGCATGGCCCTTCCTCCCCATGTGTTTCTGCACATGCGCACGCGCGCCCAGGGCTTCAAGCGGGGGCGGCCGGTTGCATCGGCGGCAGTGGTAACTCCTCCACGCCGCCCGCCTGGAGATGGAAGGCGCGGTCGTGCGGAAAGCGCATGCCCAGCATGGCGTCATGGGGCAGGTCCGCATGGACGCAGCGCAGCGCCCGGCCGAAGGTGCCGTGGCTTACCAGCACGATGCGGCTTTGCGGGGGAAGACCGGCATACCACGCCTGCGCCCGACGCCAGACGGCGGCGCGGCTCTCACCGCCGTTGGGCGGCGGCTCCGCGAGGCCGTCGTCGATGCGGCGCTGCCAGAGTTCGGGATCGCGCGCGGCGATCTCGGCGGCGGTAAGCCCATCCCAGCGCCCCCACGACATCTCCACCACCGCCGGATCGAGGCGGATGGCGAGGGCATCGAGGCCGGCGGCCTCGGCCAGCAGCACTGCCGACTGCCAGGCGCGCGGCTGCGGGCTTGCGATCAGCTGGAAGTTTGCCAGCGCGGGGCCGAGACGCGCGCGCAGTAAGCGGCCGGCGGCAAGCGCCTGCTGCATGCCGCGCAGGGTCAGGGGGGAATCGCGCCGGCCCTGGAAGCGGCCCTCGCGGTTCCACACCGTCTCGCCATGCCGCAGGAGATAGATCTCCACATCCGCCCGCACGCGCCCACCTCCTCACGCCATTCCGTTCTCGGGCTGTGCGGACCGCCCCACCGTTAGCCTACCTCACCTTCTCATTCAAAACAGCCATGCTAGCCTTCCACGCGCTTCGCGCACTCCTGCCCGCCTGACACCTTCTATTACAAAAATTGAGCATCGCTAGCCCTTGAACATTTTAATCCCAGCCAATCCGAGTTCATATGCCAAGGCCACAAGAATAATTCCGAGTGAGAGAAACCACGCCAAGATCCATCTCTTAACAGCATCTCTTATGCCTCGATCCGACCTTTTTCTCGCCCAATCAGAAACTCTCTTGATGAGACGGACTTTCCAAGCACTCCAACGCCAGTTTGCCCAACCTCGTGCCCACCCAAAGGCAAACCACCAAGCGGATATCATCACCACAATCCTTGAAATGCTAAATGGATTCTCTGCATAAGTCTCTAACAATTCTCGCCAACTCGGGCCCAAAAGTGCCTCTAAATAAATCCACACAATTCCTGTGTATAGAATTAACTTTTGACCAAACATAAAATGTTGATGGCTGACATTTCTCCCATAATTATCTGCATTGTCTGCTAGCCCATCTATTCGCGCAAGACGACAAGCCAAGTTCGGATTGCGCGAAGTTTTCCACATCTCCTCTCCAAGTATTGTGGCTAGCGTGTTAATATATCCCGCGATTCCCGCCATACGTGGTTCTGAGCTCGGCATCATTGATATGTATTTTCTAATGAAATTAGCCAAAATTTCATCCTTCCATTTACAAGATGGGACGATATCAACCCAACGCTCCTCGTCCACATCGTGATGCTTGTGTCTGTGGAATACGTCTTTCAAAAAGAAAAATCCCTGGCGCGCTATCTCTTGAATTTCCACGGCGCTTCTCCCACGATCGTCATACCTAATATAGACGAATCCACTCCGATTTAACGCGACCCGAAGGCGCCACTCTAGCTTCACCGAAATTTGCCCGCAATAACGTCGTTTAGAAACCCTTTTAAAAAAAAGCTTCCATGACTTTTGCACAACTCGAATCGACTCGATGACTTTTGAAAAATTTTTTCTGCCATTTACCTAATTGTACACATCTCGCCATGCTAAGATATAACTCTTTTAAAATCTTATGACACCTCCATGACCTTATCGCGTTGATTTTTTTTGGATGCGTCGGGCGTGGCGCTGATCGAAAACACCATATCTCACCAACAAGGACTTGATAAGAGCCGCGCCGTGGAACAAATTTTGCCGATCCTATAAATATATACAATTGCTGCGCCTCCTGGCCATGGCGCCATCGCGCCAAAAACGCATCCATAGCGTAGCGCGCCCGCCGCGGCCACATTATAGGGTGGAGAAAAGCATAATCTGGCACTGTCCGGCGCTGAACACAAAAAACTTTTAACACTCTACTCCGAGTATCTTCAAAAACTCCAGCTATAGTGGGGAATGGATCATGATTGTGACCAACCACCTTAAAAGACAAATTACCAAGCGCTGTCGGTATCCACCCTACATATACACGAGATTGTGTCATACCACTCCCAACCTCACCAAAAAAGAACGTTAAATAAAAATTAAAAAACAGAAAATAACTACGCTACCCCCTTAACACTGACCGAATCTGAGAATCGCTGTAAGACCTTTTCGGCATAACACGACCTGTATCAATATCAATAGCAGCCCCTGCCGACATCGCCTTACTTTCTTTTTCTCTCGGCACATCACCTAATTTCGCGCTCGACAAACTTTTCGTTGAAGAATTGTTAGACCTCCACAAATCTACAAAATCATCATATCGTTCGCTCGGAACTTGAAAAAGCCACCAAAAATCGATCAAAAAAGACACCCCTAATACTGCTAGAACTGCACCGGTCGCCACCAAAAGCACACCTCCGTACTCCATGGTCACCCCTCCTTTTCGTGACCTCACATTAAACTAAGTTGTGCGTTATCAAATAATTCATAGTTGCGCTGACAAATTTCTCGAGAGACTTAATATTTATATGATTGCCCGAAAAGGATGTGTGAACTCTATTCTTTAGCGTATTTCCATCAAATATAGGCTTGCCATCTGGATTGTTCCAGTCATTTCCAAATACATTATCTAGCCGCTGCGCAACTTCTTTGACCCTGGGGAGGTTCTTACCATGGATTCGGGCATTATGCATCCACAGCGACCAAACTTTAAAGCGCACAGCAACTGATGCGACATGAAATAAGTAAGCGTTATAAGGCCCTCCATGCACATTATAAGGGACCAAAATGCCATGTTTTACATAACTTCTTACTGTGCGAGTGCTTAGACAACTCTGCCCTATATTCCGAAACTGAACCAGAGACTGATCATTTGCTATCTCGTTAATCGTGACCAGGGCTTTAAGCGTTGGCGGTCTCATCGAATCCCCCTCTGCTTACAAGCCTACTAATGAGAGGCGCACCGTCGACTGTCAAGGCTATGCGCAGATAGGCAAAGACGTGAATGGGTATGAAAATATATGAAAGGGCTGTGTTGGAGCGGCGGTGACACCGCTGGGCATTGGCCAGCCGCAGCGGGGCCGCCCGCCTCCTCACGCCACCAGATCCAGGGGGCGCACCGGCCCCTCCACCACGCCCCGCACCATTGCCCGCCGCCGATAGGCGCCATGGCCCAGATCCGGCGGCGCTGGCGCCGGCGGGGCCAGCTGCGCCAGCGCCCGCCAGCTGCGATCGCTCCACAGCGCCCAGGACCGCGGTGCGGGACCGGCGCCACCGCGCCGCGCCGATGGGGGCTCGTGGATGGCCCCCGCCTCCCCCGGCGCCGGGCCCGCACCGCGGTCCTGGGC
>WFXL01000071.1 GCA_015490605.1 Rhodospirillales bacterium
GTGGTGCTGGAGAGTGGCGATGTGGTGGTGATGGCGGGGGCGGCGCGGCGAATCTACCACGGTATCGACCGCATTCTCGCGGGCCGCTCGGCCCTGATTCCCGGCGGCGGGCGGCTCAACCTCACCCTCAGGCGGGTGCACCGGTTCGATCCCGCCGCTGGCGCGGTGGGGGGCGAGTCGACCGGGGAGGGATGAAACCTACAAATCAAGACAAATTTCTTCTTTCGGCCGCCAGCATCCGCGGTCAAAGCTTTCACGAAATTGTGTCAGTTTTTAACTTCATCGGAAATTTTTCCCCGTTGACCGAGGACGGCGTTAAGGGCAGTTTACGCAGCGTCAAGTCAGACGGTGCCTCCCTCCCTCACCTGTGCCCCCGCCGAGCTTCGCTCGCGGGGGTCTTTTTTCGGGAGCGCCGTGGGATCGGACCTGCGCATCGGGGAGAAGACGAGCATGAGCGTGGCGGCGCTGGTGCACGACGGTGAAGCTTCGGCGGCGGTGCGGCCAAGTGGCGAGCGCGACCCGGTGGCCGCGGCCGCCTGGCTCGTGGTGCTCGCCTTCCGCCTGCGCGACGAGGAGGCCCTGCTGATCGCCCTCAGGCGTCTGAGCGAGGCGGTGGAGGCGACGGCGGCGGAATCCCCGGGCCCGATCACGCGGCTGTCGCGCCACGACTGAGGGCGCCGGTCACACCGCAGCCGCACCGGGCCAGGACACAAGGCCCGGCTGGCGGCGGCTCAGGAGGCGGCGTCGGCTGGGGTCACCTGCAGGCGAAAGCGCCAGGGCGAGCCCATCCCGCCTGCCACCAGCTCGTGCTCGCCCGGCGTCAGCACCAGCCGGCTGCGGGGGAAGTGTTCGCCCAGGAAGATGCCGTCCACCGCCGTGCCCAGGGTGCTGCCGGCATCCACCACTTCGGGCCCCTCGCGTCCCGGCACCAGCACGAAGTGGTGGCGCGAGAGGCGAAACGGGCGGGTGTCCGGCAGCGCCAGGTCCACCGGTCGCGGCGGGCGGCGTTCGCCGGGTTCGGGCCTGCGGCCCACGGAAAAGGGCAGGTGGGTGATGGTGAGTCCCTCGGCCGGCAGATGCGCGCGGGTGCGGTCGGAGTCCGGCAGCAGGCGCAGCGTGAGCGCGGGTTCGGCGGCCGGGGCCCGGGAGCTGGGGGCGAGCAGGTGGACGATGCGCTCATCCGCCCGCCGCAGCCGTTCCGAGAGCCGCAACAGCAACTGCCGCGCCCGCTCGGGCTCGCGCACCACCTCCGCGAAGAAGGTCTCCCGGTCCAGCAGACGCAGCCGCGCGGGCTGCCGCGCCCGCACCGTGGCCGCCCGCCGGCGACCCTCCATCACCCCCATTTCACCGGCATATTCACCCGGGCCGATGGTGCCCAGCACCACCTCGCGGCTGCCGGTGCGGCGCACCACCTCGAGCTCGCCCTCGAGGACCAGCGCCACCGTCTCGCTGGGCTCGCCCTCCTCGAACAGGACCTCCCCGGCACTCAGGGTGATCTCGCGCACGACTCCCCCGCCACACCCGCACCGGCCGCGCATCCTAGACCCTTTGTCGCGGCTGACAATCGGCCCGGCTCGGCCTAGAGCCGAAGGCGCCCACCGGTGCGTTTCCATCCCGGAGTGGCCATCGTGACCGCACCCCATAGTCTGCCGTGTGCGGAGGGGTTGTTGCCGCGCCTGATCGAGGCCTGTCGGGCGGGGCGGCTTGCCCTGTTCCTCGACTTCGACGGCACCCTCACGCCCATCGTCGACCATCCCGATCTCGCCCGCCTCGATCCGGCGGTGGCGGCCTCGCTGGCACGGCTGGCCACCCGCGCCTTCGTGGCGGTGGTCAGCGGGCGCGATCTCGCCGACATCCGCGCGCGGGTGGGGATCCCGGGGCTGTGGTATGCTGGCTCCCACGGCCTTGATATCGAGGGGCCAGATGGGCGGCGGCTGGTGGTGGGATCGGAGGTGGCGGAGGAGCTGGCGGCGCTGGCCGACGAGCTCGCCCCCAGAGTGGCGGCCACCCCGGGGGCCTGGCTCGAGCGCAAGCGCCTGTCGCTGGCGGTCCATGTGCGCGCCTCACCGCCGCAGGCCGTCGCCGCCCTGGGCGAGGAGATCCGGCGGCAGGCAGCGTGCCGACCACGGGTGCGCCTGCTTGAAGGCAAGAAGATCTTCGATCTCAAGCCGGCGGTGGACTGGCACAAGGGACGGGCGGTCCGCTGGCTGCTGGAGGAGGTAGCGCCAGCGGGCGCCCTTCCCGTCTTCCTGGGTGACGACGTCACCGACGAGGACGCCTTCGCCGAGCTGGGGGATGAGGGGATCACCATCCTCGTGGGCGACGGCCGCCCCGCCACCCGGGCGCGCTTTCGGCTCGTGGACACAGCCGCAGTGGCGCAGTTTCTCGCCCGTCTGGCCGAAGGCTGCGCCCCTCAGATTTCGGGCACCGGCGATCGCACCGCCAGGTGAACCTCCACCGCGCGCACACCCGGCACCTCTTCCGCCGCCACCCGCAGCGCCTCGGCCATCTCCCGCGAGCCGACGATGCCCCACAGGTGCACGACACCGTCCTGCACCACCACATTGACGTAGGGGTAGTGGGTCAGGCCGGCGCGATCAAACGCCTGCAGCACCGCCTCGCGCAGCGCCCGATCATCGGTGGCAGCCGCTCGCGGCGGCTGCACCGCCAAGGCCCGCAAAAGATCGGCGCGGCTGACGATGCCCACAAGCCGCCCGTCCTCGTCCACCACCGGCACCCGCTTGATGCCGCGCTCCTCCAGAAGCCGTGCGATCGCCGGCAGGGGCGTCTCGGGCCGGACGGTGACCGGATCGGGCGTCATGATGTCGCGCGCCCGCCGTCCATGGGCGCGGACGAAGGCGCGCGCCCGCTCCTCTGGCAGCTGCAGGAGCTCGAGCCACCAAGAACGGCGCCGCGGCGGATCCTCGCCGCTGTCCTCGAGGCGACGGATGAGATCGCCCTCGCTGAC
This sequence comes from Rhodospirillales bacterium, assembly GCA_015490605.1. GTDB lineage: Bacteria > Pseudomonadota > Alphaproteobacteria > Geminicoccales > Geminicoccaceae > HRBIN39. The sequence continues at coordinate 2,969 of WFXL01000071.1, forward strand.
GATGCCCACCACCCGACCGGCTTCATCCACCACCGGCACCCCGCTGATGCGCTTGTCCAACAGCAGCCGCGCGATTTCCTCCACCGGCGTTTCGGGCCGCACGGTGATCGGATCGGGCGTCATCACATCCTTGGCCTGCATGATTTGCTGTCCCTCTCATGGGCGGCCGGTTGGCCGCGGGTGCCGGTACGGGCGCGGCGGTGCCGGGAGCCTGTCAGCGCTCGGGCCAGAGCTCGCGGATGTGCCGCGGCAGTGCGTGCCGCACGTCCTCGATCTCGCCGCGGGTGATCTTCTCGTCCAAAAGCGCGAACACCGCGCGGACGATGGCCTCGGCGTCCACCTCCGGGTCCTTGCGGAACTGCTCGCGGATATGGGCGAGAAATTCCTCGCGGTGGCGTTCCTTCAGGGGTTTGTCGGCCGGATGGTAGCCCTCATAATAGATGCCGCGGATCAGCATGGGCAGCTGGGCGGCGAGGTCGGCCGCCTCCTCGACGGTCAGGCGGTCTCTCAGGGCGTGCAGCACCGAACGCAGTGCCAGATAGGCACGATGGCGGTCATCGGTGCCGAGCTTCTCCATCAGCTCCTTGAGCCAGATGTTGGTGAGCTGGATGGTCCGGTCGAACACGTCGAGACCGGTGAAGGACATGGCTCACCTCCCCGTTTTTCCTTTCTCCATATGGGGATCATGCGGCGCCATGGAAGGACGATGCGAGCCACAGCCACATGACCCTTCAGCGTGGAGGATCGCACCCGCTACGGCCATGGAAGGACGATGCAGGCCACAGCCATGCCCCGCCACCGGGGTGGCGTGCTACCGGCATCGACCGCCACAAGACGTCCCTGCCGTGGCGCTTTCGCCCCTCACGCCACCCGACGCCGCGGGGCGGGTTCGGCCACCTCCTCCACCGCCGGGCGGAACAGCGGTCCGGTGGCGAAGTCCACCGGATAGTCCAGCACCTCCAACAGTTCCCGCTCGCTCGCGAGATCCCGCACGATCACCCGGATCTCCGCCTGGCGCAGCCGCTCCAGCCGCGCCATGAGGGCCGGGTCGAGGCCATCCTCAGGGCCTGCGGCCAGGAACGGGCCACGGGGGACCATCAGCCAGCCGAACCCCAGCCGCCGCAGCCGCTCGGCCTCAAAGGCCCCGAACTCCTCCAGCAGGAGGCCGAACTCGAGCCGTTCGGGTGCCGCCAGATCCATCACCAGGTCCAGCGGCAGGTCCTCCGGCACCCGCTCGCCCTCCAGGCGGAAGACCGGCACCAGCGTGCAGCCCGACGGGGTGCGGTCCTCGACGAAGGCGGCGATCCGACCGCGGGCGCCGGCGGTGGCCAGCACCAGCGGATCCAGCTCCACCAGGAGGGCGGTGGCCCGGTTGGCGAAGCCGAGATCGCGTGCAAGCCCGATCGCCCGGGCCAGCCGCCCCAGCTCGCGACCGGTGGAGCGTTCCTCGCCTGCCGGCAACCAGGCCATACAGGCGACCCGCTGGGGCAGCCGCACGATCGGCCACAGGCCGGCACCCGGCCCCGCCGGCCGCACCTTGGCGGGCTGGCGCCTGAGCCCCGCAGACGTCGCCGCAGCGGTGGAGGCGGCGGCATCCCGTGGCGGCGGCGAGGGCGGCAGCAGGCGGTCGAGGCCGCGGTCGATCAGGGCCACCAGCGCCTCCCAACCGTCCCGCAGGCGGCGGTGGCCCCGGGGCGACGGTGCTGAACGAGCGCGGGGCCACAGCACGGCGGCAAGGCCGAGGGCCAAAAGCCCGCCGGCCACCAGCAGCGCCCGCCACCACAGGCGGCCCACCCCATCGGGCAGCACCAGCGCCGCCAGCACCACCCCGGCGACATAGCCCACCAGCACCGACACCAGCCAGCTCGGCGACATCGTCCCGGTCCGTCGCTGCACCCCGCCCCCTGTGGCACATCAAGGTTAAGAGAACGTTAGCGCAGAAGGTTCTATCACGGGTAGAAATCGCCGCCAAGCGCGCTTGCCCCGGCTGCGACCAGGGGCTATCGCGGTGGGCGATGGTCGCGGGGGAGGGACGATGCGGGCGAAGCGGCGGGCGATCCGGCTGGCGCCCGAGGATCCGGTGGCGGTGCTGCGGGAGCCGGGGTTCGCCGGCGATCTGGTGGACGGCACCGGGGTGGTGCTGGGCGAGGCGATACCGGCGGGCCACAAGGTGGCACTGGTGCCGCTCGGGCGCGGTGAGCCGGTGCGCAAATATGGCCAGATCATCGGCGTTGCCACCCGCGACATTGCGCCCGGCGAGCACGTCCACACCCACAATCTCGCCATGGGTGACTTCCGCCGGGAGGCCGAGGTGGGCGTGGCGGCAGCACCCCTGCCACCGGCCGAGGAGATCCGCACCTTCCAGGGCTATCGCCGCCGCGACGGCCGGGTGGGGACCCGCAACTGGCTCGGGGTGATCGCCACCGTCAACTGCGCCGCCACCGTGGTCCACCGGGTGCGCCAACAGTTCCCGCCGGAGCTGCTGGCCGAATATCCGACGGTGGACGGGATCGTCGCCTGCGCCCACCATGGCGGCTGCGGCACCGCCGCCGACGGTGAGGGGCTGCGGCTTCTGCAGCGGACCCTGATGGGCTATGCGCGCCATCCCAATTTCGCCGGCGTGCTGCTGGTGGGGCTCGGCTGCGAGGTGGCCCAGGTGCGGCTTTTGATGGACCTCTACGGCCTCGAGGAGGGGCCGCAGCTGCGCTTTCTGGTGATGCAGGAGAGCGGCGGTACCCGCCGCACCGTCGCCCGGGCCATCGCCATGTTGCGGGAGATGCTGCCCGAGGCCGGCCGCGTCCGCCGCGAAGAGGTGCCGGCGGCGGAGCTGGTGGTGGGGCTCCAGTGCGGCGGCTCCGATGCCTGGTCGGGGGTGAGCGCCAATCCGGCCCTCGGGGTGGCGGCGGATCTGCTGGTGCGCCAGGGAGCGACCGTGATCCTCGCGGAGACCCCGGAGATCTATGGCGCCGAACACCTGCTGCTGCGCCGGGCGGCCTCGCCCGAGGTGGCTGAACGGCTCTTGGAACGGATCCGCTGGTGGGAGGCCTATGTGGCCCGCCATGGTGGCTCCATGGACCACAATCCCACCCCGGGCAATCGCGCCGGCGGGATCACCACCATTCTCGAGAAGTCGCTGGGGGCGGTGGCCAAGGCCGGCCGCGCGCCGCTCGTGGCGGTGCTCGACTATGCCGAGCCGGTCCAGAGCCGCGGCCTCGTCTTCATGGACAGCCCCGGCTATGATCCCTGTTCGGTAACGGGCGAGATCGCCAGCGGCGCCACCCTGATCGCCTTCACCACCGGCCGCGGCTCCTGCTTCGGCTCAAAGCCGGCCCCCACCCTCAAGATCGCCTCCAACCGCGAGACCTGGCGGCGGATGGAGGAGGACATGGACATCGATGCCGGCGCCATCCTGGCCGGCGAGGCCAGTGTGGAGGAGGTGGGCGCGCGCATCTTCGAGCGCCTGCTCACCCTGGCCTCGGGCGAGCCCAGCCGCAGCGAACAGCTGGGCGTGGGCGACCATGAGTTCGTTCCCTGGCAGCTGGGCGCGGTCATGTGAGGGCGGGCGATGGGAGCGCAGCAGCAGGGCGGGCGCGGACGGGTGCTGATCGCGGTGCCGCTATTGGCCAGGCGGCGGCAGCTGCTGCGACCCCTGACCGATGCCGGCTTCTCCCTTGCCTTCAACGAGACCGGCCGGTTCTACGACGAGCCGCAACTGATGGCGGCGCTGGGCGATGCGGTGGCAGTGCTGGCCGGCATCGAACCCTATACCGAGCGGGTGTTGCGCACCGCTTCACACCTGCGGGTGATCGCCCGCCTCGGCGTGGGGTTCGACAATGTCGATCTCGAAGCGGCGCGCCGTCATGGCGTGGTGGTGGCACTCACCCCGGGCACCAACCACGAGGCGGTGGCCGACCACGCCATGGCCATGATCGCCGCCCTGCTCCAGGAGCTGTTCGCCTATGACCGGACGGTGCGGGCCGGCGGCTGGGGCACCCGCTTCCACCCCGGGGTTGCCGGCCGCACCCTCGGCATCGTCGGCTTCGGCCGCATCGGCCGGGCCACCGCCCGCCGGGCCAGGGCCTTCGGCATGCGGGTGCTGGCCACGAGCCCCGGGACCCCGCCTGAGGCCATGCGGCGCGAGGGGGTGGAGCCGGTGGCGCTGGATGAGCTCTTCGCCACCGCCGATGTGGTTTCGCTCCATGCGCCCCTCACCCCGGCCACGCGCCATCTGGTGAATGCCGCGCGCCTTTCCCGCATGCGCCCCGGCGCCTATCTGGTGAACACGGCCCGCGGCGGGCTGGTGGACCAGGAGGCGCTGGTGGCGGCCCTCAGGGAGGGGCGGCTTGCCGGTGCAGCGCTCGATGTGTTCGAGGATGAGCCGCTGCCGCCGGACTCGCCCCTCAGGACACTGGACCGGGTGATCCTCACACCCCATGTGGCCGGGCTGAGCGAGGATGCCGTGGCGCAGATGACCGCCATGTGCATCGACAACATCCTGCGGGTGCTGGCCGGCAAGGCGGTGCCAGCCGAGCGGCTGCCAGGTGGCGTCCCGGCGGGAGCTTCGGATTCGGACGGACCATGAAGAAGGCCGAGACCATTATCGATGTGGGCGGCACCGGCAAGCCGGTGCCCCTCTACGGCCCCGAGGCGTTTGCGGCGATGCGCCGAGCCGGACGGCTGGCGGCCGAGACCCTCGACTACATCACCCCCCATGTGCAGCCCGGGGTGAGCACCGGCGAGCTCGACCGGCGGATTGACGCCTTCATCCGCGAGCATGGCGCCATTCCCGCGACCCTGGGCTATCGCGGCTATCCCAAGAGCTGCTGCATCTCCGTCAATCATGTGGTCAACCACGGCATCCCCAGCGACGACAAGATCCTCAGGGAAGGCGACATCCTCAACATCGACGTGACCGTCATTCTCGACGGCTGGTATGGGGATACCAGCCGCATGTTCTATGTGGGCGATCCCGCCCGGGTGCCGGTCAAGGGGCGCCGGCTGGTGGAGGTCACCTTCGAGGCGCTGTGGGCCGCCATCCGCACCGTCCGCCCCGGGGCGACGCTGGGGGATGTGGGCCACGCGATCCAGTCGCTGGCCGAACGCCATCGCTTCTCGGTGGTGCGGGAGTTCGTGGGCCACGGCATCGGCCGCGACTTCCACCAGCCGCCCGAGGTGCGCCACTTCGGCCGCCCCGGCACCGGCCTGGTGCTGCGCCCGGGCATGATCTTCACCATCGAGCCCATGATCAATGCCGGCAAGGCAGCGGTGAAGATCCTCAAGGACGGCTGGACCACCGTCACCCGCGACCGTTCCCTCTCGGCTCAGTTCGAGCACACGGTGGGCGTCACCAAGGACGGGGTGGAGGTCTTCACCCTCTCCCCGCGGGGCTGGCACAAGCCGCCCTACCCGCAGGTGGAGGCGGCCACCGCCGTCGAAACCGCCACCCCCGCCGACTGAGGTGCCGCCCGCGGAAGGCGCGGGGATCAGATCATCACCCGGCGGCTTTCCGCATCCACCGCCGGCTCCGGCGCGTGCAGTGGGCGAGGTCTTCCGGTCCGTGGGCCATCGGATGCGGCCGATTGGCCCGAACGGCAGCTGTCCATGCTTCGCTCAGGCGTCGTTGACGGTGTGAGCAGGCTCCGACCTTTGAAGGGCGGCGGCCTGCGTCGGCTCGTTTTGCGCGCTCAGGACGGGTCGTCGGCGACCGTGTCGGCAAAGAAGCAGGTCATCGCCCCGCCGGCATATTCGTCCACCATCGGGCCGCGGTCGGGATCCTCGCGCGCCAGCAGCGCGGCGAGCTGGTGCGCTTCCGGCCGGTCAGGATAGCGTGCCCGATAGAGCACGGTCCAGGCCATGTAGTGGCGGCCCGAGGGGCGGGTGCGCAGAAACCCCAGGTCCTGCACATAGGGGTTGTTGGAGGGGCCCGGGCGGAAATTCTCCACCGCATAGGGCCACACCCGCCGGGGATCCTCGATGGCCTCCAGCAGAAAGCGCACCGCCCGGTGGAGGCTCTGACCTGGTGGCAGTCCCGCGCTCGCCTCCAGCCCCTGCACGGCGGCGATGGTGTCCAGCACCACCAGCGAACTCAGCGCATGACGCTGGTACCACAGCGCCCGCGCGCCGCGGGCCGTCTCCAGCGGCAGGCTGCCGTCAGGGCGCATGGTCGTCAGGGTTTCACGATAATAGGTGAGAGCACGCGCCAGCAGCGCCGGCTCATCCATGAGCGCACCCCAGGCAGCCCACACGCTCGCGCCCAAGAGGGCATGGTTGTTGCGCGCCACCCGCTGGGTGCGGGGCAGGTCGGTCCGGAAGGCGAGGCTTCGGGCCACCGCACCCTCAAGCCAGGCATCGATGCGGGCACGCACCTCCGCGCTCACCTCGGGCTCATCTCGCACCAGCCACCAGGCGACGATGGTGGGCAGCAGGGAGCGGTCCACCGCATAGGCCACCTTGATCCGGTCTCCGCGCCAGCGGCTCAAGGCGCGCCCGCGCGCCCAGCGGTGGAGCAGCCGGACCAGATGCCGTCGAGCTTTGGGATCCTCCGTGCCAAAGGTCGCGGCGGCCGCCCGCATCACCTGCCAGGAGAAGCGCTCGAGCCGCCCGCGCCGCTTCGGCGTGACGGTGGTGGGCGCGCGCACACTCTTCCAACGCATGTCCGCCGCCCCACAGAGCCGTGCCCGCACCGCCGGATTCAGTCGCGCCAGCGCCCGCCGGCGCTCGTCGCGGACGAACAGCACCTCGCCCGGCCGGGCCAGCTGTGGTGACGCGGCCACATCAATGCGCGCCAGGCTGGCCGCTGTCGGCACCAGGCATATCATGGTGATGGCGAGGGTGAGGGAGAGGCGACGCATGAGGGTCCCGCTCGGCCGATCCGTGCTGCTGGCCCTGTTGATGATATTGCCGCCAACAGGCCCTTTAGGGCTGCAGGCGGCGGAACGCTGCCGTTTCGAATATGCCCTGCGGGCGCGGGGAAGCGAAGTGGGGCGCATTCTCCTGGAGCAGGAGCGGCTCGGCTCCGGGCGGGCGCGGGTGGTGCTGGTGATCGAGAATGTGGGCTTCACCCGCCTGTTCGGCCGGCGTCGGATGGAGATGCGCGGGATTGTCCGGCTGAGGCCGGAGATCCGCCCGCTGGTCTATGAGGGGCGCGAAGACAAGCCCGATCGCCGGCGCCGCATCACCATGCGCTTCGATGAAGACGGCCGGCTCGTGCGCTTTCGCTATCTCAACAACGGCCGCGAGCGCCCCAGCGACGTGCCGCCGGAGTTGCAGGCGGGGGCGCTGGATCCCCTGACCGCCTTTGTGCAGCTGCAGCGTTGGGTGGAGGGCGAGCCGGGGGCCGGCAGCCAGCTGCGGATACCTGTCTGGGACGGGCGCAAGCGGCTGGATATTGAAGCGGTCTATCTCGCGGGTGCGCGGCTGGATGGCCGGGCACTGTATGCGCGGCTGCGGGTGCGGCTCCACGGCCTCTACGGGTTCGAGGACGGCTACGGCTTTGTCGGCGGCACCGCGGGGCCGGCGCGCTGGCTCGAGGTGCTGGTGGACAACGGCCAGTGCCCGGCGCCGGTGTTCGTGCGGCCGGTGGACGGCGAGGAGCCGGCGATCTTGCGCCGGCGCAGCGTCAGGCAGCCTCGGAGAAGGCGATCCCCTTCTCCCGCAGGAGCTGCTGCAGCTCGCCGCTCTCGTACATCTCGCGGACGATGTCGAAGCCGCCCACGAGCTCGCCCTTGATGTAGAGCTGGGGGAAGGTGGGCCAGTGGGCGAATTCCTTGAGCCCCTGGCGCAGCTCCATGTCCTCGAGGACATTGTAGGCGGTGAACTTCACCCCGAGGGCGGAGAGCACCTGCACCACGCCGGCGGAAAAGCCGCACTGGGGAAACACCGGCGTGCCCTTCATGTAGAGCACCACGTCATCGCTCGCGATCTGCTCGCGGATGCGCCGGAAGATCTCCTTCTCCTCGCTCATCGGCCCGCCTCGTGGTTGGTGGATTCGGGAACGCGGGTGACCAGCGCCAGGGCATGGAGCGTGCCGCCCATGTGCGGCCCCAGCGCCTCATAGACCATGCGGTGCTGCTGGATGCGACTCTTGCCGCGGAAGGCTGCCGATTCGATCACCACCCGATAGTGGTCGCCGTCGCCCGCCAGGTCCTCGATCTCGATGCGGGCATCGGGAAAGGCCGCACGGATCAGCCGTTCCAGCTCGGTGGCGGCCATCGGCATGGTTCACGGCTCCGGCCCGGCTCAGGCGTCGAAGAGGCTCCGGAAGAAGCTCTCGCGACGCGCCTTCAGTTCCGCCAGCGATATGGGCGGCCCGTCGCCGAGGATCAACGCATCGCCGCCGGTGCGTGCCACCGCCCGCGCCACCACGCCCGCCGCCCGCGCCTCGGCCAGCAGCTGGGGGGCCTCCTCGGGACTCACCGCCAGCAGATAGCGCCCCTGGTCCTCGCCGAACAGCCAGCCGAAACGCCCGGGCACGCCCTCGGGCACGCTCAGCCGCGCGCCGATACCGGAGGCAAGGCACATCTCCGCCAGCGCCACGGCAAGACCACCGTCGGCGAGATCGTGGCAGGCCAGCACCCGCCCGGCGGCGATCTGCTGGCGCACGAAGATGCCGTGCCGCCGCTCCAGCGCCAGGTCCACCGGCGGCGGCGCCCCCTCCTCGCGGCCCATGATCTCCCGCAGGAACAGGGAGCAGGAGAGCCAGCCCTGGCCCAGGCCCACC
>WFXL01000072.1 GCA_015490605.1 Rhodospirillales bacterium
AGGGTGTGGGGCTCGGGCGTCACGATTCCCCCTCCAGAATGGCGCGGATCAGGGAGAGCGCATAGAGGGCGGCTGTTTCGCTGCGGAGGATGGTGGCGCCGAGGGAGACCGGGTGTACGCCGGATGTGGCCTGCAGCAGGGCCCGTTCCTCGGGCGAAAAGCCACCCTCGGGGCCGACCAGGACCGCCGGCGCGTTTGAGGCGAGGCGGGTGAGTTGCTGCAGCAGCGGCGGTGCGTCGGTACGTTCCACTGCCACCAGCAGCGGTATCGCCGGATCACGCTCGGCCAGCCGGCGGTTCAGCGGCTGTGGTGGTAGGATCGGCGGCACATGGAGCCGCTCGCACTGTTCCGCCGCCTCCACGGCGATGGCTCGGAGCCGCTCGGGGCGGCGCAGCTGCACCACCGTGCGGGCGGTGATCACCGGCACCAGCTGCCGCACCCCAAGCTCCACCGCCTTTTCCACCAGCCACTCCATGCGGGTGCGGCGGATGGGGGCGAACCACAACTCCGGCCCCGATGGCGCCACCGGCGGCCGCGACTGCGGCCCCAGTTCGGCCAGCGCCCGATCGCGCGCAAGGGCGATCAGGCGCGCTTCGAACTCGCCCGCCTCGGCGTTGAACAGGCGCAGCCGATCGCCCACCCGCAGCCGCAGCACCGTGCGCAGATAGTGGGCGCGGGCGGCATCCAGCTCCACCGGCGAGCTCCCGGGGGCAAGCCGCTCGACATGGAGGCGGGGCGTGCGCATATTCCCGGCGGTCCGGCTCCGTCTCCACGGGTAGACCTCCGGCCATGTCCGAGCAAGCCGCGCCCCCGCTCGTGGCCGACCAGCAGCTCGGCTGGGTCGGCCGCCTGCCACCGCGGTTGCGCGACTATGCGCTGCTGGCCCGCTGGGACCGTCCCATCGGCACCTGGCTGCTGCTGCTGCCCTGCTGGTGGGGGCTCGCGCTGGCGGCCGCGGAGGGGGGCGGTTCCCTCCCCCGGGTGCTGGCCTATGGCGCCCTGTTCGCCGTGGGGGCGGTGGCCATGCGCGGCGCCGGCTGTACCCTCAACGATCTGTTCGACCGCGATCTCGACCGCCAGGTGGAGCGCACCCGCAACCGGCCGCTCGCCGCCGGGCGGCTGACGGTGGCCCAGGCGCTGCTGTTCGTCGCCCTGCAGGCGGCGGTGGGGCTGCTGGTGCTGCTGGCGCTGCCGCCGCTGGCACGGCTGGTGGCGCTTGCGAGCGTGCCGCTGGTGCTGCTCTATCCCCTGGCCAAGCGCGTAACCTGGTGGCCGCAGGCGGTCTTGGGGGTGACCTTCAATTGGGGAGCGCTGGTGGGCTATGTCGCCCTGCGCGGGACGCTCACGGTGGAAGCGCTGCTGCTCTATGCCGCCGGCGCCTTCTGGACGCTCGGCTATGACACTGTCTATGCCCATCAGGACCGGGAGGACGATCGCCGCATCGGCGTGCGCTCCACCGCCCTCCGTCTGGGGGCTGCGAGCCGCCGCTGGATCGCCGGCTTCTACCTGCTGATGCTGGTTCTGCTGGCGGCCGCCGGACTGCTGGCCGGCATGGGTGTGGCCTATCTCGCGGCGCTGGTGCTGCCGGCGGCCCTGCTTGGTTGGCATGTGGCGGCGGTGGATCTGGACGATCGCACATCCTGTCTCCGGCACTTCCGCTTTCACCGCAATGTCGGGCTCGCGGTGCTGGCGGCGTTGATCCTGGGCGCGCTTGCGGCCTGACGGGGGCCGTCAGCCGCCAGCAGTAAGAAAGCGATAGTCCTCGCCCTCCAGCACCAGCGCCGTCAGCCGGTTGGTGATGTAGGCGCCGGTATCCACGCCGATGCGGTTGGTGCGCACCACCGGCACCTCGCTTACCGTGTGGCCATGGACGATCACCTTGCCGGCATCCCCCCGCCAGCTCAGGAAGGGCTCGCGGATCCACAGCAGGTCTTCGGGGCTTTGCTCGGCCAGCGGCACTCCGGGGCGGATGCCGGCGTGACAGAAGAAATAGTCGCCCAGCACGAAGGCATCCTCGAGGGCATCGAGAAAGCGCAGGTGCGCCGGCGGCACCCGCTCGGCCAGGCGGTGGCGGAGTTCGGCGAGGCGCTCCTCCTCCGGCAGATCAGGCCGCGGCGGCACCCCATAGCTGGCGATGGTGGCATCGCCACCATAGGCAAGCCAGCTTTCCCCCACCGGCTCGCCCGCGAGGAACAGTCGCATCCACAGATCGTGGTTGCCGCGCAGGAACACCCGCGGCCAGTCGGCAAGTCGCGAGTGGTGGAGGATATGATCCAGCAGCTGGCGGCTCTGGAGCCCGCGATCGACATAGTCGCCCAGATGGACCACCAGCGGGTCGAGGAGCCGGCCATCCCGGGCGAGATCCTCGAGGATGAGTTCCTCCAGCTGGCGGTAGAGGTCGAGGCGGCCATGGACATCGCCAATGGCATAGACCCGCACGCCTGCCGGCACCCGTGCAGGACGCCCCTCGACCCGCGGACGCTCACCGGCCGCCGTCGCCGGCTGGGATCGCTGGAACCAGCGTGACAGCACGCCACCCCTCTTCTGCGGGACCGGCCCCAAGGTGGGAGTGTTGCATGGTTGCGACAAGCGCCGGCGAACCGTCGCAAAAGGCGTGGTGGCCTCGCGCGGCGGTGGCCCTACACCTTGCCACCGTACGCCTTACGGTTCTACTCAAGGCGTGGCGAGGTGCGCGGTGTTGCCGACTGCACCCACCCGAGGCAGACCATAGCTCGATCAACGGAGGTGTCGCCGTGCGCAAGTCCTTCGCTTCCGCCCTGCTGATGTCGACCGCCCTGTTGGGGCCTGCGGTGGCCGCCGCCCAGGAGGTAGGACCGCTGGAGCCCACCGGCATGCGGGCTGGGGCCTTCCTGCTCTATCCGGAGCTGCGGGCCAGCGCCCAGTTCGACAGCAATGTCTATGCCGCTCCCAACAATGAGGATAGCGACATTGCGCTGGTGGTGCGGCCGCAGCTTACCGCCCGCTCCACCTGGTCGCGCCACGCGCTCGAGGCGATGCTGTTCGCCGAAGGCGGCTTTTACCGTGATGAGACCGACCAGAACTATCTCGACTTCGGCGCCAGCGTGCTCGGGCGCGTCGACATCAGCCGCATGCAGGCGCTGCGGATCGGGGTGCGGGCCGGACGCCTGCATGAGGATGCGGCGGACCCCGACGTGGTGGGCAATTCCGACGTCACCAAGGTGCTGGACCTCGCCGCCAACCTCACCTACCGCCACGAGTTCAACCGCTTCTTCCTGCAGCCGGGGGTGAGCGTGGTGCGGCGCGACTATGAGGACGTGCCCGGCTTCAACAACGACGACCGCGACCACAACCTCTACGCCTTCAACCTCCGAGGCGGCGTGCGCATCTCGCCGGCGATCGCCGTCTTTGGCGAGGGCGTCTATCGTCTGACGGACTACGACCAGACGCCCGATGACAATGGCGTCGACCGCGAGAGCAAGTTCTGGGCGGCGCGGGTCGGTGCCGAAGTGGAGCTGAGCCAGCTCCTGGTGGGCGAAGCGGCGGTGGGTATCGCGCGCCACGATCCCGATGACAATACGCTGGATGCCACCACCGGCTTCAACGCCGTGGTGAACCTTACCTGGACCCCGACGCCCATCACCACCGTGGCCATCGGTGCTCTGGCCGATATGCAGGAAACCACGGTGACCTTCGGCGGCAACACCGCCTCGGCGCGGTTCCGCAAGCAGGTCTCCGTGTCGGTGAGCCATCAGCTGCGGCGCAATATCGAGCTCACGGGCGCGGCCACCTACATGCGGGATGACTTCGAGGATACCGCTCGCTCCGACGACACCTTCTCGGTGGCTGCTGGGCTCAACTACACCGTCAACCGCTGGCTGGTGGTGGGGGTGAGCTACAATTTCCAGACCCGTTCCTCGGACGACAATGCAGCCGAGTACGACCGCCACATCGTGCGCGCTGGCGTGGTGCTGCGGCGTTAAGCCTTACGGCGGAAGCGGAGATGGGGCGGGCGGGCTTGTGCCGTCCGCCCCTTTTGCTTAGGTGTTGCCGGTCGCGTGGAAAGTCGCGTGCCTTCAGCCGGTTGAGGATCGCGAGGCGAGGGGGAACGGTCGATGAAACGGCGTGGGATGCTGCGCTTGGGAGCGATGGCTCTCCTGGGAGGGACGGGGGTGCTCGCAGGCTGCACCAGCGCACCCGAAATCGCGCCGGTACCGGTCGATCCCGTCACCGGCTTGCCGGTGAAGCTGGAACAGCAGCCCTACCGTCTCGGTACCGGCGACAAGGTCAAGATCACCGTCTTCCGCCACGAGGACCTCTCGGGCGAGTTCGAGGTGGACGGCAACGGCTATCTGTCGCTGCCGCTCATAGGCGAGGTCAAGGCGGCGGGTCTTACGGCCCGCGAGCTTGAGGATGAGCTCGAGCGCCGCTATGGAGACGGCTATCTCGTCAACCCCAAGATCAGCGTCGAGATCCTCAACTATCGTCCCTTCTACATCCTCGGTGAGGTCAAGGAGCCGGGCCAGTATCCCTACGAACCCGGCATGACGGTGCTCAATGCGGTCGCCAAGGCCGGCGGCTTCACCTTCCGCGCCAAGCAGGATGGCATCCTGCTGCAGCGTGGCGGCGCCGACGCCCCGCCGGTGGTGGTACCGGGCAACACCCCGATCCAGCCGGGTGACATCATCACCGTGCCTGAGCGTTTCTTCTGATGCGGCGGGACGAAGGGGGCGGCCCGGGCGCCGCCCCTCGCCCTGCGGCCAGCGGAGTCGGTGACGAAATCTGTGGGGAGGGCGGCGAAGGGGAGGCGGCATGGCCGCGATGAGCCAACGTCTCAGGGGCTGGCTCGAGGCCTGGCGGGTCTATCAGGATCCACGGGTGTTGGCGATCCTGCTGCTGGGCTTTTCCAGTGGCCTGCCCATCATGCTGGTGGCCACCACCCTCTCCACCTGGCTCGCCGAGGTGGGCACCTCCAAGAGCGCCATCGGCCTGTTCGCCTATGTCTTTGCCCCCTATACCTTCAAATTCGCTTGGGCGCCGCTGGTGGACCGCCTGCCGCTGCCACCCCTCACCACCCTGCTGGGCCGTCGGCGCGGTTGGATCCTGGCGGCCCAGCTGGGCCTGATCGCCTCCATTTTCGCCCTCGGCCAGACCGACCCCGCCACCAATCTCGCCGCCACCGCCGTGGTCGCGCTGCTGGTGGCCTTCTGCTCCGCCACCCAGGACATCGCCATCGACGCCTACCGCATCGAGATTCTGCCGCGGGAGGAGCTCGGCGCCGGCGCCGGGGTGGTGGTGCTGGGCTATCGCATCGGCATGTGGGTGGCCACCGCTGGCGCGCTGTTGCTGGCCGATGCCTTCGGCTGGTCCACCGCCTATGCCGCCATGGCGCTGTTGGTGCTGGTGGGGGTGGCGACGGTGCTGTGGGTACGTGAGCCCGAGGTGACCACCCACAGCCTCGAGCCGGCGGCGGCAGGCGCGCCCGATCGCCTCGACCGCGAGCGCGCCGCTGAGCCGGCGGACCGTCGCCGTCCGCTGGGGTTCGTGCCCTGGCTTGTGATCGGCTGGCTGCTGGTGGTGGAACCCCTCGGCTGGTTGTTTAGCCTGCTGTTTGATGCCGGTGGTCCCGCATCCCGCTTCTGGGGGCTGGTGGCAGCACTGGACGGGCTGGTGGTGCTGCTGGGGATGGCCACCGCCCTCCATCTCCTCAATCGCAACCCCGAATCCCCGCGGCTGTTGCGCAACTGGGCGCTCGTCAGCATGGGCTGGGCGATCCTCACGGTGCTCGCCCATCTGCTGGCCGAGGCCCCGCTGGTGCTGGCCAAGCCCTATGCCTGGGCCTTTCTCCAACTGGTCTTCGGGCTCGCCAATGGCACCAGCCTGCTGCTGGGCGGCAGCGGGCTGGATGCGGCGGCTTTCATGAGCCCCATCTGGCTGTTGGTGGTGGGCTTCTGGATCCGCTTTCTGGTGGCGGTGTGGGCCTATGGCGTGCCCTACTTCTCGCGCGATTTCGTCGCCGTCTTCGGCCTGACCCCGGCTGTGCGGGAATCGCGCCTGCAGCTTTGGGTCCGTCGGGCGGTGGTGGAGCCCTTCTACGACTTCTTCGCCCGCCACGGCATCGCCGCCGCCGTCCTGGTTTTGGCCCTGATCTCGGTGTTCAAGGCGAGCGATGTGCTGCTCACCCTCATGGCCAACCCCTTTTACATCGAGATGGGCTTCACCAAGACCCAGATCGCCTGGGTGTCCAAGACCTTCGGCCTGTGGATGACGCTCTTGGGCGGGCTCGTCGGCGGCGCGGTGGTCTACCGGCTGGGGCTGATGCGCTCCATGGCGCTGGCGGTGGTGGTGATGGCCGGATCCAACCTTGCCTTCCTGCTGCTGGCCCGGGCCCATGCGCTGGGGGCGGCCGCCCTCGGCCTGGACCAGGCGGGTTTTGCCAGCCTGATGCTGGCGCTCTTTCACCTGGTGATTCTGATTGAAAATCTCTCAGGGGGCCTCGGCACGGCGGTGTTCGTCGCCTATCTGTCGTCCCTCTGCAATGTGCACTACACGGCGGTGCAGTATGCGCTTTTGACCTCCTTCATGCAGCTCTTCGGCAAGTTCGTGATCGTGCCGAGCTCGGGCTTCTTCGTGGATGCGCTGGGCTGGGAGGCGTTCTTCGCCGGCTCGGCACTGGCCGCACTGCCGGCGCTGGTGCTGATCTATGCGCTGGTGCGGCTCGGGCTCGCCGTGGAGCCGCCACCGCAGCCGGCAGCGGCGGGACATTCCACCGCCAGCAGCGCCCGCAGCCCCTCGCGATAGGTGGGATAGCGCAACCGCACGCCGAGCTCGCGCTTGATACGCTCGTTGCGCACCCGCCGACAGTCGGCATAGAAGGCGCGCGCTGCCGGCGACAGCTGAGCCTGCTCGAAGGGTACCTCCGGCGGCGGCTCGACCCCGACGAGCTGGGCGGCAAAAGCCACCACGTCCTGAGGCGGGGCCGGCTCATCGTCGCTCACATTGTAGATCCGCCTCGGCCGCGGCTGGGCCATGGAGGCGCGCAGCACCTGGACGATGTCGTCCACATGGATGCGGCCGAATACCTGTCCCGGCTTGACGATGCGGTGCGCCCGCCCGTCCAGGAGGTTGCGGATGGCATTGCGCCCGGGACCGTAGATGCCGGCAAGGCGGAAGATGTGGACCGGAAGGCCGCTTTGAAGCCAGGCGCGCTCGGCGGCAAGACGGCGCTCGGCCCGTGCCACGGTGGGGCGTGGCTCATCCTCTTCGCTCACCCAGGCTCCGCCGCGATCGCCATAGACGGCGGTGGTGCCGAGCCAGCCGATCCAACGCAGCCCTGAAAGCCGCCGCAGATCCTCGCCGTGGAGGTCCAGCACCGGATCGCCCGCCTCATCCGGCGGAATCGCATGGAGCACATGGGTGACTCCGGCGAGCGCCCGCGCCGGCTCCTCAAGCGGCCGGTCGCGGCGGAACAGGAAGGGCTCGATCCCAAGGCGCGCGAGCTCCTCGAGCCGCTCCTGAGAGCGGGCGGTGCCGCGCACCGTCCAGCCGCACGCCTGCAGCGTCTGGGCCAGGTGGCGGGCGACATAGCCGCAGCCGAAGCAGAACAGCACGCCCATGGGCGATGCTCCCTCACGCCCGGGCGGATGTGGGCGCCGGCAGGGCTGTGGGAAAGGCCGCAGAGCGCCGCAGGATTCCTAGCCGACCGGTCCTCCCTACAGGCTATGAGAAGGGACGTCCCGTCCCTACCCCAGCGCCCGGTCGCCGCTGCCGGGCCGCCCCGCGGCATCGGTGGGCTGAACAGCGGCTCAGAAGTCCACGCGGATGCCGATGCGCCCGGCGGCCAGGGCCGATTCGGTCTGCGCGCCGAGCCCCAGCAGGACGTCGCTCTCAAGCGCAAGCCAGGAGGTGGCGGCGAGCTCGCTGCTGAACAGCAGGATGTCGCCGGTGGCCGCATCAGCCGGATGGACCACGCCCATACGGGCGGTAAAGCTGCCGATGCGGAAATTGGCCGCCAGCAGGTCGCCGGCCGTGCCGCCCACCTGTGGTCGGGCGTAGATCGCGCCGAAGGCGAAATCGCCGCTTTCGATGGCACCACCCACCACGAGTCCGCTGGCCGGTGGCGACTCAGCCACAGCCACCGTCGCCGGCGCGGGGGCGGTGACTGGCGCGAGGCGACCTGTGGTGCGGCGCAGGTGCCGGTCGGACTCGAGCGTCAGGCGCACCGCGCTGCGGGGGGTGAAGGCGAACACCAGCCCGGGATCCCGCACATCTGGGGCAGCCCCAAGCCCGGCCCGGAGATAGGGATAGTCGCCCGGCACCAGCTCCACCGCACCGGCGGCCCAAGGTGCCAGCACCATCACCATTGCCAAGGCGGCCAGGCCACGCCGCAGCACGGGACAGATCCCCCAGTCCAGTTCGACCCGATCCAATATCGCCCTTCGGCGCGGGGTCTGCAAGGGTCGGCGGTGGGCTCCGCCCGACCGTGGCCCTTGAGCCTCACCCCGATGCGCGCTCGCGCCGCAGATCCGGCGGGGTGGCTTCTTCTGCCAGCGCCGCCACCGCCGCCTCGAGCGACTCCACCCGCTGGCCCCTTTCACCCAGCCGGCGCAGGGCGACGGTGCGCGCCTCCACCTCGCGCCGGCCCACCGCCAGGATCACCGGCACCTTGGCGAGACTGTGCTCGCGCACCTTGTAGGAGATCTTGTCACCGCGCAGGTCGGTCTCGACCCTGAGGCCGGCCGCCTCGAGCCGGGCGGCGACTTCACGGGCATAGGTGTCGGCATCGTTGGTGATGGTCGCCACCACCACCTGCACCGGCGCGAGCCACAGCGGCAGACGGCCGGCATAGTGTTCTAGCAGCACGCCGATGAAGCGCTCGAAACTGCCGAGGATGGCGCGGTGCAGCATCACCGGCCGGTGCTTGTCGCCGTCGGGGCCCACATAGCTGGCATCGAGCCGTTCCGGCAGGACGAAGTCCACCTGCAGCGTGCCGCATTGCCATTCGCGGCCGATGGCATCGCGCAGCACGAACTCCAGCTTGGGGCCGTAAAAGGCGCCCTCGCCGGGGTTGAGGCTGACCTCGAGCCCGGTGGCCTCTACCGCCTGCCACAGCGCCTGTTCCGCCTGGTCCCACACCGCATCGTCGCCGGCGCGCACCGCCGGCCGGTCGGCGAACTTGATGCGCACCTCCTCGAAGCCGAAATCGCGATAGACCTCACGCAACAGATCGCAGAAGGCGGCGGTCTCCGGGGCGATCTGGTCGGGCGTGCAGAAGATGTGGGCATCGTCCTGGGTGAAGGCGCGCACGCGCATGAGTCCGTGCAGCGCCCCCGACGGCTCCTTGCGGTGGCACGAGCCGAACTCGGCCATTCTGAGCGGCAGCTCGCGATAGCTGCGCAGGCGGGTGTTGAAGATCTGCACATGGCCCGGGCAGTTCATGGGCTTGATGGCAAAGGCCCGCTGCTCGTATTCGAGCGTGAACATGTTGTCGCGGAACTTGTCCCAGTGGCCCGAGCGCTCCCACAGGCTGCGATCCAACAGCTGCGGCGTCTTCACCTCGATGTAGCCGTGCCGCCGGAGCTGGCGGCGCATGTAGGCCTCCATCACCAGCCACAGGGTCCAGCCCTTGGGGTGCCAGAAGGCCGAGCCGGGCGCTTCCTCCTGGAAGTGGAACAGGTCCATCTCGCGCCCCAGCCGGCGGTGGTCGCGCCGCTCGGCTTCGGCCAGCTGTTCGAGATAGCGCTTGAGCTGTTCCTGGCGCGGGAAGGCGGTGCCGTAGATCCGCTGCAGCTGGGGATTGCGCGGATCGCCCCGCCAGTAGGCGCCCGCCACCTTGAGCAGCTTGAAGGCGCCGATCTTGCCTGTGGAGGGGCCGTGGGGGCCGCGGCAGAGGTCGAACCAGTCGCCCTGATGGTAGATGGTCACCGGCTCGCCCTCGGGGATCTGGTCGAGGATCTCAAGCTTGTAGGTCTCGCCCAATTGGGCGAAGCGCCGACGCGCCTCCTCGCGGCTCACCTCCTCGCGCACGAACGGCCGATCCTCGCGGATGATTTCGGCCATCCGCTGTTCGATGCGGGCGAGATCCTCCGGCGTGAAGGGCTCATCACGGGCGAAGTCGTAGTAAAAGCCAGTCTCGATGGGCGGGCCGATGGTCACCTGGGTGCCGGGATAGAGTTCCTGCACCGCCTCCGCCATCACATGGGCGGCATCATGGCGGATGATCTCCAGCGCCTCGGGATCCTCCAGCGTGATCACCCGCACCCGCGCATCGCGCTCGATGGGCCGGGCGAGATCGCGGATCTCGCCGTCCACCTCGATGGCCACGGCATCGCGCGCAAGCCGCCGGCCGATGGCTGCCGCCACCTCGAAACCGGTGGGAGCGTGATCGAAGGTGAGGGTGCGGCCATCCGGCAGGGTGAGGGTGATGGTCCGCGCCCCCGCCGCCTCCGCGGCAGCGGCCTCCCCGTGCGACCCGGCGATGCGCTCGTCCATGACAGCCCCTTCCGCGCGCAAGCTCCGCTCTCGCCGCGGCGAAGCTGTGGCGCCGGCAGGGGGCTGTCAACCGGCGGGCTGCCGCGGGGATGGCGCTAGCCGGCCAGCTCCGGGGGCAGCTGTTCGAGGGCGAAGGCCCGCGCCAGCAGTGGCCGATCGATCCGGCCGGCGGCGAAGCTGCGGCCGGTGGCGGTGGCGGTCACCACCACCCGCGCCGGGGCGAACAGAGCGCGGTCGAGGGCGTAGAAATCCCCGCCGGCTTCGCGGAAGATCTCGGCAAAGGGCCGTCCCCAGGCGGGAGACGTGGTGCTCGGCAGGGCGGTGGCAAGCGCACGGGCCTCATCCTCGGGCCCGTCCACCCACAGCCACACCTCGCCGCCAAGCAGGATGGCGTCATTGGCGCGCCCCATGGCGGTGACGGTGTCGGGCGCCGGCGGCGGCAGCGGCGCCCGGCCGAGGCCCTCGCGGATGCGGTCCAGCGGAAAGCGCAGTTCGTGCACCTTGTGGAGCGCCACCTCCAGCACCCGTGCCACCACCTGCACCAGGCCCGCACTGCCGGTGATGGGCGTGAGGATCACCGCCACCTCCTCGGGCGGCGTGCCGCTGGCAGCGGCAAGCTCGGCGAGCACCGCATCCTCCGGCATCATGGCGGTCTCCAGCAGGAACACCGCCCGCGGCGCCTCATCGGCGTAGCCGAGTTCGGCGAACAGCGGCTCACGCCGCACCCGCGCGCGGCCCGGGCCCGAGACCATCAGCCCCCGCGGCCCGTCCGTCATCGTCGTCGGCGTAAAGGCCCAGCCGGCATACTGCGCCAGCAGGCAGGCGGTGACCGGCCGGGACGCATGGACGCAGATGCCAAAGGGCCATCCCTCCTCGGGCGCACCCCCCTCGAGGGTGACGGTGCCGAGCCCACCCAGGGCGATCTCGGCGATGCGCCGTCCCGCCTCGAGGCTGCCGGCCGCCTGGATGCCGGCATCGATCACCAGCACGCCGCCCGCCCGCCGGCTGACACCAAGTCGCAGCAGCCCGGCCTCCGCGACCAGCTGTTCCACCAACGGCCACGCGCGGGCGTTCACGCTCACGCGCCCGTCTTCCATCGTTCAGCCTCCATCGATCTTGTGGTTCGTTGGCACGCGGGTCGTGCCCACGCGGCAATCTCTCGGTACAGTGCCTGCCGCGCGGTTTCCAGTGCCGCCAGCGCTCCCGCGGCATCGTCGGCGGCCACCACCAGCGTGCACAGCGGCGCGCCCGCGGGCACCACCACCCCCGGCGGGGTGAGATCGCGGCAGGCATCCGGCCACGGGAAATCCGGCGGCAGCACCAGCGCGCGGGGTGCCGGCACGATCTCGCTCACCGCTGCCCGTCGCAGGCCCAGCGGTGAAGGCAGCCGCCCCTCACAGGCGGCCACATGGGCGGCGAACAGCCCCGGTGCGCCCATGGCCTCCTCATACACCTCCAGGGCGGCGGTGGGGCGCGGGTTGAGTTCCAGCACGGTCAGTCGGGGTGGATCCAGCAGCACATCGACACTACCGAGCCCACAAAGCCCGCCCGCCGCTGCAAGGCGTTCGGCCATCGCGAACAGCCGTGCGCTCCCGGACGGCGCTCGCGGCGGCACCAGCAGCCCGCGAAAGCGGAAGCTGCCGGGCTGGGTCCGCTGCCAGGCAAAGCCGAGGGCGCGGGCGGCATGGCCGGTGCCGGCCACCAGTACCGACGCCGGCCGACCGGCGGCCCGTCGCTGGAAATAGAGGCCGGTGCTGGTGCGTGCCCGCCGGGCCGGCCGCACATGACCCCCGCCGGCACCGCCGCGGCGCTTGGCGAGCCAGCCGGTGGGATCGGCCGGAGGTGTGCGTCGCACCTCGGGATGGGGCAGGCCGAGCTGGCGACACAGCCGTGCGAAGGCGAAGGGGTCCTTGAGCCGGCGTACGCGGGCCGGCGGTGTGCCCCAGAAGGGGCGCCCACGGGCGAGGGCCTCGAGGGTGGTGATGGCGCGCTCGAAGCCCGAGCCCACCACCAGCGGGATCGGCGGTGGCGCCAGCTCGCGGGCGGCTGCCAGCAGCACATCGCGCCGCAGCTGGCCGTCGGCCCCCCAGGGAATCCGTCGCCAGGCCCGGGCCACCGCCCTGAGATCGAGATCGCCGAAGGCATCGAGGGCGATGGGGGCGAAGCCGGCGGCGGCCGCCGAGCGGGCGAGGGCCCGGGCCGAGAGGGCGACGATGAGGACCGGTTCAGCGGCTGGCGGCACAGCGCCGGGCGGCCTCCAGTGTCTCATCCAAGCCGATGAAGCGGCGTGGGTCGGCATCGCGCATGGAGGCCAGGAGCTCATGTTCGGCGCGGAACTTGACGTCTCCCACCGCGAGTGCGCCGATGCCCCGCACCTGTGCGCCCTCAATAGGCGCACAGTCGGCGAACGGGTCGAGCCCCTCCACGCCCGAGGGCGGCACCGCATTGACATCCACCGCCAAAAGCAGCCGTTCGGCCACCTGCAGGTGGCGCCGATGGAGGATGCGCACGCCGGCGCGGCCGGCGCAGAACACCACCGCAGCCTCACGCACCAGCGCCGTGATCTTGTCGTCGTCGCTGGCATCCGCCGGCTCAAGCGCGAGCCCGGTGCGTTCAGCCAGCTGATCGGCGCGCAGGCGCACCCGGTGGATGCCGTCATAGCCGGCGAGCACGCCGCGGGCCCCGGCCTTGGCGGCGAACAGCGCCGCCATGCTGCCCACCGGCCCGGTGGCGCCGAACACCACCACCCGCTTGCCGGCAAGCGTATGGCCGCGGCCTGCGAGACACCGTTCGGCCACCGCCACCATCGCCGCCGCGGTGGTGAAGGCGCCCGAGGGGTCGACCATCACCGAGATTTGAAAATGTGGCGGCACCATCGCCTTGCGGGCCTCGGCGAACATGTCGAGGGCCAGCACCGGATCGCGGCCGCCGATGAGCACCGCGGTGCGGGCGCCGTCCCTGGGACGGCGCGAGAAAATGGCATCCTGAACAAGTGCCCGCACGGCCGCGAGCCCCACATCGGTATAGGGGGCGATGACATCATAGCCGGCATCGGCGGCCATGTTGACATCGAACGGGCTCACCTGCGGCAGCGGGGTGAGAAAGTGCAGGATGTAGGGACGTTCGCGCATCGTCTCCGTCCTCCGGGCACAGACCCAGGCCCGTGGTCCAGGTTCAGCCTCCCGCCCGCGTTCTAGCGGCCAGGTGTGCCCGCTCAAGGGCATCATCCCGCACCGCCACCCCGCCTCTGGCCCTGCGCCGGCCACCGTCCTATCTGGACGGGCGGATCAGGGAGGATAGGAAGGTGCCCACAACCGGGCCTTGGCGCGCGGCCATTGGTGCATTCGCCGGCGTGCTGCTGGCGGCCGGGACGGCGATGGCCGCAGGAGATGAGACCGACTGGCCCTGCCCCGGGCCCAAGGTGGAACGGCTCTCG
The DNA here is from genome assembly GCA_015490605.1 of Rhodospirillales bacterium. Taxonomy (GTDB): domain Bacteria; phylum Pseudomonadota; class Alphaproteobacteria; order Geminicoccales; family Geminicoccaceae; genus HRBIN39. The sequence continues at coordinate 13,907 of WFXL01000072.1, forward strand.
CTCGCCCAGATCTGGCGCGGTGAACTGCCGGCGGTGCCGGCCTCGAGCTGGGCCGCCGATCGCGAGATCGCGCCCCTGGCGGCACGCCTGGCGCGTCCCGATCTGCCGGATGGGGAAGTGGAACGGCTGGTGCGCGCGTTTGCCGCCCGCCAGCCCGCCGAAAGTCGCAGAATGCGGCTTCTCACCCTGCTGCAGGCGGTCTTCGCCACCGTCGATGGCCAACGCCGGCGGGTGATCCGCCGGATCGAAGCGTTCGGGCGCAACCAGAAGCGGCTGGTGGCGCAGATCGTGGCCGACACCGAGGCGCTCGAACAGAACCGAGTGCCCGAGCCCGAGCGGGCGGCGGTGGCGGCCCGGCGGGACTGGAGCATCCGCATCTTCGACGACCGCCGGCGGATGACGCGGGTGGTGTGCGAGGAACCCGACCGTTACGAGCGCCACCTCTTCACCGTGGCGCGGGCGATCCGCGCGGTGCTGGAGGAGCGCGGCGAGGCGCGGGAGGCGCGCTCATGAGCCGGCTTGTAGGGATGCTTCTGGGCCTGCTGCTGGTGTTGCCGCTGGTGGTGCGGCCGGCTGTCGCCGCCAGCCATGGGCCCGCGGAGACGGCCGAGGCGGTGGTCTTCCGGCCGGGGTTCTTCGCCCGCCTCCAGGCTCCCACCACCCTGATCTACCGCTACCGGCTGGAGAGCGAGCTCATGCGTGAGCCCTACATCAGTCGGGTGCGAGTGGAGGTCAGGGCGCGCGATGCCGACGGCCGCAAGCGGGTGTGGCTCGACATGTTCGACGGCCCCAACTACCGCCGCTTCGGACCGGTGCCGGCGGAGGACCAGAACCCGGTGATTCTGGCGTTGCTGCAGAAGGACGTGATGACCATGCAGAATCTGAGCGGCGGCGCCAAGGGCTATTTCCAACAGCAGATCCGCCGCGCCTTCACGCGGCTGCCGGCACTGGTGGAGCCCACCACCATCGAGCTCAGCGGCCACAAGCTCGCGGCCACCCGCGTGCGGCTCGTTCCCTTCCGCGATGATCCGGCCATCGTGCGCTTCTCCAAGTTCCGCGACAAGCGCTATGAGTTCGTGGTGTCCGATGCGGTCCCGGGCGGGCTTTACCGGATGACCATCGAGGTGCCCGACCCCAAGCGGCCCGATCGGCCGGTACTGCGGGAGGTGCTCACCTTCGTGCGGGCCCTGGGCGGGACGGCATCGGCGGGAGGTGAAGGATGAGAAGGCTTCGCGCGATCAGGGAGCTGAGCCTCGGGGTGTTGATGGCGGGGCTGATGGCCCATCCGCTTGCGGCCGCACCCGCCGACTATCCCACCGAGGTGCTGGCCGAATATGTCTACACCTGCATGGCGGCCAATGGCCAGGACCCGGAGACGCTCCGGCGGTGTTCCTGTTCCATCGATCGCATCGCCGAGAAGATCCCCTATGAGGACTATGAGGCCGCCCGGACGATCCTGGAGATGCGCAGCATCCGCAGCGGCAAGGACCAGGTGGTGATGTTCAAGTCCTCCAAATGGGCCGACGAGATCGTCGACCGGCTGCGGCAGGCGCAGGTGGAAGCCGACATCCGCTGCTTCCGGTGAGCCCGTGTTCACCCTGCGCCAGCTGGAGATCTTCGAGGCCGTCGTTCATCATCGCTCGCTGACGCGGGCGGCGAAACAGCTGGGCGTCTCCCAGCCGGCCCTCTCCCAGCAGATCGCCCGGCTCGAGAAGGAGCTCGGGGTGCGCCTGTTCGATCGCAGCGGCGACGGGCTTGAGCTCACCGAGGCGGGGCGGCTGCTGGCCGAGAAGGCCGGCGAGATCCTCGCCGCCACCGAGGAGATCCGCGCAGCCCTTGAGGAATATGCCAGCGGCCGGCGGGCCCGGATCGCCGTGGGCGCCCTCGCCTCGGTGGCGCGGCTGCTGCTGCCGGCGGCGCTGCAGCGCACCCGGGCGGCCTTTCCCGGGGTCCAGCTCGACGTCCACGAGGGTGCGCCGGGCGAGCTCATCGACCGCCTCTATGCCCGCAGCTTCCAGATCGCACTGCTCAACGAGGCCTCGGTGGCGCGTGACCACCTCTCCTTCGCCCGCACCCGCCTGTTCACCGACGGCTATGCGCTGGTGGTGCCCCGCGGGCTCGAGCTTGATGGGGTGCGCGATCCCGCCCGCGATCTCGCCGGTGAGGCCCGCCTGCTGCTGCAACGGACCATCCAGTTCAGCTTCGGCACCGCCCATGTGAAGCGGGTGGGCGAGTGGTACCGCCGCCATTTCGGGCGGGTGGAGGTGGTGGCCTGGGTGCGCCACTATGAGACGGCGCTGGCGCTGGTGGCCGCCGGCCTTGGCGTGGCGCTGGTGCCGCAGGGGACGGTGACCCTGCTGCGCCCCGCCTTCGAGCACAGCATCCGGGTTTATGGCGTGCCCGGGCTGGAGCGGCGGGTGGTGGCGCTCTATCCCGGCCAGTACCGCCATCTCGAACCCTGGAGCACCTTTCTCGCTGCCCTCGAAGAGGCGGGGCGGTCGCTGCGGCTTGATCCGGTGGCCCCACCGCCGCCCTTCCTGCGCCCGTCTGCGCGCCCACTCCAGGGTGGCGAGGCGGATATGGCCCTCGGCCAGGGCGCAGCCGAAAGCTTATGAGCCGGAAAAGTTGAGCAAAGGGAGCAAGGCAGGCCATCTTTGAGACACCGGACGATCGAGCCGGACAACCTGCAGCATCAGGGAGGGTATCATGAAGAAGTCCTGGCGGAAGCCCCAGCTCTCGACTCGTCCCGTCGGCATGGAAGTGACCATGTACCTGCCGGCCGAGGCCTGAGTTCTGAAGGAGGCCGTCGCCCGCGGGAGGGAGAGCCGTGCGCATACGGGTGCTCGGCGCCGCCGCGGGCGGCGGCTTTCCCCAGTGGAATGCCGGCAGCGAGGCCTGCATGCGGGCGCGACGGGGGGATCCCTCAGCCCGGCCCGCGACCCAGGCCTCCATCGCCCTCACCGCCGACGACTGCCGCTGGGTGCTGGTCAACGCCTCGCCGGATCTGCGCCAGCAGATCGAGGCGAATCCGCCCCTGTGGCCGCAACGGGCGCCGCGCCACTCCCCCATCGCCGCGGTGGTGCTCACCAATGGCGATGTGGATGCGGTGGCGGGGCTGCTGCATCTGCGCGAGGGCACGCCCTTCGCCCTCTATGGTTCGCCTCGCACTCTCGGGATCCTCGATCGCAACCCCATCTTCGAGGTGGTGGACCGCCGGCTGGTGCCGCGCCGGCCGCTGCCCTTCCACCAACCGCTGGCGCTGTGCGATGCCACGGGCATGCCCCTGGGGCTCGAGCTCGTGGCCTTTCCGGTCCCCGGCAAGCCGCCCCTCTATCTCGAAGCCGAATATGGCGAGCAGCTGGTGACGGATGCCGAGGAAGGCGATGTCATCGGCGTGGAATTGCGCGCTCGCGGCTGTCGCGTGGTCTATGTCGGCAATGTCGCCCGCATCGACGATTCCCTGCGTGCCCGGCTGGCCGGGGCCGATGTGGTGTTCATCGATGCCACCCTGTGGCGCGACGATGAGATGATCCAAGCCGGAGTCGGCACCAAGACCGGCCGACGCATGGGGCATGTGTCGCTGAGTGGGCCCGAGGGGGTGCTGGCACGGCTTGCGGATCTGCCCATCGGCCGCCGGGTGCTGATTCACATCAACAACACCAATCCGGTGCTGTTGGCCGATTCGCCCGAACGGCGCGAGGTCGAGGCGGCCGGCTTCGAAGTGGCCCACGACGGCATGGAGATCGTCCCATGATCTCGCTTGACCGCTACCGCAACCTCCGGAATGCCGCCGAGCTCGAGGCGGCGCTCCGGGAAATCGGCGCCGCGCGCTACCACAATCTCCATCCCTTTCACCGGATGCTCCACGGCGGCCGGTGCACCCGCGGCCAGGTCCAGGCCTGGGCACTGAACCGCTACTACTATCAGAGCCGCATCCCCATGAAGGATGCCGCGCTGATGTCGCGCTGCGAGGACCGGGAGCTGCGGCGCGAATGGATCCACCGGATCCACGACCATGACGGCTATGGCGAGGACGAGGGCGGGATCGAGCGCTGGCTGGTGCTGTGTGAGCACCTCGGGCTCGATCGCACCTATGTGGTGTCGGAACAGGGCATCCTGCCCGGCACCAAGTTCGCCGTGGACGCCTATGTGCGCTTCGTGCGCGAGAAGACGCTTCTGGAGGCGGTGGCCTCCTCCCTCACCGAACTGTTCGCACCGCAGATCCACGCCGAACGCATCCCGGGGCTGTTGCAGAACTATGACTTCGTCAGTGAGGAGATGGTGGCCTATTTCCGCCGCCGCCTCACCCAAGCGCCACGGGATGCCAAGTTTGCGCTGGAATACTGCAAGCGCCATGCGGATACGCCGGAAAAGCGCTACCTCGTCTGTGCGGCTCTGTGGTTCAAGTGCGACGTCCTCTGGGCCCAGCTGGACGCCCTCCACCACGCCTATGTGCTGGGCGGCGGCATTCCGCCGGGCTGCTTCGTGCCGGAGGAGATGAAGGCGGAGGCAGCGGCATGAGCCTGCTGGGGCCGGCGGATGTGGTGCGGCTGCCCTCGTGGGTGGTGCTGCGCTTCGATCCGGTGCGCAGGCGGCATGTGTTGCTGGCCCCCGAGCGCGTGCTGTTCCCCTGTCCCACCACGGTGACCATCCTCCAGCGCCTGGGAGAGGGGCGGCGGCTGGCCGATCTGGCGGCCGAACTCGCCCGCGAGTTCGACGCCCCGGCCGGGGAGATCCTCGAGGATGTCATCGCCCTCCTGGAGGAGCTCGCCTGCGGATGCCTGCTGGAGGTGAGGAGGTGCGGCCATGACGCAGCCGCCGAACGGGTCGCCTGAGAGCATCGAGCCCCCCATGGGGCTCCTGGCCGAACTCACCCACCGCTGTCCACTCCAGTGCCCCTACTGCTCCAATCCGCTGGAACTGGTGCGGCGCGAGCGCGAACTGGAGACCGCCGACTGGAGCCGGGTGTTCGCCGAGGCGGCCGAGCTCGGGGTGCTGCAGCTCCATCTCTCGGGCGGCGAGCCCGCGCTGCGGCCGGATCTCGAGACGCTGGTAGCACGGGCGGCTGCGGTGGGGCTCTATACCAATCTCATCACCTCGGCGGTGGGACTCGATGCCGATCGCCTCGCCCGTCTCAGGGATGCCGGCCTTCACCACGTCCAGATCAGCTTTCAGGACGTGACGCCCGAGGGCGTGGAGCTCATCGGCCGCGCCCCGGGCGCGCTTTCGAAGAAGATCGCCCTCGCCCGCGCCGCGGTGGAGCTGGGCCTGCCCTGGACCCTCAACGCCGTGCTCCACCGCCACAATCTCGATCGGGTGGAGCGCTTTCTCGAACTCGCCCTCGAGCTCGGGGCGCACCGCATTGAGCTTGCCAATGTGCAGTACTATGGCTGGGGCTTCGTCAACCGGGCGGCGCTGATGCCCACCCGCGCCCAGCTCGATCGCTTCCGGGCGGTGCTGGAGCGGGCGGTGCGGGAGCTGCGTGGGCGGCTTGCCATCGACTATGTGATCCCCGACTATTATGCCCGCTACCCCAAGCCCTGCATGAGCGGCTGGGGGCGGAGCGTGATGGTGGTCGCGCCCGACGGCACCGTCATGCCCTGCCATGCCGCCTGGGTGATCCCGGGGCTCACCTTCCCGCGGGTGCAGGAGCAGCCGCTGCGGGCCATCTGGTATGAGAGTGCCGCCTTCAACGCCTTCCGTGGCACCGGCTGGATGCGTGAGCCCTGCCGCAGCTGCCCGCGCCGGGAGGAGGATTTCGGCGGCTGTCGCTGTCAGGCGGCAATGCTGCTGGGCGATGCCGCTGCCACCGATCCGGCCTGCGCCCTCTCACCCCACCATGAGGCCATGGTGCAGCTGGCCGAGCGGGAGAGCACGGCACCGCCGCCGCCCTTCACCTATCGCCGCATGGGTGCGCGCACCACGCTGCGCCAGCGCGAGCTGGCCGCAGCCGGAGCCTGAGGCGGCGCCGGCAGCCCCTGCCCGCACGCGCGATTCCCGGTGTGCGACCACCCGGCGCACGAGGTGCTCGAGTTCTGTGGCGGCCTCACCCGGCCGTGGGAAAAGGACGGGGGCCGGCGTATGCCAGCCCCCGGATCCGTCTGATCCTTGCGGACGTTAGGGCGGGGTTTCAGCCCAGGGCCTTCTGGATAGCGCGTTTGGCCATGACCTTCACGAGATGAGCGCGATAGTCGGCGCTCGCGTGGATGTCCGCGTTGAGTTCGGCAGCATCCACCTCGATGCCGTCCACCGCGTTCGGTGTGAAGTCAGCCGTCAGCGCCTGTTCCAGCGCGGTGAGGCGGAAGACGCAGGGGCCGGCACCTGTGACCGCCACCCGCACCCCGTCGTCGGTCTCGGCCACGAACACGCCCACCACCGCATAGCGCGAGGCCGGGTTGGGGAATTTGGCATAGCCCGCCCGCTTCGGGCGCGGGAAGTGGACCGCGGTGATGATCTCATCCGGCTCGAGGGCGGTTTCGCACATGCCGGTGAAAAAGTCGTCCGCGGCGATCTCGCGCCGGGTGGTGCGCACCACCGCGCCGCAGCCCACGACGCCGGCCGGCCAGTCGGCGGCCGGATCGTTGTTGGCGATGGAGCCGCCCAGGGTGCCGCGATTGCGCACCTGGGGATCGCCGATCTCGCCGGCGAGTTCGGCCAGAGCCGGGATCAGCCGGCGCACCAGCTCCGACGTTTCCACCTCGCCGTGGGGGGTGGCGGCGCCGATGGTGAGACCGTTGCCCTCCTCGCGGATGCCGCGCAGCTCCGCAATCGCCCCGAGGTCCACCAGATCCGACGGCTGGGCGAGGCGCTGCTTGAGAGTCGGCAGGAGGGTGTGGCCGCCGGCCAGGAGCTTGGCCTCGGGCCGCTCGCGCAGCAGCCGGGCGGCCTCGTCGAGGCTCTGGGGTCGATGGTAGTCGAACGCGTACATCTCTGCCTCCCTTCACTCGGCCGCCTGGGGCATGCGCACCGACTGCAGCGCCCGCCACACCCTCTCGGGTGTCGCCGGCATCTCGACGCGCACGCCGATGGCATCCCAGATGGCGTTCATGATGGCGGGCGGCGCCCCGATGGCGCCGGCCTCGCCGGCCCCCTTGGCGCCCAGCGAATTGGACGGCGAGGGCGAGCCCGGGGCGAACTCCACCACGAAGTCGGGCACATGGTCTGCCCGCGGCATGGCGTAGTCCATGAAGGAACCGGTCAGCAGCTGGCCCGACTCGCGATCATAGATCGCATGTTCCAGCAGTGCCTGGCCCAGGCCCTGGACCACGCCGCCATGGACCTGACCCTCGACGATCAGCGGGTTGATCACCCGGCCGAAGTCGTCGACGGCAACCCACTTCTCCACCGACACCTGGCCGGTTTCCGGGTCCACCTCCACCTCGCAGACATAGGTACCGGAGGGGAAGGTGAAGTTGGGCGGATCGAAGAAGGCGCTCGCCTCAAGACCCGGCTCCAGGTCGGGCGGATAGCTGGAGGGGACATAGGCGGCGAAGGCCACCTCCTGGATGGTCTTCTGCCGATCGGTGCCCTTCACGCGGAAGGTGCCGGCCTCGAATTCGATGTCCGCGTCCGAGGCCTCCAGCAGATGGGCGGCGATCTTCTTGCCCTTCTCGATGATCTTGTTGCACGCCCGCAGGATTGCCTCACCGCCCACCGCCTGCGAGCGCGAGCCGTAGGTGCCCATGCCCACCGGTGTGGCGGCGGTATCGCCGTGGATCACCTCCACATCCTCGAACGGCACCCCCAGCGCCTCGGCCACCAGCTGGCTGAAGGTGGTCTCATGGCCCTGGCCGTGGGTGTGGGTGCCGGTGAACACCTGCACCTTGCCGGTGTGGGTAAAGCGCACCTCGGCGCTCTCCCACAGGCCGACGCCAGCGCCGAGGCTGATGGCCGCCTGCGAGGGGGCGATGCCACAGGCCTCGATGTAGCAGGCGATGCCGATGCCGCGGAGTTTGCCGCGGGCTGCCGCCTCCCGCCGGCGCTGTTCGAAGCCGGCATAATCCGCAAGCTCCAGCGCCCGCTCGAGGCAGGTGGCATAGTCGCCGGAATCATAGGTCATGATCACCGGCGTCTCATAGGGGAAGGCATCCTTCGGGATGAAGTTGCGCCGGCGGATCTCGGCGCGGTCGAGGCCGAGCTCGCGCGCCGCCGCATCCACCAGCGTCTCCACCACATAGCACGCCTCGGGCCGGCCGGCGCCGCGATAGGCATCCACCGGCGTGGTGTTGGTGTAGTAGGTGCGCACCCGGGCGTAGATGGCGGGAATGCGGTACTGGCCCGAGAGCAGCGGCGCGTAGAGATAGGTGGGGATGGCCGAGCTGAAGGTGCTCATGTAGGCGCCGAGATTGGCCTTGGTGTCCACCCTGAGCGCCAGGATGCGGCCATCCTCATCCACCGCCATCTCGGCATGGGTGAGATGATCGCGCCCATGGGCGTCGGCCAGAAAGGCCTCGCTCCGCTCCTCGCGCCACTTGACCGGCCGGCCGAGCCTGCGTGCCGCCCAGGCGACCACGCACTCCTCACCATAGATGAAGATCTTGGAGCCGAAGCCGCCGCCCACATCCGGCGCCACCACCCGGAGCTTGTGCTCGGGGGCGATGTTGTTGAAGGCCGACATCACCAGCCGGTGAACGTGGGGGTTCTGGCTGGTGAGATAGAGGGTGATCTCGTCCTTGCCGGGATCGTAGGCCGCCAGCGCCGCCCGCGGCTCCATAGCGTTGGGCACCAGGCGGTTGTTGGTGAGATCCAGCGACACCACCTTGGCGGCCCGGGCGAAGGCCTCATCCACCGCCGCCCGGTCGCCCAGCTCCCAGTCGTAGCAGAGGTTGTGGGGGATGTCGTCGTGCACCCGCGCCGGCGCATCGTGGGCGGTGGCGAGATCCACCACCGGCTCCAGCTCCTCATACTCCACCACCAGCGCCTCGGCGGCATCCCGCGCCTGGTGCGGCGTTTCGGCGACGATGCAGGCGACCCGGTCGCCCACATAGCGCACCTTGTCGGTGGCCAGCACCCGGTGGGTGCCCATCTTCATGGGGCTGCCGTCGCGTGAATGGATCATCCAGCCGCAGATGAGCGGGCCGATGCCGTCGGCTTCGGCATCCGCACCGGTGAGCACCGCCACCACCCCGGGCATGCCCAGGACGGAATCCTTGTCGATCCGCCGGATGCGGGCATGGGCGTGGGGCGAGCGCACGAACACCGCATGGAGCTGGCCCGGCAGATTGATGTCGTCGGTATAGCGCCCGCGACCGGTGACGAAGCGACGATCCTCCTTGCGCGGGACCGGTTGGCCGATTCCCTTCTCCACCATGACCTCTCTCCCTCCCTCAGGCGGCCGGCTGCGGCGCCTCGCGCATCTCCTCCGCTGCGCGCAGAATCGCCCGCACGATGTTATGATAGCCGGTGCAGCGGCAGAGATTGCCCTCGAGCCAGGCGCGCACCTCGCCCTCCGACGGCGACGGGTTGCGCTGCAGCAGTTCGAGCGCGCTCATGATCATGCCCGGCGTGCAGAAGCCGCATTGCAGCCCGTGGCATTCATGGAACGCCCGCTGCAGCGGATGGAGCTCGCCATTGCGGGCGAGGCCCTCGATGGTGAGCACCTCGGCCCCATCGCACTGCACCGCCAAGAGCGTGCAGCTCTTGACCGAACGGCCGTCCACATGGACCACGCAGCAGCCGCACTGGCTGGTGTCGCACCCCACATGGGTGCCGGTGAGGCCCAGATGTTCGCGCAGGAATTCCACCAGCAGGGTGCGCGGCTCCACCTCGCCGCTCACCTCGCGACCGTTCACCCGCATGCGCACCTGTGGCATGGAACCCTCCCTCCTTGTCCGGCGGCAGCCCGGCGATAAGGATGGACCGACCGGTGCGGCCGGCATGCGACCGCCACGATGCTTACCGCGAAACGGCGGGGGCGAAAAGATGTCGCGGGCTCGCGCCAGGCGCCTGGAGTCAGAGGCCGAGATAGGCCGCCTTGACCCGCTCGTCTGCCAGCAGCGCAGCCGCCCGGTCGGCCAGGGTCACCCGCCCCGATTCCAGCACATAGCCGCGGTCCGCCACCGACAGGGCGGCATAGGCATTCTGCTCCACCAGCAGGATGGTGGTACCGCGGCGGCGCAGCTCCTCGATGGTCTCGAAGATCTGCTCGACGATCCGCGGCGCCAGGCCCATGCTGGGCTCGTCCAGCAGCAACAGCCGCGGGCGCGCCATCAGCGCACGGCCGATGGCCAGCATCTGCTGCTCGCCGCCGGAGAGGGTGCCGGCGGGCTGGTCACGGCGCTCCTTAAGCCGCGGGAAGAGTGTATAGACCTCGTCCAGGGTCTCGGCGCGCTCGGCAGCGGTGCGGACATAGCCCCCCAGCAGCAGATTGTCCTCCACGCTCATGGGGGCGAACACCTGGCGTCCCTCGGGCACCTGGGCGATCCCCAGCGCCACCCGACGATAGCCCGGAATCCGGGTGATGTCGCGCCCCTCCAGCAGCACCCGGCCGGCACTGGCGGGGTGGACCCCCGAGAGGGTCCGCAACAGCGTGGTCTTGCCGGCGCCATTGGCACCGACGATGGCCACCAGCTCGCCCTCGTCCACCTGCAGATCGACCCCGGCGAGCGCGCGGATGCGCCCATAGTGGGCCTCGAGCCCCTCAACCGCGAGCAGCATGGGCCAGCTCCCGCGCTGCCTTGCCGAGATAGGCCTCGATCACCCGCGGATCCTCACGGATCTCGCGGGCGCTGCCCTCGGCCAGCTTGCGGCCGTGGTCCAGCACGATGATGTGATCGCAGATGTTCATCACCAGATGCATGTCGTGTTCCACCAGCACCACGGTGATCCCGTCCGCGGCCGCAAGGCTGCCGATGAGTTCGGCGATCTCGCGGGTCTCGGCCTCATTGCAGCCGGCCGCAGGCTCGTCCAGCAGCAGCAGACGCGGCTCCGCCGCCAGCGCCCGGGCGATCTCGAGGCGCTTGAGGGCGCCATAGGGCAGGCCCTCGGCGGGCCGGTGGCGCCAGTCGGCCAGTCCCACCCGCGCCAACAGCTCTTCGGCGAAGGCCTGGGCCTCGGCCTCGCTGCGGCGGAAGCGGGGGGTGCGGAACAGGGCGCCGAGGGCACCGCGATAGAGGTGCAGGTGGCGCCCCACCAGCACATTCTCCAGCACCGTCATGTTGAAGAAGATCCGCAGGTTCTGGAAGGTGCGGGAGATGCCGAGCCGGGCGAGCCGCTCGGGCGGCAGGCCGGCGATATTGCGTTCTTCGAAGAGGATTTCGCCGGCGGTGGGGCGGATCACGCCGGTGATGAGATTGAACAGGGTGGTTTTGCCGGCGCCGTTGGGGCCGATGATGGCATGGATGCCCCCCCGGGGGATGGTGAAGTCGACCCCATCGACCGCACGCACGCCGCCGAAGTGACAGGTAAGGCCGCGCACCTCCAGCATGGTCAGCCCTCCCGCCGGCCGAGGCGCGCGGCCAGGGTGGGCACCAGCCCGCGCGGGAGAAAGATCATGGTGGCCATCATCACCGCCCCCAGCATCACCTGTTCGTAGTCGTGGAAGACGGTGAGGAACTGGGGCAGCGCCGTGAGCAGGGCGGCGCCGACGATGGCGCCATAGGTGGAGGCCATGCCGCCCAGAACCACCATGGTGACGAACTGGATCGAGCGGAGGAAGCCGGCTTCATCAGGCGTGAGCCAGCCGGCGAAATGGGCATAGAGGGAGCCGGCATAGGAGGCGATCACGGCCGAGAGGACGAACACCATCACCTTGTAGCCGGCGGTGTCGACCCCGCACACCCGGGCCGCGATCTCGGCACCGTGCACCGCCCGCAGGGCGCGGCCGATGGGGCTGTCCACCAGATTGAGGGCAAGCCAGGTCACCACCAGCAGCGACAGGGCGACGGTGACGTACCACGCCCGCGGGGTGGCCAGCTCGAAGCCCGCCACGGTAAAGGGGTCCACCGGCATGCCGTCGGGGCCGCCGGTGAGCGCCACCTCCTGCGAGAGCACGATGGAGACGATGATGCCGAGGCCGAGGGTGGCCATGGCCAGATAGTGGCCCCGCAGGGCCAGGATCGGCCGGGCGACGGCAAAGGCCAGAGCGCCCGAGAGCGCCATGCCGGTGAGCATGGCCAGCAGCGGCGGCCAGCCCTCATTGGTCACCAGAATGGCGGAACTGTAGGCGCCGATGCCGAAGAAGCCGGCATGGCCGAGGCTGATCTGGCCGGCGTAGCCGATCAGCAGATTGAGGCCAACACAGACGATGGCGGCGATGCCCACATTGGTGAGCACGTCGAGGGCGTAGGTGCTGGGAAACGCCAGCGGCAGCAGCGCCAGCACCAGCGCCAGGAGAAGGAGGCCGCCGTGGCGGCCGCTCAGGATCGCCGACATGGACTCACACCCGCTCGATGGTCTTGGCCCCGAACAGCCCGCTGGGGCGCAGCACCAGCACCAGCAGGATGATGATGAAGGCGATGGCGTCCTTGTAGGCCGAGGACAGGTAACCGGCGGCCAGCGATTCGGCCAGGCCCACCACCAGCCCGCCGACGATGGCGCCGGGCCCCGAGCCGAGGCCGCCGACGATGGCGGCGGCAAAGCCCTTGAGGCCGAGCATGGTACCCACCTGGAAATGGGTCGGCGCCAGCGGGGTAATGAGATAGCCGGCCAGCGCCCCGAGCGCGCCGGCAAGGGCAAAGCTCGCAAGCACCACCCGCCGCGGGTCGACGCCCACAAGCTCGGCCGCCAGCGGGTTGAAGGCGGCCGCCAGCATCGCCTTGCCCCACAGGGTGCGGGCGAAGAACAGCCACAGCAACAGCGCCACCAGCGCGGTCACGCCGAAAATCCACAGCGACTGCGGCGCCAGGGTGGCGCTGTTGCTGTGGCTGTTCTTCGCCCGCACCCTGTGGGGCAAGGCGATGC
>WFXL01000073.1 GCA_015490605.1 Rhodospirillales bacterium
AGGGGTCGGCGGGCGTGCGGGGGACCACCTCGGCCTCGGGCTCGGCGATCTCCTCCATGGCGCCGATGCCCTCCACCGTCACCGCCTCGGCCACCAGCTCGCGGCCCTCGACGATGAAACCGTAGCGGGCGCGGTGCTCGCTCTCGAAGGCGGCGCGCATGGCTGCCGGCGGGCCGAAAGGGACCTCGAGCGGCGTATCCGTGCCCTTGTAGCGGATGTGCACGCGCGCCTCGGTGCGGATGCGCGCATCGGCAATCTCCTGGGCGCGCAGCTCGGCGCGCACCCGGGCGGCGAGCTCCGCCACCGCCGCCTCGAGCTCGGGGACGAGCGCCTCATCCAGGGTCTTCTCGATGGCCCGCTGGGCGAGGGTGCGCACATCGGCAAGCCCGATGCCGTAGGCCGAGAGCACCGAGGCGAAGGGGTGGATCATCACCCGCCGGATGCCCAACAGATCGGCCACCTGACAGGCGTGCTGGCCGCCGGCGCCGCCGAAACAGACGAGCGTATAGCCGGTCACGTCGATGCCGCGCTGGATGGTGATCTTCTTGATGGCGCCGGCCATATTGTCGTTGGCGATGGCAAGACAGCCCTGGGCGATCTCCTCGGGCGTGCGCGCCACCCCGGTGCTGGCCCGCACCTCCTCCGCCAGTTCGGCAAAGCGCCGGCGCACCACCTCCGCATCCAGCGGCTGATCGGCTTCGGGCCCGAACACCCGCGGGAAGAACTCGGGCAGGAGCTTGCCCACCATGAGGTTGGCGTCGGTGATGGCGAGCGGGCCGCCGCGGCGGTAGCAGGCAGGGCCCGGGTCGGCACCGGCGCTCTCGGGCCCCACGCGAAAGCGGCTGCCGTCGAAGCTGATGATGGAGCCGCCGCCGGCGGCCACCGTGTGGATCTTCATCATGGGGGCACGCATCCGCACCCCCGCCACCTCGGTCTCGAAGGTGCGCTCGAACTCGCCCGCATAGTGGGAGACGTCGGTGGAGGTGCCGCCCATATCGAAGCCGATGATGCGCTCAAAGCCGGCAAGATGAGCGGTCTTGACCGCCCCCACCACGCCGCCGGCGGGCCCTGAGAGGATGGCGTCCTTGCCCTTGAAGCGGTGGGCATCCACCAGCCCGCCGTTGGACTGCATGAACATCAGCCGCACGCCGGCAAGATGGGCGGCCACCCGCTCCACATAGGCCCGCAGGATGGGCGAGAGATAGGCGTCCACCACGGTGGTATCGCCGCGGCCGACGATCTTGATGAGCGGGCTCGCCTCATGCGAGAGGGACACCTGGGTGAAGCCGATGGCGCGGGCAATCTCGCCCACGCGGCGCTCGTGCTCGGGGTGGCGGTAGGCGTGCATCAGCACCACCGCCACCGAGCGAAAGCCCTCGGCATAGGCTGCCTCCAGGCGCCGGCGGGTCTCCTCCTCATCGAGCGGCGTCCACACCCGCCCATCGGCCATCAGCCGCTCGGGGATCTCCACCACCCGCGCATAGATCTGCTCCGGCAGCTGGATCCTGAGGGCGAAGATGTCGGGCCGGTTCTGATAGCCGATGCGGAGCTGGTCGCGGAAGCCCTCGGTGATGGCCAGCACCGTGGGCACCCCCTTGCGCTCCAGCAGCGCATTGGTGGCGACGGTGGTGCCCATCTTGACCGCCTCGATGCGATCGCGCGGCAGTGGCTCGTCGGGGCCGAGGCCAAGGATCTCGCGGATTCCCTGGATCGCCGCGTCCTCATAGCGCTCCGGGTTTTCCGAGAGGAGCTTGTGGATGCGGAGTGTGCCATCGGGCGCGCGCGCCACCACGTCGGTGAAGGTGCCGCCGCGGTCGATCCAGAACTGCCAGCCGCGCGCCATCACGTCCTCCCGCTCGCGCTCCGCGGCGGGGTATAGCGGTGCTGCCGGCCGGCGTCATCCGGCCGGCCGGAAATCTCCGGCTACCCCCCAGGCGGGCCTCAGGCGGCCAGCGGGGCGGAGAGTTCGTTGAGGATGGTGTCCACCGGCGGCACCCGCTCCAAAAGCTCGAAGGCATCGGGGCGGATGTGCTTCTTCGCCACATGCTCGCGCAGCAGGGACTCGCTGACGCTGCCCTGTTCGAGGCATTCGCGCAGCAGGGCGAAGAAGAAGGCCTCCTGGCGGCGGTCCGGATGGCGCCGGTAGCGCGGCAGCAGGCCATAGGGGCCGAAGAGCTTGCGCCGCGCCTTCATGAGCCAGGCAAAGGGCGGGAAGGGGGCAAAGTGTTCCACCGGCAGATAGTCCATCTTAAGGCCGGTCTTCCATGGCTGGGTGGAGCGGCGGGTCATGTGGACCATCTTGGTGGCTGCCGTCAGGCGGTCGAAATCGTTCCACTCGGGCTCGATCTCACCGATGAGCGCCGGGTCCTCGAACTCGAGCCCCATCCACTGTTTGTAGTCGAGCTCGCCGGTGAACAGCTTGCCGAACTGTTCCTCCACCTTCCAATGGGTCAGGCGGGCACAGTCCAAAAGCATCACCGAACTGGCCCAGCGCCCGCGGACCGCGAGCTTCACCCCGTCATGGGTGCGGCACACGATGGCCTTGCCGCCCATGTCGCGGTCCAAGAGCTCGGCCACATCGCCCACGGCGAAAATGTCCGGGTCCACCACCACCGCGCGGCCGCGATAGCCCATGAGTTCGGGCGGGGCGAAGCGCAACGGGGTGAAGGACTGCAGGTCCTCGTTGAGCCACGGCACCCAGGAGCCGCCGCGGAGATAGTTCTTCCCCTCATAGCGTTCGAAAAAGGGGAAATCCTCGCGGCGGATGATGCGCACCTCGAACGAATCGGGCCGGCGCGACTGGCGTTTCATGGAATGGGCCGAGACGAGCGCGCCGATATACTGCTTGTCGTTGGTGTGCACGAAGACGCAACGCGGTTCGCCCATGACTCCCTCCGGCACTCCGGTCCCGGCGGCACTCGCAGCGGCCGGTGGCAAGCGTAGCACGCGGCCATGGCAAGACAAGACGCGGAAGTCTGGCCCCTTGCCGGCGGCGCCTGCGGCATCGATATAGCGCTGCGGAAGGCCGGCCGCGGACGGCGGGCGCGCGAACCGGGTCAGGCCCGGAAGGGAGCAGCCCTAAGCGATGTCCCGCCGGGTCGCGGTCCGGTCTTCCGCCGCAGTCGAGGTCCCATGGCACCACCGAGCGACCCGTCTCCCTCCTACCGCGTGCTCGCCCGCAAGTACCGGCCGCGCCGGCTGTCGGAGCTGGTGGGCCAGGAGGCGATGGTGCGCACCCTCGCCAACGCCTTCGCCCGCGGGCGCATCGCCCATGCCTATCTGCTCGCCGGCATCCGCGGCGTGGGCAAGACCACCACCGCCCGTATCCTCGCCCGTGGCCTCAACTGCACCGGCGCCGACGGCGCGGGCGGCCCCACCACCGAGCCCTGCGGGGTCTGCCCCAGCTGCCGGGCGATCGAGGCCGAGCGCTCGCTGGATGTGATCGAGACCGATGCCGCCTCGCACACCGGCAAGGACGATGTGCGCGAGATCATCGAGGGGGTGCAGTACGCGCCCGCGGAATCACGTTATAAGGTCTACATTTTCGACGAAGTCCACATGCTCTCGGAGAAGGCCTGGAACGCGCTCCTCAAGACCGTCGAGGAGCCGCCGCCGCATGTGGTGTTCATCTTCGCCACCACCGAGATCCGCCGGGTGCCGGTGACTGTCCTCTCCCGCTGCCAGCGCTTCGATCTCCGGCGGGTGGAGGAGCCCCGGCTGGTGGCCCATCTGACCGACATCTGCGCGCGCGAGGAGATTGAGGCGGAAGAGGCAGCGCTGGCGCTGATCGCCCGGGCGGCCGAGGGCTCGGTGCGGGATGCCCTCTCGCTGCTGGATCAGGCGGCCACCGCCGGCGACGGCCGGGTGGTGCGGGAGGAGGTGGAGCGCATGCTGGCGCTGGCCGACCGCGGCCGGCTGGTGGCGCTGTTTGAGGCGGTGGTGCGGGGCGAGGCGGCGGCGGTGCTGGAGGCGTTCGAGCACCTCTGGCTTGATGGGGTGGACCCCCAGGCGCTGGTGCGGGATCTTCTGGAGCTGGTCCATCTGCTCACCCGCCTGCGGCTCGAGCGGGGCGAAGAGGCGGCGGCAGCGCTGCCGCAGGCGGTGCGCACCCAAGCCCTTGAGCTCGCCCGCAGACTCGACCATCCCCGCCTGCAGCGCTACTGGCAGATGCTGCTCCGGGGGCTCGAGGAGCTCCGCCTCGCCCCCGATGCCCGCACCGCCACCGAGATGCTGCTGGTGCGGCTGTGCTGTGTGGCGGATCTGCCGCCGCCGGGCGAGCTCGCGCGGCTGTTGGAACAGGCCGGTGATGCTGCGGGTGCGCCCGCCCCAAGCCAGACCGCGCCGGCGGGGGGCGGCGCCGAGACTGCCGCCAGCCCAGCGGAGGGAAGTGCGCCGGCGCCCATGCCGCGGGATCTGGCCGAGGTGGTGGCACTCGCCCGGGCCCAGGGCGAGGCGCCTTTGGCCGCGTGGCTCTATGAGTGCGGCCGGGTGGTGCGGTTCCGGCCGGGGCGGCTTGAACTCGCACCGGTGCCGGGCACACCAGCCGACTTCGCCGGCCGGCTGGGGGAACTGCTCACCCGCGCCACCGGCCGGCGCTGGCTTGTGGTGTTCGCCCGCGGCGAGGGGGAGCCCACCCTGGCCGAGCACGAGCGTAAGGCCCGGGCCCAGAAGCTCGAAGAACTCGCTCGCACGCCGCTGGTGCGGCGGGCGCTGGAACTGTTTCCGGGCGCGGTGGTGCGGGATCTGCGCCCGGCCGAACCCGAGGAGGGGCAGGCATGAAGAATCTCGCGCAGATGTTCCGCGAGGCCCAGAAGCTGCAGGAGCGGATGAACGAGCTCCAGCAGAAGCTGGCGGAACTGGAGGTGGAGGGGCGCGCCGGCGGCGGCCTTGTGACGGTGGTGATGAATGGCAAGGGCGAGCTCCGGCGGGTTGCCATCGACCGCAGCCTCATCAATCCCGACGAGGTAGAGGTGCTGGAGGATCTGATCGTGGCCGCCGCCGCCGATGCCAAGCAGAAGCTGGAGGCGCGGCTGCAGGAGGAGATGGGCCGGCTGACCGGCGGCCTGCCGCTGCCGCCCGGGATGAAGCTGCCCTTCTGAGCCCATGGCCGGGGTCGAGATCGAGCGGCTGATCCGGCTGCTGCAGCGGCTGCCGGGGCTGGGGCCGCGCTCGGCCAGGCGGGCGGCGCTGGCGCTGCTGGAACGGCGCGAGACCCTGCTGCAGCCGCTCTTGGAGGCGCTCGCCGCCTGTGCCGAGCGGGTGGTGCGCTGCAGCCGTTGTCGCAATCTCGACGTGCGCGATCCCTGCGCCATCTGCGCCGATCCCGAACGCGATCCCGCCCTGCTGTGCGTGGTGGAGCGGGTGGAGGATCTGTGGGCGCTGGAGCGGGCCGGAAGCTTCCGCGGGCGCTATTTCGTCCTGGGCGGCACCCTCTCGGCGCTGGATGAGGTGGGGCCGGAGGAGCTCGGGGTCGACCTGCTGCTGGAGCGGGTGCGGGAGGAGGCGGTGCGGGAGGTGATCCTCGCGCTTGGGGCCACGGTGGAAGGCCAGACCACCGCGCATTATCTGGCAGAACGGCTGGAGCCACTTGCCGTCACCACCACCCGGCTTGCCCTCGGCGTGCCGGTGGGGGGCGAGCTGCATTATCTCGATGAGGGAACGCTGGAGGCGGCGCTCCGGGCGCGCCGGCCCCTCAGGGAACGGAACGAGCCATGACCCTGCTGCGCATCCGCACCTACCCGGACCCGGTGCTGCGGGTCCGCTGTGAGCCCGTGGCGGCGGTGGACGACGAGGTGCGCCGGCTGCTGGATGATATGCTGGAGACCATGTACGCCGCCCCCGGCATCGGCCTCGCCGCACCCCAGGTGGGGGTCTCGCGGCGGCTGGTGGTGGTGGATGTGAGCGAGGACAAGAACGAGCCGCTGCAGCTGGTGAACCCGGAGATCATCTGGCGCTCGGACGAGTGTGAGGTGGCCGAGGAGGGCTGTCTCAGCCTGCCGGAGATCTACGGCGAGGTGCAACGGGCGAGGGCGGTGCGGCTGCGCTACCTCGACCGCGAGGGCACGCTCCGAGAGCTCGAGGCCGAGGGGCTGCTGGCCCGCTGTCTCCAGCACGAGCTCGACCATCTCGACGGGGTGCTGTTCATCGACCATCTGACGCCGGTGCGGCGCAACCTGCTGCTGCGCAAATACCGCAAGCTCCAGCGCGGCCAGCGCGCGAAAAAGACCGAGCCGGCTGGAGCCTGAGCCGTGCTGCGGCTGGTGCTCATGGGAACCGGGGCCTTCGGCGTGCCCGCCTTCGAGCGCCTGCGCACGACCCCGGACTTCGCCATCCTCGCCGTCTACACCCAGCCGCCGCGGCCCGCAGGCCGCGGCCACCGCCTGCGCCCGACCGCGGTCCAGAGCTGGGCCGAAGAGAAGGGACTCGGGCCCGTGCGCACGCCCACGAGCCTGCGCGATCCGGCCGAACAGGCGCAGCTCGCTGCGCTCGGGGCCGATCTCGTGCTGGTGGCTTCTTATGGTCTGATCCTGCCGCCCGCGGTCCTCACCGCCCCCCGGCTCGGCTGCGTCAACATCCACGCCTCGCTGCTGCCGCGCTGGCGCGGGGCAGCACCGATCCAGCGGGCCATTGAGGCGGGCGATCGGGAAAGCGGCATCTCCTTTTTCGTGATGGACGAGGGCATCGACACCGGCCCCCTGCTCGCCCGCTATCCGCTGCCGCTGCCAGCGCGCATCCGCGCACCCGAACTCCACGACCGGCTCGCCCGGCTGGCGGCGGAGCATGTGGTGGAGGTGCTGCAGGGCTATGCGGCGGGGACCATCCGCCCCAAACCGCAGCCGGCCGAGGGCGCCTCTTATGCCGCCAAGGTCAGGCGGGAAGAGGGGCATCTCGACTTCACCGCTCCGGCGGTGGTGCTGGAGCGCCGTATTCGCGCCTTCGACCCCTGGCCCGGCAGCTGGTGCTTCCACCGTGGCACCCGGCTTCTGGTGCACGAGGCCGAGGTGGTGGCGGGCGAGGGGGAGCCGGGGACGGTGATCCGCCCGCCGCTGGTGGTGGCCTGCGGCGAGGGGGCCCTGGCCATCACCCGCCTCGCCCGCCCCGGGCGGCGGGTGCTGGAGGTGGAGGCCTTCCTTCGGGGCTATGCCATCGCCGTGGGCGAGCGGCTCGGCTGAGTCATGCCGCGCTATCGATTGCTGCTGGAATATGACGGCCTCGGCTTTGCCGGCTGGCAGCGCCAGCGCAATGGCCTCGGCGTGCAGGAGGTGCTGGAGCGGGCGGTGGAGGCCTTTGCCGGCGTACGCACCGAGGTGGTGGGCGCCGGCCGCACCGATGCCGGCGTCCATGCCACCGGCCAGGTGGCCCATGTGGACCTGCCGCGGGCTTATCCGGTGGAGCGGGTGATGGGGGCCATCAACGCCCATGTGCGCCCGCACCCGGTGGCGGTGCTGGCGGTGCGGCGAGTGCCGGACGACTTCCACGCCCGCTTCTCCGCCATCCAGCGCCGCTATGTCTACCGCATCCTCAACCGCCGCGGCCCGCCGGTGCTGGCGCGCGGGCGCGTGTGGCACGTGGTGGCGCACCTGTCGGTGGCGCGGATGCAGGAGGCGGCGGCGCTGCTGGTGGGACGCCACGACTTCACCAGCTTCCGCGCGGCCGAGTGCCAGGCGCGCTCGCCGGTGAAGACCCTCGACCGGCTGTGGGTACGCCGGGTGGGGGAGGTGGTGGAGGTGCACGCCGCCGCCCGCTCCTTCCTCCACCACCAGGTGCGCAACATGGTGGGCACGCTGGTGGAGGTGGGCCGCGGTCGCCGGCCGGTCTCGTGGGTGCGGGAGGTGCTGGAAGCGCGCGATCGCCGTGCCGCCGGTCCCACCGCCCCGGCCGAGGGGCTCTATCTGGTGGCGGTGTGCTATCCCGGCGACGGGTTCAGCTGACGCCGAAAAGTAGCGCCACGCTGCGGTCCACCAGGATCCCCAACACCACGTCCAGCACCACGAAGCCGAAGGCGAGCCCGCCCTGGCCCTCGAACGCCTGACGCATCACCAGCCAGCGGTAGAACAGCACCGCCACCAGCGCCGCCATCAGCAACAGCGGATCGAGCACATCGGGCAGGGCAAAGCTCACCACCACCGCCGCGGCCATGAGGGCGAGCTGCAGCACCAGCGCCCAGTTGGCCATCACCACGAGCGGCACGAAGTGGCGCCCGAGTCCGAGCATGCGCAGCAAAAACGCCGCGGCGAGCGCGAACGCGAACCAGTCGAGGCCGTAGCCGAGAAGCCGCTGGGCTGCTGCCAGCAGCGGACTCGGTGGGGCGGTCAGCAGCAGCTCGTTGGCCAGCAGCAGGCCATAAAAGGGCAGCGCCACAATCGCAGCGAAGAAGCTCTTCCAGAAGCCCTCGACGGAAAAGTCGAACAGTTCCACCGCCCGCGGATCCTGCCGCAACAGCAGCCAGCTTCCCACGAGCGCCCGTTCGATTTCGGCCCGGGTGGGCATCAGCTCTCCCCGAAGGCGCGCGCGAGGATGGCCCGATAGATGCGGGCCAGCCGGCCGATGTCCTCGGCCGCCACGCGCTCGTCCACCGCATGGATGGTGGCGCCCACGAGGCCGAATTCCACCACCGGACACAGGTCGCGGAAAAAGCGCGCATCCGAGGTGCCGCCGGAGGTGGAGAGCTCGGGCTCGAGGCCGGTTTCGGCACGGATGGCGGCGGCCACCGTCTCCACCCACGGACCCGGTTCGGTCAGGAAGGGCAGCGCCGAGGTCGCGCAGCGAAGCTCGAAGCTGCCGCCCACCGCCGCCAGCCGCTGCCGCAGCCGCCGTTCGAGCCGTGCTGGCGTGTGGCGGTCGTTGAAGCGGATGTTGAACTCGGCCCTCGCCCGATCCGGCACCAGATTGCGGGTGGGATTGCCGATGTCGATGTTGGTCACCTGCAGGCTCGAGGGGGCGAAATGGGGTGTGCCCCGATCCAGTGGCCGCTCGATCAATCGTGCCAGCATGCGCACGATTCGGTGGGCGGCATTGTCGGCCGCGTCGGGATAAGCCACATGGCCGAGCCGACCCCGGACCTCGAGGGTGCAGTTCATGGAGCCGCGGCGGCCGATCTTGATGGTATCGCCCAGCCGCGCAACACAGGTAGGCTCGCCCACGAGCGCCATATCCAAGCGCTCGCCGCGAAGCCGCAGGTGTTCCAACAGCGCCCGGGTGCCGTTCTGCGCCGGTCCCTCCTCATCGGCGGTGAGCAGCAGCAGCAGCGTGCCGCGCGGCGGGCCGCCGGCTTGGGCCAGCGCCAGCGCAGCCGCCACCATGGCGGCCACCGCCCCTTTCATGTCGCAGGCACCGCGCCCCCACAGATGACCATCCGCCACCACACCGGCGAAGGGGGGATGGGTCCAGGCGGCCTCATCCCCGGGCGGCACCACATCCACATGGCCCGAGAAGGCCACCACCGGCGCCCCCTGGCCGAGGCGGGCGTAGAGATTGTCCACCGGCACCGGATGCGGCGTGTGGAAGCGGTGGCGCTCCACATGAAAGCCGGCCTCCGCCAGCATCCCGGCCAGCAGCGCGAGGATGCCGCCATCATCGGGGGTGACGCTCGGGCGCCGCAGCAGCTCGCGCGCGAGCTCCAGCGGATCGATGGGGGCGGCCACCTCAGTCCCGCAGCAGCTCATTGATGGAGGTCTTGGCGCGGGTGCGTGCGTCCACCCGTTTGACGATCACCGCGCAGTAGAGGTTGGGGCCGGGGCGGCCGTCGGCCAGCGGCCGGCCGGGGAGGGTGCCCGGCACCACTACGCTGTAGGGGGGCACCTGGCCGCGATAGATCTCGCCGGTCTCGCGGTCGATGATCTTGGTGGAGGCACCGATGTAGACGCCCATGGAGATCACCGCGCCCTCGCCGACGATCACGCCTTCGGCGATCTCGCTGCGGGCGCCGATGAACACCCCGTCCTCGATGATCACCGGATGGGCCTGCAGCGGCTCGAGCACGCCGCCGATGCCGACGCCGCCGGAGATGTGGCAGTCGCGGCCGATCTGGGCGCAGGAGCCGACGGTGGCCCAGGTGTCGATCATGGTGCCCGTCTCCACCCGGGCGCCGACATTGACGAAGCAGGGCATCAGCACCACGCCGGGGGCGATGTAGGCGGAGTGGCGCACGAAGGCACCCGGGACCGCACGGAAGCCGGCGGCGCGAAAGCGCGCTTGGTCCCAGCCGGCGAACTTGGGCGGCACCTTGTCCCACCAGCAGCTGCCGGCGGGACCGCCCTCCATGGGGGTCATCTCGCGCAGGCGGAAGGACAGCAGCACCGCCTTCTTGAGCCACTGGTGGACGACCCAGCGGCCCTCGATCTTCTCGGCGACGCGGAACGTGCCGGCATCGAGCCCCGCCAGGGCCGCCTCCACCGCATTCCGCACCGGTCCCCGGGTCTCGGGGCCGATCCGCTCGCGCTGCTCCCAGGCCTCGTCGACGATGCGGGCGATCTCGCGTGGGTCCACCGCCTGCTCCTCCTGGCTCGCCATCGGGGCAGGGCCGAGATGGCCCGCCGCCCGGGAGCTGTCAACGCGACCGGCCCAGCCGCCAGGCCGTCGCCTCATCGCTCTGCGTGATTGGGGCGATGCGGCAGGCGATGGGGGTGGCCTCGGGTTCTCCGCGGCCGGACCGGGATGATGCCCACTGCTGGCGGCGGTGCTCAAACGGCGGGTGCGGCTGGTGGACGGCAGCGACGAGGAAGGCTGCGCGCGCTCGTCGCGGCGGCGGTGTTTGATTATGTGTCAGACGGCGATATCGCGACCGCTCGTCGGATCGCCGCGAAGTGCTGGGATTGCTGGAGCGGGAGACGGGATTCGAACCCGCGACCCCAACCTTGGCAAGGTTGTGCTCTACCCCTGAGCTACTCCCGCACCGCCGCGGGCGGCGCGCCTGATTTAGGGCGCAGGGTTCGGGCGCGCAAGCCCCGCGGGGCATCGCCCGACCAGGCCTCACCGAGGGGCGTGCGCATGGCGATGTATGGCGCTGCACCCGGGTGTGGACGGTTGACCTCCCGGACAGGCGCGTGTCTGATGAGCCCGTCTCGAGCCGAACCTTGGGGAGGGACTCCATGCTGCGACGCACACTCGTCCGCAACGCCACCCTGGCGGCGCTTGTCGGCAGCTTTGCGCTTGCCGGCACGGCTGCCGCCCAGGAGAGGTTCATCACCATCGGCACCGGTGGTCAGACGGGCGTCTACTATGTGGTGGGCCAGTCCATCTGTAAGCTGGTCAACCGCATGGATGCCGGCATCAAGTGCACGGCTCCGTCCACCGGCGGGTCGATCGCCAACATCAACGCCATCCGCCAGAAGGAGATGGACTTCGGCGTGGCCCAGTCCGACTGGCAGTACCATGCCTACAACGGCACCTCCAAGTTCGCCGACAAGGGGCCGTTCAAGGAGCTTCGGGCGGTCTTCTCGGTCCATCCCGAGCCCTTCACCGTGGTCGCCCGGGCCGATTCCGGCATCAAGACCTTCTATGACCTCAAGGGCAAGCGGGTGAACGTGGGCAACCCCGGCTCCGGCCAGCGCGGCACCATGGAGGTGGTGATGAAGGCGCTGGGCTGGACCATGGATGACTTCGCCCTGGCCTCGGAGCTGAAGTCGGCTGAGCAGGCCCAGGCCCTGTGCGACAACAAGGTGGACGCCATCGTCTTCACCGTCGGCCATCCCAACGGCTCCATCCAGGAGGCCACCACCCTGTGTGATGCGGTGATCGTGCCGGTGGAGGGGCCCGAGATCGCGAAGCTGGTGGAAGCCAACCCCTACTATTCCTGGGCCACCGTGCCGGGCGGCATGTATCGCGGCAATCCCAACGACGTGCGCACCTTCGGCGTACGTGCCACCTTCGTGACCGCCGCCTGGCAGCCGGAGGAGGTGGTCTACACCGTGGTCAAGGCGGTGTTCGACAACTTCGAGCGCTTCAAGAAGCTCCATCCGGCCTTCGCCAATCTCAAGCCGGAGGAGATGACCACCGCCGGCCTGTCGGCGCCGATCCATCCGGGTGCGATCAAGTACTATGAAGAGAAGGGCTGGTCCTACTA
>WFXL01000074.1 GCA_015490605.1 Rhodospirillales bacterium
GAGATACACCACCTCATCCGTCACCCGGCCGTCCACCACCCGCCGGTAGGGGGTCTCGATGAAGCCGTACTTGTTGATGCGGGCGTAGGGGGCGAGACTGTTGATGAGGCCGATGTTGGGCCCTTCCGGCGTCTCGATGGGGCAGATGCGGCCGTAGTGGGTGGGGTGGACGTCGCGCACCTCGAAGCCGGCGCGCTCGCGGGTGAGCCCGCCCGGCCCCAGCGCCGAGAGGCGGCGCTTGTGGGTGATCTCGGCCAGCGGGTTGGTCTGGTCCATGAACTGGGACAGCTGCGAGCTGCCGAAGAACTCCCGCACCGCCGCCGCCACCGGCTTGGCGTTGATGAGGTCATTGGGCATGGCGGCGTCGATCTCGACCGCGCTCATGCGCTCCTTGACCGCCCGCTCCATCCGCAGAAGGCCGATGCGGAACTGGTTTTCCATGAGCTCGCCCACCGAGCGCACCCGGCGGTTGCCCAGATGGTCGATGTCGTCGATCTGGTCGCGCCCGTCCTTGACCTCGATGAGCCGCCGCACGGTCTCGACGATGTCCTCGGTGCGCAGCACCCGCTCGCTGTCGGGCACGCCCTCGATACCCAGGCGCATGTTGAGCTTGACCCGGCCCACCGGCGACAGGTCGAAGCGCTCGGGGTCGAAGAACAGGCCGTGGAACAGCTGCTCCGCCGTCTCGAGGGTGGGCGGCTCGCCCGGGCGCAGCACCCGGTAGATTTCCAACAGCGCATCCTCGCGCGAGCGGCACTTGTCCAGCGCCAGCGTGTTGCGGATGTACGGGTGGGTGTGGATGTAGTCGATGTCGAGGATGGGCAGCTCCTCGACCCCCGCCTCCGCCAGCCGCTCCAGCGCCGGGCCGGTGAGCTCGTCGCCCGCCTCCACATAGACCAGCCCGGTCTCCTCATTGATCACGTCGCGGGCAACAAAGCGCCCCACCAGCTCCTCGGCGCTGACGAACAGCTCCTTCACACCGCGCTCGCGCAGCCGCCGCACCATCCGCGGGGTGAGCTTGGTGCCGGCCTCCGCCAGGGTCTCGCCGGTCTCGGCGTCCACCAGATCGAAGGACAGCTTCACCCCCTGCAGCCGCTCCGGGCGGAAGGGCATGCGCCAGCCCTCGCCGCTCCGGCGGAAGACGATCTCGTCATAGTAGGTGAGCAGAATCTCCTCGGGGTCGAGCCCGAGGGCCATGAGCAGGGTGGTGACCGGAATCTTGCGCTTGCGGTCGATGCGGGCGTAGATCAGGTCCTTGGCGTCGAACTCGAAGTCGAGCCACGAGCCGCGATAGGGAATCACCCGGGCCGAATAGAGCAGCTTGCCGGAACTGTGGGTCTTCCCGCGGTCGTGGTCGAAGAACACCCCCGGCGAGCGGTGCATCTGCGAGACGATCACCCGCTCGGTGCCGTTGATGACGAAGGTGCCATTGTCCGTCATCAGGGGGATGTCCCCCATGTAGACGTCCTGTTCCTTGATGTCGCGCACGCTGCGGGTGCCGGTGTCCTCGTCCACGTCCCACACGATCAGCCGCAGGGTGACCCGCAGCGGCGCGGCATAGGTGAGACCCCGCTGGAGGCACTCTTCGACGTCATACTTGGGGTCCTCGAGCTCATAGCGGAGGAAGTCGAGGGCCGCGCGGTCGTTGAAGTCGCGGATGGGGAAGACCGACTTGAACACCTCCTGCAGCCCCACCCGCTCGCGCTGGTCGTGGGGGACGGCGCGCTGCAGGAAGCGGTCGTAGGAGCGACGCTGAACCTCGATGAGGTTCGGCATCGACACGATCTCGGGGATGCGCCCGAAGCTCTTGCGGATGCGCTTCTTGGCGGTGTATTCGGCCATCGCTCGCGAAGTCTCCTGACCTGGCCCGGGGCCGGGGACCCTGCCGTGCCACGGTCACTGGTCTGCCGACACGGCGAGCCGGACGTCCCAGCCCGGACGTCCGGTCCGCCGTCGCGTCGGTCGGTCCTCCTCCGGCTCCGCCGCCCGGCCGCGGCGGAGGGGAGATGGAAGGCCGCGAGTCGCGCGACCCGCGGACATGCCGGCTGCGGCGCCCGTTACTTGAGCTCCACGGTGGCGCCGGCCGCCTCGAGCTGCTGCTTGATCTTCTCCGCCTCCTCCTTGGAGACGCCTTCCTTGACCGGCTTGGGGGCGCTCTCCACCAGCTCCTTGGCCTCCTTGAGGCCGAGGCCGGTGATGGCGCGCACCTCCTTGATGACGTTGATCTTCTTGTCGCCCACGGCGGCGAGGATCACGTCGAACTCGGTCTTCTCGGCCGCGGCCGCCTCGGCCGCCCCGGCCGCCGCACCCGGCACCGCCGCCACCGCCACCGGTGCGGCCGCCGACACGCCCCACTTCTCCTCCAGCATCTTGGCGAGCTCGGCCGCCTCGAGGACGGTGAGCTTCGACAGATCTTCCACCAGCTGCTCCAGATTGGCCATCTCGCCTTCTCCCGCTTCCATCTCGATGAACCGGATTGGCCCCGCTCAGCCTGCCTGCTCCTGCTCGGCGCGCGCCTTGAGCACCCGCGCGAGCTGTCCGGCCGGCGCCTGCAGCACGCCCACCAGGCGGCTGGCTGGCGTCTGCAGCAGGCTGACGATCTTCGCCCGCAGCTCGTCGAGCGAGGGCAGGCGCGCAAGCTCGGCCACCGCCGCGGCGTCCAGCACGCGGCCCTCGAGCGCGCCGCCCACCACCACGAGCTTCTCGTTCTCCTTGCCGAACTCCACCACCACCTTGGGCGCCGCCACCGGATCCTGCGACCAGGCCAGCGCCGTGGGGCCGCGCAGCATGTCGGCGATCCCCTCATAGGGGGTCCCCGCCAGCGCGCGCTTGGCAAGGCGGTTCTTCACCACGCGAAAGCGCCCGCCGGCTTCCCGCAGCCGGCGCCGCAGCTCCGACGACTCCGCCACCGTCAGCCCCTGGTAGTGGGTCACCACCACCACCGCGGCCTCGGCGAAGACGCGGTGCAGGTCCTCGACGACCCTGGTCTTCTCCGCCCGCAGCACGGAATGCCTCCTATCGCTCGCCCGCCCCCGCGGCGTCCGCGCACCCGGCCATCACGGCATGCGCCAGCGCCCGCCGCCGGCTCGCGGCGGTCCGCGGCGTCACCATGCCCTCCGATGAACCCTCACATATGGACACGATCCGCCTCGCCGCAAGGGGTGGGCCGGCTCCTCAACCCACCAGCGTGGGGACCTGGACCTCGATCCCCGGCCCCATGGTGGCGCTCACATGCGCCCGCTTCATGTACGCCCCCTTGACCGCCGCCGGCTTGGCCTTGACCAGCGCGTCCGCCAGCGCCCGCGCATTGGCCGCCAGATGTTCGGTCGGGAAGCTGGCCTTGCCGATGCCGGCATGGATGATGCCGGCCTTCTCCACCCGGAACTGCACCTGGCCCGCCTTGGCCGCCTTCACCGCCTCGGCCACATTGGGAGTGACGGTGCCCAGCTTGGGGTTGGGCATGAGCCCCCGGGGGCCGAGGATGCGCCCCAGCCGGCCGACGATGGGCATCATGTCGGGGGTGGCGATGCAGCGGTCGAAGTCGATCTCACCCTGCTGGATGCGCTCGGCCAGATCCTCCGCGCCGACGATGTCGGCACCCGCGGCCCGGGCCTCCTCGGCCTTGTCACCGCGAGCGAACACCGCCACCCGCACCGGCCGGCCGGTGCCATGGGGCAGCACCACCATCCCCCGCACCATCTGATCGGCATGGCGCGGGTCGACATTGAGATTGATGGCAAGCTCAATGGTCTCGTCGAACTTGGCGGTGGCGGTCTTCTTGGCCAGCTCCAGCGCCTCCTCGAGGGGATAGGCGCGGCTGCGATCGATCATCTCGTAGAGCTGGCGGATGCGCTTGCCTCGCTTGGCCATGGCCTCACTCCACCACCTCGATGCCCATGGAGCGCGCCGACCCCATCACCGTCCGCATGGCCGCCTCGACATCATCCGTATTCAGGTCCTTGAGCTTGGCCTCGGCGATCTCGCGCACCTGGGCCAAGGTGACCTTGCCCACCGGCGCGCCGCGGCCGGGCTCCTGCGAGCCCTTCTCGATGCCCGCCGCCTTCATGAGGTACCAGGAGACGGGCGGCATCTTGGTGACGAAGGTGAAGCTCCGGTCGGAATAGACCGTGATGATCACCGGGATC
Source organism: Rhodospirillales bacterium (assembly GCA_015490605.1). GTDB lineage: Bacteria > Pseudomonadota > Alphaproteobacteria > Geminicoccales > Geminicoccaceae > HRBIN39. The sequence goes on from WFXL01000074.1 coordinate 4,146, forward strand.
GGTGTTCCGGGCTCGAGGTTCTGGGTTTCGGCGTTGAACTTCTTGCAGAATTCCATGATGTTGAGCCCGCGCTGGCCCAGCGCCGGCCCGATCGGCGGGGACGGCGTCGCCTTGCCCGCCGGCACCTGCAGTCGGATGTACCCGACGACCTTCTTCATGCTCCCTCTCCTGCGGTCCCTGCGCATCCCCCCGCGGGGACGCTCCCGCAACGCGCCCAGCCGGACGCTAGACCCGCTCCAGCTGGTCGTACTCCAGCTCCACCGGTGTCGAACGCCCGAAGATGGACACCGACACCTTCACCCGGCCCTTGGCCTCGTCCACCTCCTCCACCACCCCCTCGAAGGTGGCAAAGGGCCCCTCCTTGACCCGCACCCGATCGCCCGGGAGGAACTCGATCGCCGGCCGGGGCGCCTCGGCGCCGCGCTGCATCTGTTCGCGGATGCGCTCGGCCTCGGTATCGGGAATCGGCGTGGGGCGGCCGCCGGGTCCGAGAAAGCCCGTCACCTTGGGGGCGTTCTTCACCAGCGACCAGGTGTCGTCATTGAGCACCATGCGCACCAGCACATAGCCGGGGAACAGCTTGCGCTCCACGTCCTTGCGCTGGCCGCGCTTGACCTCGATGGCCCGCTCGGTGGGAACCAGCACCTCCTCGATGAGATGCGCGAGCCCCTTCTGCGCCGCGAGCTCGCGGATCGCATCGGCGGCCTTCTTCTCGAAGCCCGAGTACACGTGGACGATGTACCAGCGGGCGCTGCCGTCCTGCGCCATCAGCCCCCGAGCCCCAGCAGCCATTGCACCGTCCAGGCGATGAGGGTGTCCACCACGAAAAAGAACAGCGCCATCAGGCCGGACATGGCGATCACGCCGAGGGTGGCGGTCAGCACCTCCTGCCGCGAGGGCCAGGTGACCTTGGCCAACTCCTGGCGCACCTCGCGCACGAACTGGGCCGGCGACGTCTTGGCCATGGACCTTCGTTCCGTGGTGGCGTCAGGGGTGGGAAATGGCAGGAGTGGAGGGACTCGAACCCCCAACCCCCGGTTTTGGAGACCGGTGCTCTGCCAATTGAGCTACACTCCTGCACCCACGGCCACGCATCGAACTGGCGACGCGCGCCCGGGCCCGACCCCGCCCGCGTCGGACCGGCCCTTCACATACGCCGGTCCCGCCGCCCTGGCAAGGGGGTCACTCGATGATCTTGGTGACGACGCCGGCGCCGACGGTGCGGCCGCCTTCGCGGATGGCAAAGCGCAGGCCTTCCTCCATGGCGATGGGGGCGATCAGCTCCACCTCCAGGGTGACATTGTCACCCGGCATCACCATCTCCACCCCCTCC
>WFXL01000075.1 GCA_015490605.1 Rhodospirillales bacterium
CCTCGGCGGCAACATGCAGCGGCTTGCCGCCCGCCTGTGGCCGCGCTGACCATACCCGGAGGCAGACCCCATCGCGGTGGGGCTGGTCCTCGGCCTGCGCAAGCGCCAAGGTAAAGGAGGGGTTAACGGGGACGGGCGATGCAGGCCGAGGACCAGCCCCACCGCGATGGGGTCTGCCTCCGGGTATGGTCAGCGCGGCCACAGGCGGGCGGCAAGCCGCTGCATGTTGCCGCCGAGGATGGCCGCCACCTCCGAGGCCCGGTAGCCGCGGCGGGTGAGTTCGGCGGCAATCGCCGGCAGCCGTTCCGGTGGAGCGATGCGGATACCGCGGATCCCGCCGCCATAGCCGAAGGCCGGCGGCCACCAGAAGTCGCGCTCGAAGGCGAGGCCCGGGCGGAAGGCCGGCGGCGAGTCGTCGAGACCATCCGCCGGATATTCATAGTCCAGCGACAGCCCCACATGGTCCACGCCCACCAGCGCCACCACATGGTCGATGGCATCGCAGATGGCGCCGGCCGAAGCCTCCGGGTCCGGCAGAAAGCGGCCCACGCCGGTGACACAGAAGACACCGCCGCTCTCGGCACACAGGCGGATGCGCTCGTCCTCCACATTGCGCGGGTCATCCTTGAGGGCGCGCGGATTGGCGTGGCTGAACACCACCGGCCCGAGGGCGAGATCGAGGATGTCGAGGCTGGTGCGGCGGCCAGTATGGGAGAGGTCCATGAACAGCCCGGCCTCATAGACCGCCCTCACCACCGCGCGCCCGCGCGGGCTCAGCGGAATGTCCACATCATAGCAGCCGCCGCCGAGCTCATTGTTGCGGTTGTAGGCCAGGTGGATCTGGCGGACGCCCAGGTCGCGCAACAGGAACACCATCTCCGGCCGCCCGCCCAGCACCCGCCCGCCCTCGAGGTCGAAGGCCACCGCGAGCTTCGCCTGCCGCACCGCCCGCGCCACATCCGCCGCGGTGGCCGCCGGCACGAACAGATCGGCCCGGGCCCTGAGCTGGCGGCGGAAGCTTGCCAGCACCTGGAAGATCTGTTCCGGCGGATTGAGGTCCATGCCCACATTGATGGAAACAAAACGGCAGCCGGCCCGGTGGTGGCGTGCCAGCGCCCCGAGGTCGAAGTCGGGGTGAAGCGGCACGCAGCTGTGGGCATCCCAGATGGGCGCAAGCCCCGGTTGCGCAGCTTCCTGGCTCATGCCCCGTTTCCGCCGCCCAGCGCCGGCTGCAGCTGCTCGCGGATCTGGCGTGCGCCTGTCGCCAGCAACACCACATCGCTCGCCGCCACCACGAAACGATAGCCTCGCGCGAACAGGGTCGCGGCATCGGCGTCGGGCCGGGGGATGGTGCCGAGGGGTGTTCCGCTATCCAGCACCTCCCGCTCCACCGTGCGGATCAGTTGCGTCACCTCGCGGTGGGCGGGATCGCCGGGATGGCCGAGGCTTCCGGCCAGATCCATGGGCCCCAGGAACACCAGGTCGATGTCGGCGAGGGCGGCGATGGCCGCCGCCTCGGCGACAGCACCCCGGGTCTCGATCTGGACCGCCACCACCAGCTCCTCATCGGCGCGGGCAAAGCGCTCCGGATAGAGGCCATAGCCGCTCTGGCGGATCACCGGCCAGGCGTAGCCGCGCACCCCCCGCGGCGGATAGCGGCAGAAGGCGGCCACCCGGGCGGCCTCGCGCGCATCCTCCACCAGCGGCACCAGCACCGCCTCGGCACCGGCATCCAGCACCCGCCCGAGGATGAAGGGATCCTTGCCCGGCACCCGCACCATGGCGGTGGCGGGCGTGGTCTGCACCGCCCGGATCATGTGCACCAGCTGGTCGAGATCGCCATGGCCATGCTCCAGGTCGATCAGCACCACATCGAAGCCGGCGCGGGCGGCGATCTCGGCGGCCACCGGCGAGCCCGACTGCACCCACATGCCCACCAGCCGCTCGCCGGCGGCAAGCCGCGCCTTCATCGCATTGGGCCGCAGCATGACGGTCCTCCCCCCAGGGACGCCGCCAGTGTGACCCGCCGCCCGCGTGGCGTCGAGCCCCGGGCGGATGGCGGCCTTGTCGCCACAGGTTGCAGCCGCCAGATGGGCAGGCGGTCGCGCGCCGCGTCGGGGAGAGCGCCGTGCCCCTTTTCGCCATTCCCTTTCCGGCCTTCGATCCGGTGGCCATCGAGCTGGGGCCGCTGGCGATCCGCTGGTACGCGCTGGCCTATCTCGCCGGGCTGGTGCTGGGCTGGCTTCTGGCCAAGCGCCTCGTGCGCCGCCCGGGCTGGTCGCTGACGCCGGAGTTCGTAGACGACTTCCTGTTCTATGCCACTCTCGGGGTGGTGATCGGCGGCCGGCTGGGCTATGTGCTGTTCTACAATCTGCCCTATTATCTCGCCAATCCGCTCGAGATCGTAGCGGTTTGGAAGGGCGGCATGTCGTTCCACGGCGGCCTGCTGGGCGTGCTGGTGGCGGCCCTGTGGGCCGCCCGCAAGTGGAAGGTCCCGGCCCTCGAAGTGTTCGATCTGGCCGCGGCGGTCGCCCCCCTGGGGCTGTTCTTCGGGCGTGTGGCCAATTTCATCAATGCCGAGCTCTGGGGGCGGCCCACCGACGTGCCCTGGGCGGTGATCTTTCCCAACGCCGGTGATGTCCCCCGCCATCCGAGTCAGCTCTATGAGGCCGCGCTTGAGGGGCTGCTGCTGTTCGCCATCCTCCAGGCACTCGCCTGGCGCATCGACGAGTCCCGCAACCGCGGGCTCCTGTCCGGCGTGTTCCTGCTGGGCTACGGGCTTGCGCGCATCTTTGTAGAATTCTTCCGCGAGCCGGATCCGCAGCTGGGCTATCTCCTGGGCTTCATCACCATGGGCCAGCTGCTGTCGCTGCCGCTGGTGCTGGCCGGTCTGTGGCTGCTGCTGCGGCTGCGGGGGGCGCGGTGAGCTCTGGCCTTGCGGCACTGCTGCGCGAGCTCATCCGCCTTCACGGCCCGCTGGATATAGGCCGTTTCATGGCGCTGTGCGCCGCGCACCGGGACCATGGCTATTATGAGCGCGAGGCCACCATCGGTGCCGGCGGCGACTTCACCACCGCCCCGGAGATCTCACAGGTGTTCGGCGAGCTCGTAGGCCTTGCGCTCGCCGCCCACTGGCAGGCCCTGGGCGCGCCGCCGCAGATCCGCCTGGTGGAGCTGGGACCCGGCCGCGGGACGCTGCTGGCCGATCTGTGGCGGGCGGTGGCGGTGGTGCCGGGCTTTCGTGAGGCG
>WFXL01000076.1 GCA_015490605.1 Rhodospirillales bacterium
AGCCGGGCCTGCCCGCCCGCCAGCATCTCACCTTCGCCTGCGATGGGCGGGTGCTGGCCCTCACCGCCCTGGCCGAGGGCGACGGGGTCTGGCGCATCCTCAAGGCGGATGCCGTTGGGGAGGAAACCCTGGCGCGGGGACGGCCCCGCCTTGAAGGTGCGCGCCTGCTGCTGGAGGATGAGGAGGGCGTGGTGCACACGGCCCTCGCCTGGGTTGATGAGGAGGCGGTGGAAGTGGATGTGGCGGGCGAGCGGCTGCGCCTTGCCTGGTTCGACGGGCTTTTGCGCGCGGGCGAGGAGGCGGCCGGCGAGCGCCTGCTCACGGCACCGCTGCCGGGGCGGGTGGTGGCGGTGATGGCCGAAGCCGGTGCGCGGGTGCGGCGCGGCGAGACGCTGGTGGTGATCGAGGCCATGAAGATGGAACAGCGGCTCGAGGCACCCCACGATGGCCGTATCGCCCGGGTGCGGGTGGCGCCGGGCGAGCAGGTGCAGGAGGGGCAGGTGCTGGTGGAATTCGCCCCGGCGGCGGAGGATGAGACATGATCGCCGATCCCCTGGCGGATCTGCCGGCACGGGTGACCATCGTCGAGGTGGGACCGCGCGATGGGTTGCAGAACGAGCCCACGCCGCTTGCGCTCGAGGATCGGCTGGAGCTGGTGCGCCGGCTTGCGGCCGCGGGTCTCAGGCGGATCGAGGCGGGGGCGTTCGTCTCGCCCCGATGGGTGCCGCAGATGGCGGCATCCGACGAGCTCTTTCGCCGGCTTGCGGGCCTTGAGGAGCTCGCCGGGGTGCGGCTTTCGGCGCTGGTGCCCAACGCCCGCGGGCTTGCCCGCGCGGTCGAGGTGGGGGTCGGCGAGATCGCGGTCTTCGGCGCTGCCTCCGACGCCTTCTCCCGCCGCAACATCAACGCCTCCATCGAGGACAGCCTCGCGCGCTTCCGCGAGCTGGTGGCGGCCGCGCGGGAGATGGGTCTGCGGGTGCGCGGCTATGTCTCCTGCATCGCCGGCTGCCCCTATGAGGGGGAGGTGCCGCTGCGGCGGGTGGTGGAGGTGGCCTCCGCCCTCCATGCCATGGGCTGTGAGGAGGTCTCGCTGGGCGATACCATCGGTGTCGGCACGCCGCGGCGGATCGTCCAGGTGGTGCGGGCCTGCGCCGATCATCTGCCGCTCGAGGCCCTGGCCCTCCACCTCCACGACACCTACGGCCAGGCCCTGGCCAATGTGCTCGCCGGGCTCGAATGCGGCATCCGCATCTTCGATGCCGCGGTCGGCGGGCTCGGCGGCTGTCCCTACGCCCCCGGCGCCTCGGGCAATCTCGCCACCGAGGATCTGGTCTACATGCTGGAGGGCTGCGGGATTGCCACCGGCGTCGATCTTGAGGCGCTGGTGGCCACCGCCCACTGGATCAGCCGCCGCCTCCATCACCCGCCCGCGGGCCGGGTGGCGCGCGCCCGCGCGGCCGCCTGCCGCGGCTGAATCCCCGCATTAACCTGCTGGCAGCATCTCCGTGTCAGGCTCGCGGCGGAGCGCGCCTGGGAGGTGCGGCCATGGTCCGACTCGTCCCGCTCGGGCTGCTGCTGGCGGCCGCCGCGGTGACGGTGGAGCCCGCCGGCACACCCCGCTGGTGCTATCGCACCCTTGCCGAGGTGAGCTGCTATGTGCGGCCGGATCCGGCCCATCCGGACCTGTTGGTGGGGCGCGATCCGCCGCAGGTGCGACCCCGTGTCGCATCGCCGCCGCCCCCGCGGCTGCGGGGTCCGCAGCGCTTGCCGGGCGAACGTGATACAGAATCGGATTGAATCGAGATCAATTTTGTATCATATTTCGCCCGTCCGCAGGGTGCGGGCGTGATGGGGAGGGTGTGATGTACACGCAGGGTCTCGATCTGGTCCCCAAGGGGGAGAAGCCCGAGGCGCCCAAGAGCGAGGAGGAGGCGCGCCTCGAGGCGGCGTTCCAGCGCAAGATCGACGAAGAGATCCGCATCGAGCCCACCGACTGGATGCCGGAGGGCTATCGCCGGACGCTCATTCGCCAGATCAGCCAGCATGCCCATTCCGAAATCGTCGGCATGCTGCCGGAGGGCAATTGGGTCACCCGGGCGCCCACGCTGCGGCGTAAGGCGATTCTTTTGGCCAAGATCCAGGACGAGGCGGGGCATGGCCTGTATCTCTATTCGGCCTGCGAGACGCTGGGGGTGACCCGCGAGGAGCTCTACGAGCAGCTCTTAGCGGGCAAGGCCAAATACTCTTCCATCTTCAACTATCCCACCCTCACTTGGGCCGATATCGGCATCATCGGCTGGCTGGTGGATGGCGCGGCCATCATGAACCAGGTGCCGCTCCAGCGCTGTTCCTACGGCCCCTACGCCCGGGCCATGATCCGCATCTGCAAGGAGGAGAGCTTCCACCAGCGGCAGGGCTATGAGCTGTGCTTGGCGCTGGCGGAGGGCAGTCCCGAGCAGCGGCGGATGCTGCAGGATGCCCTCAATCGCTGGTGGTGGCCGGTGCTGATGATGTTCGGCCCGCCGGACAAGGACTCCTGGCACACCGCCCAGAGCATGAAGTGGAAGATCAAGCGTTTTACCAACGACGAGCTGCGGCAGAAGTTCGTCGATGCGGTGGTGCCGCAGGCGGAGCGGCTCGGGCTCAAGATCCCCGATCCCCATCTCAAGTGGAATCCCGAGCGCGGCCACTATGACTTCGGCGAGGTGCCGTGGGACGAGTTCTGGCGGGTGATCAAGGGCGATGGCCCGTGCAACCGCCAGCGCATGGAGCAGCGCCGGCGCGCCTGGGAGGAGGGGCGCTGGGTGCGGGAGGCGGCCCTGGCCTATGCCGAAAAGCGCCGCCGTCGCCAGCAGTCCGAAGCCGCCTGACGTCGGGGAGAGGGACCATGAAGGGCTGGCCGCTCTACGAAGTGTTCATCCGTCCGCGCAATGGCGTCGCCCACCGCCATGTGGGCAGCCTGCATGCGCCCGATCCCGAGATGGCGCTGGAGCTCGCCCGCGACCTCTACTGTCGGCGCGGCGAGGGCACCAGCATCTGGGTGGTGCCGGCCTCGGCCATCACCGCCTCGCGGCCGGAGGACAAGGACGCCTTCTTCGAGCCCCTGGAGAAGGAATACCGTCATCCGAGCCACTACAACATCCCGCCCGATGTGAAGAACATGTGAGCGGGGAGGGGATGCCATGGAAACCCGCGAGGTGTTGTTCGAATATGTGCTCCGGCTGGGCGACAATGCGCTGATCCTCGGCCAGCGGCTGTGCGAACTGCTCGGCTGGGCGCCCGAGCTCGAGGAGGAGATGGCGCTCGCCAACATCGCGCTCGACTACATCGGCCAGGCGCGGATGTTCCTGAGCTATGCCGGCGAGATCGAGGGCAAGGGCCGGGATGAGGACCAGCTCGCCTATACCCGCGACGTCCTCGACTTCCGCTGCGCCCTCATGGTGCAGCAGCCCAACGGCGACTTCGCCCACACCATGGCGCGGCTGTTCCTGATGAGCGCCTTCAACGAGCAGCTCTACGGCTGGCTGGTGCGCTCGAAGGACCAGCGGCTGGCCGAGATCGCCGAGAAGGCGCTCAAGGAGGTGCGCTACCATGTGCGCCACAGCGGCGAGTGGGTGATCCGCCTGGGCGACGGCACCGAGGAAAGCCACCGGCGGATGCAGCGCGCCATCGAGGATCTGTGGCTCTACACCGGCGAGCTGTTCACCCCGGATGAGGTGGATCAGGCCATGGCGGCCGAGGGCATCGGTCCCGATCTCGCCGCCCTCAAGCCGGCGTGGCAGCAGAAGGTGGAGGCGGTGTTGCGCGAGGCCACCCTCGAGCGTCCGGCCGACGGCTGGATGCCCACCGGCGGCAAGGACGGCCGCATGCACAGCGAACATCTCGGCCACATCCTCTCGGAGCTGCAGTTCCTCCAGCGGGCCTATCCCGGCCTGAGGTGGTAGTCGGGGAGAAGGGCCGTGGGCGTCGAGGTGCGCGATCCGGAGCTCGAACGCATCCGCGCGGTGCTGACGCAGGTGCAAGACCCCGAGATCCCGCAGCTCTCGGTGGTGGACCTCGGCATCGTACGGGAGGTGGTGCGGGATGAGGCGGGGGTGCCGGTGGTGCGCATTACCCCCACCTACAGCGGCTGTCCCGCGACTGCCCTGATCGAGTTCGAGATCCGCCGCGCCCTCGACGCCGCCGGCTTTGCCGAGGCCCGCATCGAGACGGTGCTGTCGCCGCCCTGGACCACCGACTGGATCACCGAAGAGGGCCGGCGCAAGCTCAAGGCGGCCGGCATCGCCCCACCGGCCCCGGGCGAGCGCCGCGGGGCGCTGTTCGCGCGCGATCCCGAGGTGGCCTGCCCCCGCTGCGGCTCCACCGACACCGCCAAGGTCTCGGAGTTCGGCTCCACCCCCTGCAAGGCGCTGTGGCGCTGTCGCAGCTGCCGCGAGCCGTTCGAATATTTCAAGTGCCTCTAGGCTGCCCGAGCGCGCAGGAGGGGCGCACGCCCGAGAGACGCTCGCGCGGCTCCCTGGCCTTCGCCGCCCGGATCGCCGCACAGGCTCCAAGGGGTGTCGGGGCAGACGATCCCGTGATCAGCGCGGCGCCGCACGGTGCTATCGGCTGGCCACGGAATGCGCCCGGTTCGAGGGCGTGATGCTCGGCCCCGTCCGGCCGCAGGCGGGCCGGTCAGCCGCGTCGGGTGATGCGGCGGCCGCGCAGGTCCAGATGACGCGCCACCTCGGCCAGGCTGACGTCGTGGGCGGCCAGCTTGGCGAGGGTAAAATAGAGCACGTCCGCTGCCTCCCAGATCACCTCCTCGCGGCTTTGGGCGCGGGCGAGCTCGTCCGCCTCCTCCCGCAGCTTGGCCGCGAGCAGCTCGGGATCGGCGAACAGCCGGCGGGTGTAGGAGCCCTCGGGGGCCTGCCGGCGCCGTTCGCGCAGCACCCGCTCGAGCCGCGGCAGCCCGCGGTCCTCACCGAAGCAGCGCCAGCGCCCGAGATGGCAGAAGCCGGGCTCCTCCTGCGCTACCGTGAAGCACAGCGTATCGCGGTCGCAGTCCAGCTCCACCCGCAGCAGCCGCTGCACCGCGCCGGAACTCTCCCCCTTGCGCCACAGACCACCGCGCGAGCGCGACCAGTAGATGCCGCGGCGCTCGTCCACCGCCGCGCGCAGCGACTCGCGGTTGCTGTAGGCAAGCCCAAGAGCGCGGCCGTGGACGTCCACCACCACCGTCGGCCACAGCCCATCCGCCCGATCAGTGCGCAGCGGCGCGGCCAGCGCATCGGCCAGGTGCAGCCGGCCGGTGTAGAGGGCCATCCCCACCTGGGCGTCGGCACCGAGCTCGTCCAACCGCCGCACCTCCTCGGCGGTGGTGATGCCGCCGGCGATGGTCACCGGCACATCGCCCGCCGCCTCCACCACCGCCCGCGCGAGCTCGAGGTCGGTGCCGCCCATATGGCCCTCGCGCTCGACAAAGGTGACCAGAAAGCCGCCCACATAGGGCCTGAGTTCGCGGATGCGCTCCAGCAGCCGCGCGCCGGTACCGCGCTGCCAGCCCTCCACCACCACCTCGCCGGCCCGGGCATCCACCGCCGCCATCAGCCGCGCCCGCGGCAGGCGCCGCAGCAGCTCGGGGCGGGCGGCGGTACCGAGGATGATCTTCACCGCCCCGGCATCGAGCCAGCGCACCGCCGTCTCATAGTCGCGGATGCCGCCGCCCACGCGGCAGTCGAAGCGTGCCACCAGCCGCTCGATGAGGGCGCGGTTGCTGCCCCGGCCCATGGCGGCATCGAGGTCGATCACCGCCAGTTCGCCGGCGAGCGCCAGCCGCTCGGCCACCGCCAGCGGGTCGCCGGCCTCGAGGGCGAGTTCGCGGCCTTCCACCAGTTGGACGGTGCGGCCGTCCTGGATGTCGATGGAGGGGACGATCATGGGCGCAGATGGATCCCGTGTTCCAGCAGATAGAGCTTGACGTCGCCCACCCGGTAGCGGTCGTCGTGGAAGATGCTGGCGGCCAGCACCGCATCGGCCCCGGCCGCGAGTGCGGCCCGCAGGTGCTCGGGGTGGGAGGCGCCGCCCGAGGCGATCACCGGCACGCCCGCGGCCTCCGCCACCGCACGGGTGAGCTCGAGATCATAGCCCTCGCCGGTGCCGTCGCGATCCCAGGAGGTGAGCAGGATCTCGCCGGCGCCGCGGGCCGCTCCCTCGCGCGCCCAGGCAATCGCATCGCGGCCGGTGCCCTCGCGTCCACCCTTCACCAGCACTTCAAAGCCGCCCTCAGGCCGCCTGCGGGCGTCGATGGCCAGCACGCAGCACTGGCGGCCGAAGCGCTCGGCGATTTCGGTGAGCAGCGCCGGGCGCTGGACCGCGGCGGTGTTGACCGAGACCTTATCGGCGCCGGCCTCCAGCAGGTGGAGGGCATCCTCCAGCGTGCGGATGCCGCCACCGACAGTCAGCGGGATGGCCAGCACCTCCCGCACCCGCCTGACCGTCTCCAGCTGGTGGCCGCGCCCCTCGGGGGTGGCCGACACATCGAGGATGACGATCTCATCCGCCCCCTGGTCCTCGTACAGTTTGGCCCGCTCGGCGGGATCGCCGGCATCGCGCAGCCCCTGGAACCGCACGCCCTTGACCACGCGGCCGTGGGAGACGTCGAGACAGGGGATGATGCGGCGGGCGAGCATCAGTCGAGCTCCAGAAAGCGCGCCAGCAGGGCGGCACCGTCGTGGGCCGAGAGCTCCGGGTGGAACTGGCAGCCAATGAGCCGGCCGCGCTCCATGGCGGCGATGAAGGGGCCCCCGTGGTCGGCTCGGGCGATCTGAAAACCAGGTGCTTCCACCGCCCGATAGGAATTCGCGAAGTAGAACCAGCCCGACTCCAGCAGCAGGCAGTCCTCGTCGGCCGCCACCTCGTTCCAGCCGAACTGGGGTGTGCGCACGCCCGCCGGGAAGGCCTCCACCACCGCATCCACCACCCCGAGGCCGTCCACCCCCGGGCTTTCGGCGCTCGCACGAAAGAGCAGCTGGTGGCCGACGCAGATGGCCAGCGTCGGTCGATCGCGCTCGATCCGCGCACACAGGGCCCGATCGGCGCCACTGTCGCGAAGCCGCCTGCGGGCAGCGCCAAAGGCTCCCACGCCCGGCAGCATCACATGGCTGGCTTCGAGGATGGTGGCGGGATCGTCGCTCAGCCGCGGCCGCGCCCCGAGCCGACGGAAGGCCGCCTGCACCGAGGCGAGATTGGCGGTGCCGGTGGGGACGATCACCACCTCGCGCATCACAGCATCCCCTTGGTGCTGGGGATGGTATCCTCGCCCGTCGTCACCACCGCCGCCCGCAGCGCCAGCGCCAGCGCCTTGAAAGCGGCCTCGATACGGTGGTGGTCGTTGGCGCCGCGCAGCACGTCCACATGCAGCGTGAGCCGGCCGGCGGCGGCGAGGGAGTGGAAGAAATGGGTGAAGTTCTCACACGCCACGCCGCCCAGCTGCTCGCGCACAAGCCCCAGCGCTACCTCGGCCCAGGGACGGCCGGAGAGGTCCACCACCACCCGCGCCAGCGCCTCATCCAGCGGCGCGTAGGCCCAACCGAAGCGGGCAATCCCGCGGCGCTCGCCCAGTGCCCGATCAATGGCCGCCCCCAGCGCCAGCGCACAGTCCTCCACCGTATGATGGTCGTCCACCGCAAGATCGCCCCGGCAGTGCAGCTCCAGGTCGAAGCGGCCGTGGCGGGCGAGCTGGTGCAGCATATGGTCGAGGAACGGCAGGCCGGTGTCGATGTCCGCCCGGCCGCGGCCGTCGAGGCCGAGGGTGAGGCGGATCTCGGTCTCGCGGGTGCGACGCTCGAGGGAAGCGGTGCGCATGGAGAACCGTCCGCGGATGGGGGCGCAGGGATGCCGCGGCGCGATATAGGCCTGCGGGAACAGGGCGTAAAGCTGTGGTCCTTGGGGCTGGGCCCTTTACGCTTTCTTTACCGGTTCATGCTAGGGACGGTATGACCGGATGCGGTCGGGATGGCATCAGGAGCCCGGTGGGGATGGGACGATGGTCGGCGGCACGCGCCACCATCATCCTGCTTGGCAGGAGGAGTCCGGGATGGTAGCATATTATGGTACGAATGACTCATCGACCGGATGGCTGTGGTCGCGTTTGCCGACGCTGTCGGACCCGGGACGGGGATCCCGTGGTGGTTGCATGAGATGCCGGACCGTTCTTCCGGCACTTGCACTCGGCGGGCACCCCATTTACGTTGCATTCTGAGCGGCGGGCCGGTGCGGTCTACCGGAGGGTCCCCGTGATCCAGGACGACACTGCGACGGTCGTCGTGGTCGACGATCAGGCCACCAACCGCAACATCCTCACCCGGCTCGCCCAGTCGGTGGCCGAGGGGGTGCGGGTCCAGGCCTTCGCCCGCGCCCGCGATGCGCTGGCCTTCTTCGATGCCCATCCGCCGCCGGATCTGGTGGTCACCGACTACAATATGCCGGAGATGGACGGCGCCACCTTCATCACCCTGCTGCGGGCGCGGCCGGGTTTTGAGGATGTGCCCATCATCGTGGTCACCGTCTATGAGGACCGCGAGTACCGCTATCGTGCGCTCGAGGCAGGGGCCACCGACTTCCTGCTGAGTCCGGTGGACCATGTGGAGTTCCGCGTGCGCGCCCGCAATCTCCTGCTGGTGCGGCGGCGTGAGAAGCGGCTTCTGGCGCGCATGCGCGAGCTCGAGGCGGCGCTCGGGGCCCAGGACGGCTCGGTGCGGCTGGCCGACGAGGGCCAGACCTGTCTCGACCGCCTGCCGGCGCCGGTGCGGGTGGTGGATGCCCGCGGCCGCCTGGTCTATGTCAATCGCGCCTATGCCGCCCTCTGTGGCACCCGCCCCGAGGCGCTGGTGGGCCAGACCATCGAGCAGGTCCACGGCGAGGCCTATGCGGTGCGCGAGGCGGTGCTGGACGAGAAGGTGCTGGAGAGCGGTCGCGCCGGGGCAACACCTCGGCGCGAGACCCTCGAGACCGCCGAGGGGGCGCGCACCCTGCTGACGGTGCGGGCGCCGCTGGATGGGCCCGGCGGTGAGCGACGGGTGGTGATGCTGGGGCTCGATGTCACCACCCTCGAGCGCGAGCGGCGGCTTCGGGCACACGATCGGCTCACGGGGATCCCCGGGCCGGAGCTTTTGCGCGAGCACCTGGCGCACGAGCTGCAGCGGGCGCGGCGCCACGGCCATCTGGTGGCGGTCCATCTGGTGGATCTCGACCGCTTCAAGGGCATCAATGAGGCGTTCGAGGATGCCTTTGGCGATGCGCTGCTGCAGGCGGTGGCCGAGCGGCTTGCGGCCGGGCTCAAGGTGCGCGAGTTCCTCGCCCGTCTGCGCAGCGACGAGTTCGTGGTGGTGCAGACCCACCTCACCCGTCCCGACGAGGCTGCCGAACTGTGCCACCGTATCAGCGCGGCTTTCGCCGAGCCCTTCCGTCTCTCGGGACGCGAGATCCACACCAGCGCCAGCATCGGCGTGACCCTCTATCCCGGTGATGGGCGCACCGTCGATGCGCTGCTCAAGAATGCCGAAGTGGCCATGTACCGCGCCAAACACGCCGGGCGCGACACCTATCGCTTCTTCTCCCAGGACATGAATCGCGAGGCGCGGCGGGCGGTGATGCTCGAGCGCGAGCTGCGCCAGGCGCTGGCGGCGGATCAGTTCCGGGTCCACTATCAGCCGCAGGTGGACGTGCGCACCGGCGCGCTGGTGGGAGTCGAGGCGCTGGTTCGCTGGGAGCACCCGCAGCGGGGACTGCTGGCGCCGGGCGAGTTCATCGCCATGGCCGAAGACATCGGCCTCATCGCCCAGCTCACCGCGCGGGTGCTGGAGCTGGCCTGTCGCCAGCAGGTGCGCTGGCTGGAGCTGGGCTTCGGCGGGCGGGTGTCGGTCAATTTCTCGGCGGTCCAGTTCCGCGACCGCGGAGTCGAGCGGCTGGTGCGCCAGACCCTCGCCCGCACCGGCCTGCCGCCGTCGGCCCTCGAGATCGAGATCGTCGAGAATGCGGTGATCGACCACGACCGGGCGGCGCTGCAGACTCTCCAAGCCCTCGACCGGCTGGGAGTGCGGATCGCCATCGATGACTTTGGCACCGGCTATTCCTCCCTGGCCTATCTGCGGCGCCTGCCGGTCCACCGGCTCAAGATCGACCGTAGTTTCATCCGCAACCTCGCCGAGGAGGAGGACGACCGCAAGATCGTCGAGGTCATCATCGGCCTTGGCCGCTCCCTCGGCCTCGAGCTGGTGGCGGAGGGAGTGGAGACCGAGGCCCAGCGGGCGATTCTCGCCGAACTCGGTTGCGACTGCATTCAGGGGCATCTGGTGGCCCCCGCGCTGCCGGCAGAGGAGTTCGAGCGACGCTTCCTCCGCCCGCGGGTGGTGGCCGTTCCCTGCGAATGATCACGGGAGGTGGCGGTGCGCGCGCCCCTCGGCCTTCCGCCCTCCTCCCGGCGCTTTCTGCGCCGGCTCCATGCTGTGCTCGAGCGGCTTGCGGGCCGCGAGGACAGCGAGCACGAACAGGCGCTGATCCGCATCGTCATCATCTGTGGCATGTTCGCCTTCATGGCCTGGGCGCCCTGGCCGGAGGCCGAGCGCGCGTGGATTGTCCAGGCTAGCGCGGTGGTCTTCGGCATCGCCTTCGTGGTCTCGGTGGGCCTGTTCCTCCACATCCTCCACGATCCGCGCCCCAACCCGACGCGGCGGGTGGTGGGGATCGTCCTCGATGCGGCCGGCCTCAATACCGCCATGTATCTGGGCGGCACTCTCACGACGCCCTTCTATCCGCTTCTGTTGTGGATCATCTTCGGCCACGGCTTCCGTTACGGCCGCTACTATCTCTATCTCGCGGCCATCCTGTCGCTGGTGGGGTTCCTGATTGTCGTCGCCGAGAGCGAAGACTGGCGTCGCTATCCGGTCCTCGCCGCCTCGCTGGTGCTGGCGCTGATCGTCCTGCCGGCCTATGTGTCGGTGCTCCTCGCCAAGCTCGAGGACGCCCTCGAACGCGCCAAGGCGGCCAGCCGCGCAAAGAGCCGCTTTCTCGCCACCATGAGCCACGAGTTCCGCACGCCCCTCAATGCCATCGTCGGCTCGGTGGAACTCCTGGACCGCACCCGGCTGGACCGTGACCAGCGGGATCTGGTGGCGACGGTGCGAACCGCGGCCTCCAGCCTGCTGTCGCTGGTGAACTCGGTGCTCGATCTGGCCCGCATCGAGTCCGGCCGGATGGAGTTGGAGCGCGAGACCTTTGATCTCGACCGCGAGCTCGCGGTGCTGCGCACCATGCTCACCCCCACCGCCGCCGGCAAGGGGCTATGGCTGCGGCTCAGGCTTGATCCCGCGGTGCCCCCGCGGGTGGTGGGCAGCCGGCGGGCGCTGCACCAGGTGCTGGTCAATCTGGCGGCCAATGCCATCAAGTTCACCGAACGCGGTGGCGTGACGGTGCGAGTGCTGCGCCGCGGCCAGCGGCTGCGCTTTGAGGTGGAAGATACCGGCATCGGCATCTCCGAGGAGGCCCAAAAGCGCATCTTCGAGCGCTTCACCCAGGCCGACGAGCACACCCGCGAGCGCTACGGCGGCTCCGGGCTGGGGCTTGCGATTTCACGCGAGCTCGTGGGCCTCATGGGCGGCACCATCGGCGTGGTCAGCCGCCTCGGTGAAGGCAGCCGCTTCTGGTTCGAACTGCCGCTGGAGCCCGCGGAGGAGGCCGCGGACGAGGGCCGCCTCGATGGCACGGTGGCGGTCATCGGCGAGCCCACCCGCGGCCTCGCCCTGGTGGAGCGGCTCGAGGCGTATGGACTCACGGCCCGGGTGAGCGTCGATGTGGGCGGAGTGCTGGAGACGGTGCGGCGGGCGCGCGGGCGGGTGGCGGTGCTGGCGATTGCCGCCAACCCACCGGTCGACCTCACCGCACTGCGCGAGGCCCTCGACCGTCTGGCGCTGCCCGAGCCGCTCGATATCGTCGGCTACGGCCTTGAAGTCGGGACCACAGCCCCGCTTCTCGGGGTGGTGGCCGAGGGGGACGAAGACGGCCTCTGGCGGCTCCTGCGGGCGGCGCTGGTGGCCGCCGAAGCGGGCGAGCCAACCCGGCCGGGCGAACGCACGGCCGGCGGCTGCCACATCCTTCTGGCGGAGGACAATCCGGTCAATCAGAAGGTGGTGGGGCGGCTGCTGGAACAGGCGGGCCATCGGGTCACCACCGTGGCCGACGGCCATGGGGTGCTGGAGGCGCTCGAGCGCGAGCGCTTCGATCTCGTGCTGATGGACATCAACATGCCCGAACTGTCCGGGCCCGAGGCGGTGAAGATGCTGCGGTTCATGTACGATCCCGCCGAGCTGCCACCGCTTGTGGCCCTGAGCGCCGATGCCACCGCCGAGACTCGCGAGCGCTGTCTCGCCCTCGGCTTCACCCGCTATCTCACCAAGCCGGTGGATGTGGACCTGCTGCTCGCTACGGTGGAGGAACTGGTGCCGCCGGAGCGCCGCAGCGGGCCGACCGTACCCACCATGGACGAGGGCCAGGCACGGGGAGGCGGCGACGGCCGCGCGCCGTCGGCCGGCGCGGTGGTGATCCCCCATCCGCGCGCCCAGGAGGAGGGAGCGGTTCTGGACGAATCCCGGCTGCGGGCGCTGGCCGGGCTGGATCAGGGCGACGGCTTTCTGCGGGAGACGATGGAGGCCTTTCTCGCCGACGGCGAGGTGTTGGTGGCGGCCATGCGAGAGGCGGCCGCGGCGGGGGATGTGCGCACCTACCGCGACCGCGCCCATGCGCTCCGCTCCAGTGCCGCCCACATCGGCGCCATGGCCCTCTACCGGCGCTGCCTCGAATGGCGCGAGCTCGACGATCATGCGTTGGCCATGCGTATGCGCCATGAAGTGGAAGGGGTGGCGGCGGCCTTCGCCCAGGCCCGCCAGGCGCTGCTCGCCTTCCTGGCGCGGCGCGAGCCGCCATCGCACCCGCGGGCCGCGCCCGGGCGCTGAGGCTGCGCTCAGGTCTCAGAGGCGGGCCGAATCGATCCAGATGGTCACCGGCCCGTCATTGATCAGGCGCACGCGCATGTGGGCCCCGAAGATCCCGGTCTCCACTGGCACCTCATAGGCCCGCACCGCCTCGATGAAGGCGTCGAACAGCTCGCGGGCGAGCTCGGGCGGGGCGGCGGCGGTGAAGCTGGGCCGGTTGCCGCGGCGCACATCAGCGGCGAGGGTGAACTGGCTTACCACCAGGAGCTCCCCGCCCACGTCCCGCACCGCGCGGTTCATCTTGCCCTGCTCGTCCTCGAAGATGCGCAGGTTCACCACCTTGCGCGCGGTCTTGGCGACATCGGCCGGCCCGTCCACCAGCTCGGCACAGACGAACACCAGAAGACCCGGGCCGATGGCGCCGACGGTCCGTCCCTCCACCTCCACCGCCGCCTCGGCGACACGCTGCACCAGAGCCTTCATCACCGCCACTCCGGGGTCGTCGTCCACCCGCAGGCTAGCGGAGCGGCGATGTGAAGGCACGGGGGCGGCTGCTCTCAGAGCTCGCCGCGGCTCATCAGCCGGACCATGTGCTCGGCTTGGCGGATGGCGAGGGCGACGATGGTGAGGGTCGGATTCTCCGCCCCGCCGGTGGTGAACTGACTGCCATCGGAGATGAACAGATTGGGGATCTCATGCGCCCGCCCGTAGCGGTCCACCACGCCATCCTCGGGCCGCACACTCATGCGGCAGGTGCCGAGATTGTGGGTCGAGGGATAGGGTGGGACCTCGTACACTTCCACCGCACCTGCCGCCTCATAGAGCGCCCGGCCGGCCCGGTAGGCATGTTCCCGCATGGCGATGTCGTTGGGATGATCGTCGAAATTGACCACCGGAATGGGCATGCCGAACCGGTCCTTTTCCTCCGGATGGAGGGTGATGCGGTTGGTCTCCTGCGGCATGTCCTCGCCCACGATCCAGAGACCTGCCATATGGGTGTACTGCTCCAGCTTGCGGGTGTAGGCCCGTCCCCAGGCGCCCGGCTCGAGGAAGGCGGCGAGGAAGGGCACGCCCAGGGAGATGGTCTCGAGCTCATAGCCGCCGACGAACCCCCGCCGGGGATCGTGGCGTGATTCGTCGGTGACGATTCCTGCCATGGTGGTGCCGCGATACATGCGCACCGGCTGCGGGAAGACCGCATAGACCGAACCGGTGGTGTGGCGCATGTAGTTGCGCCCGACCTGGCCCGAGCCGTTGGCGAGCCCGTCGGGGAACATGTTGGAGGCGGAATTGAGCAGCAGGCGCGGCGTCTCGATGGCGTTACAGGCGACACAGACCGCCCGGGCCCGCTGGAAGTGCTGCTGCCCTTCGGCGTCGGCATAGACCACGCCCGTCACCCGCCCGCTGCGATCATGCTCGATTCGGAGCGCCTGCACCTCGGTCCTCAGATCGAGCCGTCCGGTGGCCTCGGCCTTGGGGATTTCGGTGTAGAGGGTCGACCACTTGGCGCCGATCTTGCAGCCCTGGAAACAGAAGCCGATCTGCTGGCAGGCGGGACGGCCGTCATAGGGGCGGCTGTTGATGCTCATCCGTCCGGTATGGACGACCTTGTAGCCGAGCCGCCTGGCGCCGTGATAGAAGACCTTGAAATTGTTGTTGCCCGGAAGTCCGGGACGGTCCTCGGTACGGGTGGTCCCCATCTTGCGCTCGGCCTTGGCGTAGTATGGCGCCAGCTCATCGTAATCGAGCGGCCAGTCGAGCAGATTGGCGCCCTCGATGTCGCCATAGACGCTCTTCGTGCGGAATTCATGCGGCTGGAAGCGCAGGCTGGCGCCGGCCCAGTGGACCGTCGTACCGCCGACGGTCTTGCAGATCCAGGCCGGAAGATTGGGGAAGTCGCGGGCGATGCGCCAACTGCCGGTGGCGATGCGTTTGTCGAGCCAGGAGAGCTTGAAGAACATCTCCCACTCGTCATTGACGAAATCATCGAGGGTATAGCGCTTGCCCGCTTCCAGCAGGACCACCTTGATTCCCTGCTGGCACAGCTCATTGGCCAGTGTCCCACCACCGGCCCCGCTGCCGATCACCACCACGACGGAGTCGTCGTCGAGCGCAAAGCGTGCCATCTTCAGCCTCCCCCTGTGGCAGTCGGTCGTGCTGCGGTCGCAGACCGCCGTCACTCAGCCGAAATAGGGCGCCGGACTGGCCTCGGGCGGCGGATCCGGCAGCCAGCCCAGATCCTGGAAGCCGCGGCGCAGATAGCCACCGAACTCCCAGCTGCTGCCCTCATAGCCGAAATGCCGCCAGACGAGCTTGTTGTTGTAGAAGTGGAACACCGTGGCACTGCGGACCTTCTGGAAGAAGGGCTCGTCCTCCATCTCCCGCAGGACTTGCGTCCGGGTGCCGGGTGAGAGGTCGGCGAAGGCCAGCTGCCGGGCCCGGTCGAGCCGGGCGACGCCATCCTGCAGCAGCTTCCTGACGGCATCATCCTGGCCGGCTTCGGCATCGAGAGCCTCCACCACCACCGCATAATATTCATCGCCCAGGGCGGGGTGCGGGAACAAGGTCCGGGTCATGGCCAGCAGCGCCCGGGCGGCGGCCTGGTCCAGGGTCTCCAGGACGATCGCCCAGCTGCGATCGGGATCGAAAAACGCCACCTGGCCGCCCAGGGTCAGGCCGAGCACGGCCTGTCCGGTACGCCGCAGGAAGCGCCGACGGTCGAGGATATATTTGGGCATGTTCAGCCTCCCCCTGCTTGCCCGTGTCGTGGTGCCGCCTGCGCGGACCGCCTCAGCGATAGCGGCCGTGGCGCTGGAGCACCTCGATCTTGTAGCCGTCCGGGTCCTGGACGAAGAAGAAGCGCGCCATCAGCCCGCCCTCACGGTAGAATTCCTTGATGGGGGCGGGGGCGAAGCCGAGCTCGGTGAGCCGGCGGTGTTCGGCATCGAGATCCTCCACCACGAACGCCACATGGCCATAGCCATCGCCGTGGCTGTAGGGTTCCGTGCGGCCCTTGTTGAGGGTGAGCTCGATCTCGAACTCGGATTCCGGCCCGCGGAGATAGACCAGCACGAAGTCGTCGAAATCGAACCGGTCGGCCACTTCGAGACCGAAGGCCTGACGGTAGAAGGAAATCGAGCGCTCCAGATCGAGCACCCGGATCATCATGTGGATGGGTTTTGCCACGATCCTGCCTCCCCGTCACCGCGAGCATTGGTACTTCGGCTGCCCGCTCGGCCCAAGGCTACGGCCATGGCACCCCGGCCGTCAAGCGGCGGTCACTGCGGCAGGCGGTCCTCCTCGCCGGGATAGCCGAACACCTTGGGATCGCGCCAGACGAACAGGGATTCGGGCATGGGCGCGTCGGAATCGAGCGAGTCCAGCAGCACCAGGGTGGTGAGCCCCTGGGCGTCCACCACCTCCCAGCGCACCAGGGTGAAGGGATTACGGCGGAACCACAGGGTGATGCGGCCGCGTCTGGGACTTTCGCGGTCCTCCAGCACCACGCCCACCTCCACACCGCGCTCGCGCACCGCCACCAGCCGCACCCGCGCATCCAGCTCCACCCGTTCCTCCAGCAGGAAGGCGATGGGCGTTTCGGCCAGCGGCAGGGTGTTCACCTGGCGGGTGGCACCGTCATAGATCACGAGGCGCCAGTCGGTGGCGACGATCAGAAGCTCCGAGGGCGGATCATAGTCGATGCGCATGCGCCCCGGGCGGGCGAGCCAGAGGGTGCCGGTGAGGACGGTGCCATCGGGCCCGATCTGGGTGAAACGCGCGCGAAAGCGCGGCCTGGCCGCAAGCCAGCTTTCGATGCGGGCAAGCCACGAGGGGCCCTCACCGGCCGGTGCGGGCGCACCGTCGGCCGGCGGTGTCAGTAGCAGCAGGGCGAGGAGCCAGAGGCAGAGGTGGCGCATGGCTCACATATGGTCGCTCGCACTGCTCGCGTCATCCGCCCCCCGCAGGATGCGGCGGCGGCCCACGTGGTCGGGCGCGCTGACAATACCCTCCGCCTCCATCCGTTCGATCAGCCGGGCGGCGTTGTTGTAGCCGATGGAGAGCTTGCGCTGGAGGTAGCTGGTGGAGGCCTTGCGGTCGCGCAGCACGATCTGCACCGCCCGGGCGTAGAGCCCATCGCGCCCGTCGCCGGCCGCAAGCTCGAGCCCCTGCGGCCCGTCCTCGCCGGCCTCGGTGGTCACCTCCTCGAGATAGTCGGGCTCGCCCTGAGCCCGCAGATGGTCCACCACCCGCTCCACCTCCTCCTCCGTCACCAGCGGCCCGTGGATGCGGACCGGCCGCTGGGCGCCGGTGGTGAGGAACAGCATGTCCCCCTGGCCCAGCAGCTGCTCGGCTCCGGGCTCGCCCAGGATGGTGCGGCTGTCGATCTTGGAGCTCACCCGGAAGCTGATGCGGCTCGGCAGATTGGCCTTGATGACGCCGGTGATCACGTCCACCGACGGGCGTTGGGTCGCCAGGATCAGATGGATGCCGGCGGCCCGGGCCTTCTGTGAGAGCCGCTGGATCGCCGCCTCCACCTCCTTGCCGGCGGTGAGCATGAGGTCGGCCATCTCGTCCACCACCACCACGATCAGCGGCAGCGGGTCCATCGGCAGCGGCTGCTCCTCCACCACCGGCGCGCCGGTGGCCGGGTCGAAGCCGGTGCGCACCCGGCGGGTGAGGCGCTCGCCGCGGGCACGGGCCTGCTGGATGCGGCGGTTGAAGGCGAAGATGTCGCGCACGCCCAGGTGCGACATCAGCCGGTAGCGCTCGTCCATCTGCCGCACCAGCCATTTGAGCGCCACCACCGCCTTGGCCGGCTCGGTCACCACCGGCGCCAGCAGATG
>WFXL01000077.1 GCA_015490605.1 Rhodospirillales bacterium
CCCGGCTACCCGCGCCATCTATCCCGGCTACGCCCGCCTTGCCGGCGACCGGGCGGCGCTGCGGGCGGGCTATGTGCGCTCGCTGGCGCTGCTGCTGACCCTCACCCTGCCCATGGGCGTCGGCATCGCGCTTCTGGCCGAGCCGGCGATCGCGCTCCTGCTGGGGCCCGCCTGGCTCGGGGCGGTGCCGCTGGTGCAGGCGCTCGCCGTCTATGGTCTGCTGCGGGCCACCTATGCGCCGGCGCGGGCGGTCTATCTCGCCCTCGGCCGCTTTCGCACCGAACCGGCGCTGCTGCTGGTCTCGGTCATCCTCGCCGGCGCGCTGCTGCTGCTGTGGGTGCCGGCCCACGGCGCCTTCGGTGCGGCCCTCGCCATGACCCTCACCGCGGCGGTGATGCTGCTGCTCCACACCCACCGCATCGGGCGGCTGCTGGCGCTGTCCGCGGGCGAGCTCCTGGCCCCGCTGGTGCGCCCGCTGGTGGCCACCGGGGTGATGGCGCTGGCGCTGCTGGTGCTGCCGCCGCAGCCGACGCCGCTGCTGACACTGCTGCTGGCGGTGCCCCTGGGCGGGGCGGTTTGGCTGCTCGTGCTCATGGGCCTGTGGTGGCGCGCGGGGCGGCCTGAGGATGTGCCCGAGGCGCTGCTGTGGGGCTGGCTTGGGCGCATGCCGGCGCTGGCGGTGCGATGGCGGGCGGGGCGATGACGCCGATCCCCACCCTCACCATCGCGAGCCTCTACCCCAATGCCGTCATGCCCACCTTCGGCCTGTTCGTGGAACGGCGCATCCAGCAGCTGGTGGCGGCGGGTGTCATCACCACCCGGGTGCTGGCGCCGGTGCCCTGGTTTCCCCTGCGCCATCCATACCTGGGGCGCTGGAGCCGCTGGGCGCGGGTACCGCGGGTGGAATGCCGCGGCGGTATCACCATCGAACACCCGCGCTATCCCCACATCCCCCGCTGGGGCACCGCCCTCCAGCCCCAGGCCATGGCCGCGGTTCTCATGCGCCGCGCACGGGCGCTCCACCGCCGGGGCTTCCGCTTTCAGCTGGTAGATGCTCACTATGCCTACCCCGACGGCGTGGCCGCTCTGGCGCTGGCGCGGGCCTTCCGGGTGCCGCTGGTGGTAACCGCCCGCGGCACCGACCTCAATCTGCTGGCCCGCTTTCCCACACCACGAAGGCGGCTGCAGCGGCTCGCCCGCGAGGCGGCGGCGTTGGTGGCAGTCTCCGCCGCCCTCGCCGAGGTCTGGGTTGAGCTCGGCGCTCCGCGCAAGCGGGTGCAGGTGATCCACAATGGCGTCGACTTCCAGCACTTCCGCCCGCTGCCCCAGGCGGCGGCCCGCGCCCGCCTCGGCCTGCCGCCGGGACCCTGGGTGCTCACCGTGGGCGAACTCATCCCGCGCAAGGGAATCGACCTGCTGGTGCGGGCGCTTGTGGCGCTTTCCGGCTTTCGCCTGGCGGTGGTGGGCGAGGGCCCGGCGCGGGCCGCGCTCGAACGGCTGGCGCGGGAGCTGGGGGTGGCCGCGCGGGTGGTCTTCGCCGGCGCCCGCCCGCCGCAGGAGTTGCCCTGGTGGTATGCGGCCGCGGATGTCTTCGCCCTGGCGAGCCGGCGCGAGGGGCTGCCCAATGTGGTGCTGGAAGCCCTCGCCTGCGGCCGGCCGGTGGTGGCAAGCCGCGTGTGGGGGCTGCCGGAGGCGGTGGCAGAGCCCGTGGCCGGACGGCTCATCGCCGATCCCACGCCTTCGGCCTTCGCCCATGCCATCCGCGAGCTTGCTGCCCGGCCGCCGGCACCGGCGGCGGTGCGGGCGACGGTGCGGACCTTCGCCTGGGAGGCGACGGTGCGGCGGATCGCGGCCCTGTTCGCAACCCTCACACAGGAGGGCAGCGGGTGAGGATCCTCTACCACCACCGGGTGGCCTCACGCGACGGGCAGTATGTCCACATCGCCCGGCTGGTGGCGGCGCTCCGGGCTGCCGGCGCCGAGGTGGAGGTGGTGGGCCCGCCGGTGGAACAGGCGCCTGTGGGCGAGGCCCCGCCGCTGTTCGCCCGCGCCCGGCGCTGGCTGCCGCGGCCGCTGTTCGAGCTGGGCGAGCTCGCCTGGGGGGTCGGGGCGGCGCTGCAGCTTGTGCGGGCCGCACGCGCGCGACCGCCGGATGTGATCTATGAACGCTACGGGCTGCATGGCATCGGCGGGCGGCTGGCGGCGCGGCTTCTGGGAGTGCCGCTTGTGCTCGAGGTCAACAGCCCGCTTGCGCGCGAGCGCGCCCGCTTCGGCGGCCTCGCGCTGCCCTGGCTTGCCCGCCTGAGCGAGCGCTGGATCTGGCGCGGGGCCGATCGGCTGGTGGTGGTGAGCCGGGTGCTGGCACGCATGGTGGCGGCTTCTGGCATCCCGCCCTCGCGCATCGTGGTGATGCCCAACGGCGTCGACCTGGAACGCTTCGCCCACCTGCCGCCGCTCGACGAGGCCAAGCGCCGCCTCGGCCTTGCGGGCCGCACGGTGCTGGGCTTTGCCGGCTTTGTCCGCCCCTGGCACGGGCTCGAGCGGGTGGTGGAATTGCTTGCCCGCGAACTGCCGCCCGAGGTGGTGCTGCTGGTGGTGGGCGACGGGCCGGCGCGCACCGGGCTCGAGGCGGCCGCCGAGCGGCTCGGGGTGGCGGCCCGGGTGCGCTTTGCCGGCACGGTGGCACATGAGGCGCTGCCGGCGTGGCTTGCGGCTTTCGATGTGGCGCTGCAGCCGGCGGCAGTGCCCTGGGCCTCGCCCCTCAAGCTGGTGGAATATATGGCCGCGGGCCGCTGCATTCTGGCGGTGGATCGCCCCAACATCCGCGAGCTCCTGCGCCACGGCGAGAGCGGCTGGCTGGCGCCGCCCGATGGGTTCGGGCCGGCGCTGCGCACCCTTCTGGCGGATCCGGCGCTGCGCCGGCGGCTGGGTGATGGCGCCCGTGCCGAGGTGGCGCGCCGCGGCGATCGCCGAGCTCCTCGCGGATCGGGCGGGCGCGGAAGCCCTGGGTGCGGCGGCACGGCGCTTTGCCGTGGACCGGCTTGGCTGGGCGCGCGCCTTCAGCACCCTCGATGCGGCGGTGGCGGAGGTGCTCGGCGCGCGCGCAGCTCTTCAACCAAAGCCAGCACCCGTCGAGCATTGGCCGCCCAGGTGAGGCCGCGGCGCGCCACCTCGGCACGGGCGCCATCACCCAGCCGCCGGCGCAGCGCCGGATCCGCCAGAAGGGTGCGCAGCGCCGGCCCGAACCCATCG
>WFXL01000078.1 GCA_015490605.1 Rhodospirillales bacterium
ATCCAGCACCAGATGCTCCACGCCGGCCTTGGTGGCCACCTCGCGCCCGCCCTGCTCAGCAGCCCACCAGCGACGCGCCACCTCGGCCCACCAGTCGCGATCCGAGGCCTTGCGGAAGGCCGCGCGGATGTCCTCCGGCAGACCCTGCCAGCGGGCGCGGTTCATGCTCACCTGGAAGGTGGTGGTGCCGAGGCGCGTGCCCCGTTCGAGTTCGATCAGATATTTCACCAGCTGCTGCAAGCGGAGCGGCGGGATGATCTCGAACGGCAGCAGCATGCCGTCGATCACCCCCTTCTGCAGCGCCTGGGGCACGTCGGGCACCGGCATGGCTACCGGTGCCGCGCCCAGCGCCTCCAGCACCCAGGCACCGGTGCGGGTGGGAATGCGCATGCGCAGCCCCTCAAGATCAGCGGGCCGGCGCACCGGCCGCTCGCGCATGTGGATCGCCTGACCGGCGTGAACGTGAAGGAACATCACCTCCACCCCGGCATAGTCGGCGGCCAGGTGTTCGGCGAACATGTCGTGCATCGCCAGCGCCGCCGCCACGGGATTGTTGCGGTAGACGAAGGGCAGCTCGAACACTTCGGTGCGCGGGAACTGGCCGGGCGTATAGCCATTGACGGTCCACACCAGGTCCACCACCCCATCGCGCACCTGCTGGATCAGCTCCGGCGGCCGGCCGCCCAGGGTCATGGACGGGAAGATCTCGATGGCCACCCGCCCGCCGGAGAGTTCCTCCACCCGCCGGGCCCAGGGCTCCAGCATGTTGCGCTGGGCGTGCGCCTGGGCGGGCAGGAAGTGGTGGAGCTTGAAGGTGAACTCCGCCGCCCGCGCGGGCCGGCGGGCGAAGACCGCAAGCGGCGCGGCCACCACGGCCGCCTCAAGCAGGGTCCGACGCTTCATGGCGGTGCACTCCCCTCCTCGATCCCGCCATGGTGGGAGATGGTCGGGATCGTCCACGGGAGGACGCTACCGGGGGCGGTGGGGAGCGGCAAGCACAAGGGTGGCGGCGCCAGGCGATCGCATCGCGAGGCGGTCGCCTCTGTGCGCCTTGCGCACACATGCCCGCTGATCGAACGACAAGCCTCTGCTACCGACCCTTGCTCCCGGCGCCAGGGGCTTCATCTGGGCCTTCAGCAGGCGCGCGGAGTGCGGCGATGGAGGTGCTGCTCTATCTCATCCCCACCGCCATCGGCATGGGGCTCCTGGGTCTCCTGGCCTTTCTCTGGGCGCTGCGCAGCGGCCAGTTCGAGGACCTGGACGGCGCGGCCGAGCGCATCCTGTTCGATGAGGAGGACGAGCCCTTCGGCCACCAGCACCCCGCGGGGGACAGCCCCGATCGCCTCGGCGGTGGTGGCGAACAGCGCTTCTAGGGCACGCCTGGCATCGGCTACCGCCAGCAGATGGGTGGGGCAGCGGCGACAGTCGCTGCTGCCGAAGCCCCGGGGCCCGGGCTCGAGCCCCGGCCGGCGGGCGAGGGCATGGGCGAGGGTGCATTCTGCCAGCTGCGGTGCCGGCACCAGGAGCCGCGCCGGGGCGACGGCGCGAAGTCGATCCACATGCCAGCGGCACGCGCCCACCGGCGCCAGGTGGCGCGCTCCGCGGGCGGCGATCCCGCCCGGCCCACGGGCGCTGCCCACATAGAGCCAGAGGCCCGGGGCCAGAACCTCACGCCGCGGCCCGCGCACGGCCGCAGTCGTTGCCAGCAGCAGCCCATAGGCGCCCGGCACCGCCGGCAACAGCCGGCGCAGGTCCGGGCGCGACGTGAGGGTCTCAGAGGCTCGAATGGGTGCCGTCGCAATAGGGCGGCTTGCCGGTGCGCTTACAGCCGCAGAGCCACACCTTGCCGCTCTTCTCAGCGGTGAACTTCACCGGCTCCAGCCCGGTGCCCTTGTGGGAGCCATCGCAGAAGGGCTGGTTCTGGCTGCGGCCACAGGCGCACCACGCATAGGTCCGCCCCGCCTCCACCTCCACCGCATAGGGCCCCTTCTGGGCGATCACCGGTTCGGCCATGGACGCATGCTCCCCCGGTCTGCTCCCCGGGCCCAAGCTGCCACCACGCAGGGTCGGGGGCAAGGGATGCGGTCAACACGGTTGTGCGAGCCACAGGCCGCGCCGGTTCACCGCCTCCACCCGATAATCCAGCGCCGTCAGTACCGCGCGGGCCTCTGCCACCGCACCGGGGCGGTTGAGCTCGCCCGCCTCGAACAGGATCACCGGCCGGCACCTGTGCAGCAGCTGCATTCCGCCCCGCAGCACCGCCGCCTCATGGCCCTCCACATCGATCTTGATGAAGCCCACATCCTCAAGGGCGAAGTCGTCGAGGCGGGCACAGGGCACCCGCAACCGCCGGATCTCTGCCGAGGCCGCGCGCGTTAGCCGGTTGAGCGGGTCCACCGTGCCCAGCCCCTCGAGCTCGAGCCCCTCGCGCAGGGGCACCCGCAGCTCCACCTCCCCCGCCCGGTCGGAGACGGCGCAGGCATGCACATGGACCCGCGGCAGCGCCTGCGCGAGCCGCCGGGCAAGACGCGGGTTGGCCTCGAAGGCGTGGACCTCGCGCGCGAGCCGGGCCAGGTGCCAGCTGATGATCCCCCGTGCCGCCCCCACGTCCACCGCCACCCGCGCCGGCGGCACCAGCTGCGGCAACAGCCGCACCTCCTCCTTGCCCAGCACCGTGGCGGCTCGTGCCAGCCACGGCTGGAGCCAGCGGGGCGGCACGAGCTGCTCGATCCGATCCAGCCAGGAGAGAATCTGCGATGCCCGTAGGTCCTCCATGGCGCTCGCGGTCTCCACCCGGCGATGACCCCACCCCAGCATGGAGCGGCGACCGCCACGGCACAAGCCGAGCTGTGCCGGCAACCTACCTGGAGATGCTCGCGGAGTGCTTGCCGCCTTACGCGGCCGATACCATTGTCAGCCCGCCATGAGTGCGCGTGCGGGCGAGCGCGGTCGCGTCCTGGCGCTGCTAGGGCCGACCAACACCGGCAAGACCCACTATGCGGTCGAGCGCATGCTGGCCTACGATTCCGGCTGCATGGGCTTTCCGCTGCGGCTGCTCGCCCGCGAGGTGTTCGACCGGGTGGTGGCCCTCAAGGGCCCGCAGCAGGTGGCGCTGGTCACCGGCGAGGAGCGCGTCGGCCCGGTGGATGCGCCCTATGTGCTGGCCACCGTGGAGGCGATGCCGCTGCATCGCCGCTTCAGCTTTGTCGCCGTCGACGAGATCCAGCTCTGCGCCGACTTCGAGCGCGGCCACATCTTCACCGACCGGCTGCTGCACGCCCGCGGCACCCTTGAGACCATCTTCATGGGCTCGGACACCATCCGGCCGCTGTTGCGACGGCTGGTGCCCGAGGCCCGCATCGAGTCCCGCCCGCGCCTTTCGACTCTGCGCTATGCCGGCACCAGCCGCCTCGATCGGCTGCCGCGGCGCAGCGCCATCGTCGCCTTCACCGCCGCCGACGTCTACGCCCTGGCCGAGGTGATCCGCCGCCGGCGGGGCGGGGCGGCGGTGGTGCTGGGAGCCCTCAGCCCGCGCACCCGCAACGCCCAGGTGGCCATGTATCAGGCGGGCGAGGTGGACCATCTGGTGGCCACCGACGCCATCGGCATGGGGCTGAACATGGATCTGGGCCATGTGGCCTTCACCAGCCTGCGCAAGTTCGACGGCCGCCGGGTGCGCGCCCTCACCGCGCCCGAAGTGGCCCAGATCGCCGGCCGTGCCGGCCGTCACATGGCCGATGGCACCTTCGGTGTCACCAACGGCCTGCCCGAGCTCGACCCGAAGATCGTGCGCGCGGTGGAGGGCCACAGTTTCGAGCCCTTGAAATTCCTCTACTGGCGCAACCATGAACTCGATTTCACCAGCCTCGAGGCGCTGATCCATAGTCTCGAGGCGCCGCCGCCCACACCCGGCCTCGTGCGGGTGCGCGATGCCCTCGACGACCGCTCGCTCCTGCTGCTGGCCCGGCGCGAGGAGATCCGCCGGCTGACCGATGCGCCCGAGCGGGTGCGGCTGTTGTGGGAGGTCTGCCAGATCCCCGACTATCGCAAGACCCTGGCGGAGGCCCATCTGCGCCTGCTGGAGACGGTCTTCCTCCATCTCGTGGGCCCGCGCGGGCGGCTGCCGCGGGACTGGGTGGCCCAGCGGATCGCCCGGCTGGATCGCACCGACGGCGACATCGACACCCTGGCGGCCCGCATCGCCCACATCCGCACCTGGACCTATCTCGCCCATCGCAGCGACTGGCTGGAGTGCGCCCCGGAGTTCCAGGAGCGGGCGCGGGCGGTGGAGGACCGGCTGTCGGACGCGCTCCATGAGCACCTCACCCAGAAGTTCGTCGACCGCCGCACCACCGCACTCCTGCGCCGGCTTCGCGAGGAGGGTCGGCTCGAGCCGGAGATCGACGAGGCCGGCTGTGTGCGGGTGGACGGGCACCATCTGGGCGAGCTCGCAGGTCTGCGCTTTACGCCGGCGGCCGGCGAGCACGACCTCGAGCGGCGGGTTTTGGCACGCGCCGCCCGTCGGGCAATCCTGCGCGAACTGCGCGCGCGCGCCCGCAGGCTGGCCACTGCCGGCGACGAGGCGCTGACACGCCAGGGGCCGTGGCTTCTGTGGCAGGGCGCACCGGTGGCGGAGATCCGCCGTGGCCGCGATCCGCTGCGCCCGCGCATTCATCTGCTGGCAGGGCCGGAGCTGGAGGCGGCGGTGGTGCGGCGGCTCACGGCCCGGCTGGAAGAGCGCCTTGCGCGCGAGCTCGCCCCCGTCTGCGAGCCGCTGCTGGCGCTCGAGGCGCTGGCCGAGGCACCGGCAGCCCCGGCGGCCGTCCGCGGGCTCGCCTGGCAGCTGGTGGAAGGCTTCGGCGGTGTGCCCACCACCCGGGTGACGCCGCTGCTGCAGGCGCTGGCGGCACCCGAACGCCGCACGCTCACCCGCCTCGGGGTGCGTTTCGGCCGCCTGCAGCTCTACCTCGCCCCGCTGCTGCGGCCGGCCGCCCTGGCGCTCAGGGCC
>WFXL01000079.1 GCA_015490605.1 Rhodospirillales bacterium
CCACGCCGGCGAGCCCCTTGAGCAGGATGGAGGCGCCGATGGTGATGATGATCAGACCCACCGCCGTCGCGCCCTTGGCCGGGGCGATGCCGAACAGGTAGAGGGCCACCCCCACCAGCGCGGCGGCGAGGATCGAAACAAACGCCGCCAGCGGCAGCGGCAGGCCGGCGGCGAACAGGAACACGGTGGCGAGCCCGCCCAGCATCACGAACTCGCCCTGGGCGAAGTTGATCAGGTGGCTGGCATTGTAGATCAACGAGAATCCCAGCGCGATCAGCGCATAGATGGCGCCGACGGTGAGGCCGGCGAAGACGAACTGCAGCAGGGTGGCGCTCATGGGCTCGACGGTCCCTTCCCCGACGCGCGGCGGCTAGCACGCGCCCGCCCACGTGCCAACCGGCCGCACCCCGAAAGTTTCAAACGCAACCGAATCTGGCCGCCTCTCGCGGTGCGGCAAGGCCCGCATTTCGGTACGCGCAGGCGATCATCGTTGGAAGTCGGCAACACCCGGGGCAAGGCGCCCGACAGGACGCCCCGACACCTTGATCTTGCCGGCAGGGCCGCGCGATATGCGGAACGGACGGTGGTTCCGGACCGGCGTGGTGCGCACGCCGCAACACCCGAGATGAGGGGACGAGGGATGACCAGGCGCACGGGATGGTTCGCTGCCGGGGTGACGGCGCTGGTGCTGGCCGGCTGTGCCCCGGCCTCGAAGGTGGAGCCGGTGGCGCAGGACTATATCGACCTGATGCTGTTCGACCGCATCGACGTGCGCGACATGCAGCCCAACGGACCGGCCTTCGTCCAGGCGCTACGGGCCGGCTATCTGCCGCTCGCGCGGGTGGAATATGGCGAGACCGACTTCCGCGATTCGCTCCACTTCCTGCGCAAGGCGGTGGCCGCGGCCGAGGCCATCAATGTCCAGCCGGACATGCCCGCGCGCTATGGCAAGAAGCTCACCGCCGCGCAGGTGGGCGGCTTCGAGCAGGCCCGGGCGCGCCTGCTGGAGGCCTATGAACGGGATGCCCGCCGGCTTGCGCCGGTGCCCTCGGCCCGCGCCCAGGTGGCCTATGACTGCTGGCTCGAGAATGTGGCCGAGGCGGACGAGGCCGATGCCGCCGCCTGCCAAGAGGCCTTCGAGGCCGCCATGGCGGAGATCGAGCGGGCGCTGGCGGCGGCGGTGGAGAATGTCTATGTGGTGTTCTTCGCCTTCGACAGCGCCGAGATTACGCCGGCGGCGCGCCGCGTGCTCGAGGAGGTGGCCCAGCGGGTGCAGGCGGGTGAGGCGGTGCGGCTCGAGCTCGCCGGCCATGCCGATCGGGCCGGGCCGGCGCGCTACAATGATCGCCTTTCCAGGCGGCGGGCCGAGGCTGTCGCCCGGGTGCTGCAGGAGCTGGGCGTGCCGGCCGAGGCCATGACCGTGCGCTGGTTCGGCGAGACCCGGCCACGGGTGCCGACGCCCGATGATGTACCGGAGCCGCAGAACCGGCGGGTGGAGATCGTCCTCGGCTGAGGCCGGTATCCTTTGATCCATGGCGATCGCGGCGGGGCCCGGGCGGGCCCCGCTCGCTTTACGGTACGGCCGACGATCGCGTACGCCACCGGCATCCCTTGTCGGTGTAAGAGAACTTCCGACATAAAAGGACAGTGAGCGGGGACGGATCACCGGTCCCGAGACATGCATCAGGAGGTATGCCATGGGAGGGAGACTCCAACGTTGGTCCTCTGCAGGTGCTGCCCTCGCCCTGCTGGCGGCAGGCCTGTCGGCGCCGTGGGCGCAGGCCCAGAGTCCGTCGGCGAGCGGCGAGATGCCGGCTCCCGCCGAGGAGCTGGGGCTGCCGCCACCGCCTCCGCCCGATGGCGATCTGGCCGGTGATGCGCAGGGCGGTGAGATGTCGCCGACGGCGCCGGGTCCCGGGGACGCGGGCGCCGTCGGTCCTGCCGGCGGCGATGGGGCGATCGCAACCGCGCCGCCGCCGCCTCCACCACCGCCCGAGGATGACGAGACGGCACCACCGCCACCACCACCGCCTCCGCCCCCGCCGGAGGACAAGCTCGCCGGCTTCTGGGTGCTGATGGACGGCAAGCCGCGTCAGCTCAGCAAAGCGGAGCTGCTGGAGGCCATTCGCGCGGGGCGGATTACCCGCGAGACCATGGTCTGGCGGCAGGGCATGGAGGGGTGGAAGCCGGCCGGCGAGGTGGAGGTGCTGCAGTCCCGGCTGGCGCAAGCGGCACCGCCGCCACCGCCACCGCCCGCGCGCTTTCACGTGCTGCTGGAGGGGCAGCAGCAGGGACCGTTGACCCTTGATGAGATCGCCCGACTGGTGCGTGAGGGCCGCATCACCGGGCGGACGCTGGTGTGGAAGCCCGGGCTCGAGGGCTGGACCGAGGCCGCCAAGGTGCCGGAGCTCGCCGGTCTGCTGAAGCAGGCGGGGCCGCCCAAGCCGCCGCTCAAGGCGCGCATCCGCGAGTTCCTGCTGGGCACCTGGCAGGCCGAGACCACCATGGACATGGGCGGTATGAACATGCAGGTGAAGGTGGAGGTCACCTATTATGAGGACGGCACCCTCAAGGGCGTGCAGACCATGACGCCGACCATGACGGTGCCGGGCATGCCGCCCTTCCTCGGGACCACCACCATGGTCATGAGCGGCACCTGGAAGATCGAACCCCTGAGCGAGAAGCGCTTCGCTCTCACCGAAACGGTCACCTTCTCGGGGGTCGGAACCATGCCGCCCATGCCCGAGACCAAGACCATGAAGATCACCATCGTCGACCGCGACACCATGCGCGATGAGGATACCGGCGTGGTGTTCCGCCGGGTGCGCTGACGCGGCCTTCGAAAGAGCCCAGCGACAAGACAGAGGGGGCGGCCATCGGGCCGCCCCCGCGTCATGTCGGCTAATGTGTGGTTCAGTCCTTGGTGCCGGCCACCAGCTTCTTTTCGCTGAGCCAGGGCATCATGGCGCGCAGCCGCTCGCCCACCGCTTCGATGGGATGCTCGGCCTCGAGCCGGCGCAGGGTCTTGAAGCGGGTCTGGCCGGCGCGGTTTTCCAGGACCCACTCGCGGGCGAAGCTGCCGTCCTGGATCTCGCGCAGGATGCGGCGCATCTCAGCGCGCGCCTCCTCACCGATCACCCGCGGGCCGCGGGTGTAGTCGCCGTATTCGGCCGTGTTGCTGATGGAATAGCGCATGTTGGCGAGGCCGCCCTCATAGATCAGATCCACGATCAGCTTGACCTCGTGCACGCACTCGAAATAGGCCATCTCGGGCGGATAGCCGGCTTCCACCAGCGTCTCATAGCCGGCCTTGATGAGGGCGGTGAGGCCGCCGCACAGCACCACCTGCTCGCCGAACAGGTCGGTCTCCACCTCATCGCGGAAGGTGGTCTCGATGATGCCGGCACGCCCGCCGCCGATGGCCGCGGCATAGGACAGGGCGAGATCATGGGCGCCGCCGGTGGCGTCCTGGTGGATGGCCAGAAGGCAGGGCACGCCCGCACCACGAAGGTACTCGGACCGCACCAGGTGCCCGGGGCCCTTGGGGGCCACCATCATCACATCGAGATCGGGGCGCGGCTCGATCAGCTGATAGTGAATGTTGAAGCCGTGGGCGAACATCAGCGCCGCATTCTCGCGCAGGTTCGGCGCCAGCTCCTCGCGGTAGAGGTCCGCCTGCAGCTCGTCGGGGATCAGCACCATCACCACATCGGCCCAGGCGGCCGCCTCGGCCGGCGTCATCACGCGAAAGCCCGCCTCCTCGGCCTTGGCGCGCGAGCGCGAGCCCGGGCGCAGCGCCACCACCACCTCGGCGACCCCCGAATCCCGCAGATTGTTGGCATGGCCATAGCCCTGGCTGCCATAGCCGACCACCGCCACCCGCCGGCCCTTGACCAGCTCCAGATCGGCATCGGCGTCGTAGTAGACCCTCATTCCTGTTTCTCCCCCCGGCTGTGGACCGCCTTCATTTCATCCCCGAGGCCATCGCCCAGCACCACCTCGCCGCGACCGATGGCTACCACCCCGGCGCGGCTGATTTCCACCGGCTGCACCAGCTCGATGAAGGCGTCGATATCGTCGGAACTGCCGGTCAGCTCGAACACCAGCCCGCCCGGGGTGCTGTCCACCAGCCGCGCATGCATGAAGTCGGCGATGCGGAGCGCCTGCACCAGCCGCTCGCGATCCCCCAGCACCTTCACCAGCGCAAGCTCGCGCTCCACCGATGGCCCCTCGACGGTGAGGTCCTGGACCTCATGGACCGGCACGAGCTTGGCGAGAAGCGCCTTGATCTGCTCCACCACCTGGCTGGTGCCGGTGGTGACGATATTGATGCGCGAGAGGTGGCGCCGATGGTCCACCTCGGCCACGGTGAGGCTCTCGATATTGTAGCCGCGGCCGGAGAACAGGCCGATCACCCGCGCCAGCACGCCGGGCTCATTGTCCACCAGCACGCAGATGGTGTGCCGGCGCTCCTCCTGGTCGAATGCGTTCATGCCCGGATCCGTCTCAGACCAGCACCATGCCTTCCTCGGAGATGGGGCGGTCGCCGCCGTCCTCCTCGGGGCTCAGGATGATCTCATTGTGGGCAGCACCGCCGGGGATCATGGGATAGACGTTCTCGTAGGGGTCGATCAGCACCTCGACGATCACCAGCCCGTCATGGGCGAGCATGGCCTCGATGGCATCATCCAGCTCACTCGCCCGCTCCACCCGGATGCCCCTGGCGCCGAAGGCGTCGGCCAGTTTCACGAAGTCCGGCAGGGCGTCCATGTAGGATTCCGCCCGGCGGCTGCCGTGGAACAGGTCCTGCCACTGGCGCACCATGCCCATCCAGCGGTTGTTGAGCATGAACACCTTGACCGGCAGGCGGTACTGGATCGCCGTCGACAGCTCCTGCATGTTCATCACCCAGGAGGCGTCGCCGGTGATGTTGATCACCAGCCGGTCGGGATGGGCGATCTGGGCGCCGAGGGCAGCGGGAAAGCCGTAGCCCATGGTGCCGAGGCCGCCGGAGGTGAGCCAGCGGCGCGGCTTCTCGAAGCGGAAGTGCTGGGCCGCCCACATCTGGTGCTGGCCCACGTCGGTGGTGACGATGGGATCGCGCGCGGCCACGGCCTCATAGAGGCGGCGGATGGCGTACTGCGGCTTGATGGTCTCGCCGTTCTGGCGAAACCGCAGCGAGTCCACCGCCCGCCAGCGCTCGATCTGGTCCCACCAGGGGCGGATGCGGCCGCGGTCCACCCGATGCGCGCGCCGACGCCAGCCCTCAAGCATGGCCTCGAGGGCGCGTTCGGCATCCGCCACCACCGCCACGTCCACCGGCACATTCTTGTTGATGGAGGAGGGGTCGATATCCACGTGGATCTTGCGGCTGCGGGGCGAGAAGCCGTCCAGGCGGCCGGTCACCCGATCGTCGAAGCGGGCGCCAAGGCAGATCATCACATCACAGTCATGCATGGCCATGTTGGCCTCATAGGTGCCATGCATGCCCACCATGCCGAGGAACTGCGGGTCGCTGCCGGGATAGGCGCCCAGCCCCATGAGGGTGAGGGTGATGGGATAGCCGGTGGCGCGCACCAGTTCGGTCAGCAGTTCGCAGGCCACCGGGCCGGAATTGATGAGCCCGCCGCCCACGTAGAAGATGGGCCGCTCGGCCTGGGCGATGAGGTCCATCGCCTCCTCGATGCGATCGGGATCGGGGTCGCGGCGCGGGCGATAGCGTCGAAGCGGCACCTCCCGGGCGGTGCGATAGGGGGCCGGGCCCATGAGGATGTTCTTGGGCAGGTCCACCACCACCGGCCCCGGCCGGCCGCTGCGGGCCACATGGAAGGCCTCGTGCAGCACCGGCGCCAGCTCCTCGGGCCGTTTGACCAGATAGTTGTGCTTGGTGCAGGGGCGGGTGATGCCGACGGTGTCCGCCTCCTGGAAGGCGTCATTGCCGATCATGTGGGTCGGCACCTGACCGGTGAGGCACACCACCGGCACGCTGTCCATGAGGGCGTCGGTGAGCCCGGTTACCGTGTTGGTGGCCCCGGGCCCCGAGGTCACCAGCACCACCCCCACCCGTCCGGTGGAGCGGGCATAGCCCTCGGCCGCATGCACCGCCGCCTGCTCGTGGCGCACCAGCACATGATGGATGGCGTTCTGTTTGAAGAGCTCATCATAGAGGGGCAGGACCGCGCCGCCGGGGTAGCCGAAGATCACCTCCACCCCCTGCTCCACCAGGGCCCGGACCACCACCTGCGAACCCGTCAGGGTCTCGCTCACGGTCTCCTTCGCCGCATGTCCAGCCGACATGGTGCGCCCTCCACACGCCTGTGGGCCGCATCCCGTTCAGGACAGGGGGATCCCGGACGTCCACCCGCCGCCGGGAGGGGCAAGCTAGCGGTGCGCCGGAGCAGGGTCAATTGCGGCCGACGGTGACACGTGGCCTCAGGCGGGCGGCTCGAGCCCATGGCGTGCGAGCGCCTCACGCTGGCGCTGGCGCAGCCGCTCCAGGTCGAAGTCGCGGATGAGTTCGAGATAGATGCGGTGCCAGTTGACCCGTGCCCGCAGCCGCAGGAACACCGCCCCGAGGCCGATGGCGGCACGGTCCATATAGACGAACTCCCGCGGCGGGGCGACGCCGCCGAGCTCGGCAAGACGCCGGCGGACCCGGATCACCACCTCACGGCCATAGTGGATGCTGCCGGTCTCGTCGATCAGCCGCGGCCGGTCGTCCATGAGCGGCCCGTAGAGATAGGCGGCCCACTCATTGAGGACGTCCATGAGCTCGTCCGAGAGCTCCTGGAACCCCCACAACCGGTAGGCGTGGCGGGCGCGCTCGCGGTCCCGCTCCACCAGCGCCCAATAGAGTTCGATCACCCCGAGGACGAAGGCCGGCGGAAAGATGCGCACACAGCCGAAGTCGAGGAGGTTGAGCTCGCCCTCAGAACCGACGGTGTAGTTGCCCGGGTGGGGATCGCCGTGGACCACGCCGTAATTGTAGAAGGGCCGGTACCAGGCGCGGAACAGGCGGGCGGCGAGTTCGTCGCGCACCTCCTGGGGGGCGGTGGTGAAGTCCAGCAGCGGCCGCCCCTCGAGCCAGCTCATCACCAAAAGCCGGCGGGTGGTGATTTCAAACACCGGCTGCGGCACCCGCACCCGCGCTTCGCCCGCCAGCATCTCGCCGTAGAGCGCCATGTGGCGCGCCTCGCGCAGATAGTCGAGCTCCTCGCGCAGCCGTGCCGCCACCTCCTCATAGACATTCTGGGGGTCGATGGCGCGCTCGGTAAGCCGGTAGACCTGCAGCAGCAGGCGCAGCTGGGCGAGATCGGCTTCCACTGCTGCTGCCATGTCGGGATACTGGAGCTTGCAGGCCACCAGCCGCCCGTCGGTGAGCTGGGCACGGTGGACCTGACCGAGCGAGGCGGCTGCGGCCGGGGTCTCGTCGAACCAGGCGAAGTGGCGGCGCCAGTCGGGGCCGAGTTCGGCTGCCATGCGCCGGCGCACCAGCGGCCGGCCCATGGGCGGAGCGCGGGACTGGAGCTCGGCGAAGGCGCGGGCATAGTCCTCCGGCAGCGCCTCGGGGATGGTGGCGAGCATCTGGGCCACCTTCACCAGCGGGCCGCGGAGCTCCCCCAGCACCTCCTTGAGTTCGTGCGCATGGGCGGCGGTATCGAGCGGCTGGCCGGCAAGGCGCCGGGCCGCCAGCTTGGCCGCCTGGCCGGCAATGGCCCCCGACACCCGGGCATAGCGGCCGAGTCGAGCGGCAAGCCGCCCCTCTCGATCAGTCGGCGGTGATGGGGAATGACGGTGCGGGCGCGCGCGGCTCACCGCTCGTCCAGCTCCCGCTCGAGGGCATCGATGCGCCGCGCCAGCACCCCAAGTCCCCGCTGCCAGAACGCGGGATCACGCGCATCCAGCCCGAAGGGGGCGAGCAGTTCATGGTGGCGCAGCGTGCCGCCGGCTTCCAGCAGGGCAAGATATTTGTCCACGAAGCCTTCAGGCTCGCGCTGCCAGACGTCGTAGAGCGCACGCACCAGACAGTCGCCGAAGGCATAGGCATAGACGTAGAACGGTGCATGGATGAAGTGGGGGATGTAGCTCCACCAGACGGCATAGTCCTCGCCCAGGTGGAACGCCGGCCCCAGGCTCTCCCGCTGCACCGCGAGCCAGATTTCGCCCAGCTCCTCCACCGCCAGCTCCCCCTGCCGGCGCCGCTCGTGCACCTCCATCTCGAAGGTGCAGAAGGCGATCTGGCGGATCACCGTATTGATGCCGTCCTCGATGGCGGCCGCCAGCAGCGCCCGGCGCGCCGCGGGATCGCTCTCGGCTGCCAGCAGCCGGTCGAACACCAGCTGTTCCCCGAAGACCGAGGCGGTCTCGGCCAGCGTCAGGGGCGTGGCCGAGAGGAGATAGCCCTGCCGGCGGGCGAGGCTCTGGTGGACCGCATGGCCGAGTTCGTGGGCGAGGGTGAGCACATCCCGCACCCGCCCGCGCCAGTTGACCAGCACATAGGGGTGGGCAGCGGGCACGGTGGGATGGCAGAAGGCACCCGCATCCTTGCCGGGGCGCACCTCGGCATCGATCCAGCCGCGCTCGAAGAAGGGCTCCACCAGCTCCCGCATCACCGGCGAAAAGGCACCGAAGGCCTCCAACACCAGCGCCCTGGCCTCGGCGAAGCGGTAGCGGCGCTTGGGATCGTCCGGCAGCGGTGCGTTGCGATCATAGTGTTCGAGCCGCTCGAGCCCGAGCATGCGCGCCTTGAGCCGATAATAGCGGTGGGCGATTTCGGGGTAGCTTGCCCGTACCGCCTGGATCAGCGCGTCCACCACCTCGTCCTCCACCTCATTGGCGAGGTTGCGCGCCGAGATGGGGCGGGCGAAACCGCGCCAGCGGTCTTCGATCTCCTTGTCCTTGGCGAGGGTGTTGGTGATGCGAGCGAGGAGCTCGACCCGCGCGCTCAGCGCCTCGGAGATGGCCGCCGCCGCTTGCTGCCGGCGCTCGCGCTCGGGTTCCTGCAGCAGATCGAAGGCCTCGGCGGCGGTGAGCTCGCGCCCGTCCACCCGAAAGCGCATGGCCGCGGTGGTCTCATCGAACAGCCGCACCCAGGCGCTGCGCCCCACCAGCGCCTTCTCCTGGAGGATGCGCTCCACCTCATCCGCCAGCTGGTGCGGGCGGAAGGCGCGCACCCGCCGAAGCCAGGGACGCCAGCGGCGCAGAGCGGGCGACTGCGCGAGGGCGCGCTCGAGCCAGGCGTCCTCGAGACGGTTGAGCTCGAGGGTGACGAACAGCAGGCGGTTGCTGATCTCGGTCGAGCGCTCGCGCACCCGCTGGTGGAAGCGGGCGATGGCGGGATCGTTGCGGTGGGTGGCGAACAGCAGCTGGGCGTAGCTCTCGACCCGCCCGAGGCGCTCGTGCACCGCCTCATAGGACGCGATGAGCGCCGCAAGGCTGTCGCCGTCGAGCTGCGCCAGCCGGCCGCGATGGTCCCGCTCCAGCGCCTCCGCCTCGCGCGCGGCCGCCGCCAGCTCCTCCTCGATGCGCGGATCCTCGGGCCCGGCGAACAGGTCCCCGAGATCCCAGCGCGGCAGCTCCTCGGCCTCCATCACCACGGCGGCTCCGGTGCCCGTCGCATAGGCGGTGGCATGCATGCTCTTCTCCTCCCTCTCGGGGTCGACTATAGGAGCGCGGGTTGCGGGCGCTCCGGACGGAACGCGGCCCGGTGGTGACCATCGGTCGGCGGGAAGGAGAATGGCGCTTCCCGATCTCGGATCCAGTCTGCCCGACGCCTTCCGCCGCAGCTGCCGGCAGCGAGGCGAAGCGCCGCTGTTCCTGGCCAAGCGCGAAGGGCGCTGGCAGGCGTGGAGCTGGCAGCAGGTAGATGCGGAGTCGGCAGCACTTGCTCGCTTTCTCGCCGCGCGCGGGGTCGCCCCGGGCGATCGGGTGCTGCTTTTGGCCGAGAACCGGCCCGAGTGGGGGATCGCCGATCTTGCCATCATGCGCGCTGGCGCCATCACGGTGCCGGCCTACACCACCCACACCAGCGCCGATCTCGCCTATCTCCTGGACCACAGCGAGGCGGTGGCGGCCATCTGCTCCACCCGGGCGCTGGCGCGGCGACTGCTGCCGGCGCTGGCCGAAGCACCGGCGGTGCGCACGCTGGTAGTGCTGGAGCCGCTTGAAGGCGAGCCGCCGGCCCACCTCGAGGCGGTCAGCTGGCAACAGGCGCTGGCCCGGGGCGAAAAGGCGCCGGCGGCGGACTTCACCGAGCGCGCCGGCCCCCAGGACCTGGCCTGCTTCATCTATACCTCCGGTACCGGCGGCCGCCCCAAGGGGGTGATGCTCACCCACGGTAACATCCTCGCCAATGTGGGCGGCGCCATCCGGCTATTGGAGCGGGTGGGGCTCGGGGATGAAGTGTTCCTCTCCTTCCTGCCCCTGTCCCATGCCTATGAGCACACCGCCGGACTGTGGTTTCCCATCGCCATCGGCGCCCGCATCCACTATGCCGAGAGCATGGAGGCGCTGGCCGCCAATTTCGCCGAGGTGCGGCCCACCATCGTCACCTGTGTGCCGCGCCTGTTCGAGGTGATGCACCAGCGCATCCGCCGCCAGGTGGAACGCCAGGGCGGCTTGCGCGCACGCCTCTTTGCCCGCGCAGTGGAGATTGGCCGCAAGCGCTATGAGGGCCGGCCGCTGGGGCTGTTCGACCGGCTCGCCGACCCGCTCCTGGAGCGGCTGGTGCGGGCCCGGGTGCGCGCGCGCTTCGGTGGCCGGCTCAAGGCGCTGGTCTCGGGCGGCGCGCCGCTTTCCTATGAGGTGGGGGTGTTCTTCGTCGCCCTCGGCCTGCCGCTGCTGCAGGGCTATGGCCAGACCGAGGCGGCGCCGGTGATCTCCTGCAACCCGCCGGGAGCTTCACGCATCGAGACGGTGGGGCCGCCGCTCGAGGGCGTGGAGGTGGTGATCGCCGAAGATGGCGAGATCCTGGTGCGCGGGCCCAATGTGATGAAGGGCTATTTCAAGGACGAGGTGGCCACCGCCCGGGCGCTCGAGGGCGGTTGGTTGCATACGGGTGATGTGGGCGCCTTCGACCCGGACGGCTATCTGCGCATCACCGATCGCAAGAAGGACATCATCGTCAACTCCGGGGGCGACAATATCGCCCCGCAGAAGGTGGAGGCGACCCTCTGCTTCGAGCCGGAGATCCTCCAGGCGGTGGTCTATGGCGACCGCCGGCCGTATCTGGTGGCGCTGCTGGTCCCCGATCCCGATTTCGTGGCGGCCTGGGCGCGCCAGCGCGGTCTCGCGCCCGAGCCAGCCGCGGTGGTGGCCCATGGTGATTTCCGCCGCACCATCGCGGCGGCGGTGGAGCGGGCCAACCGGCGGCTTTCGGCCATCGAACGGGTCCGCCGCTTCGACCTGCTGGCCGAGCCCTTCACCATCGACAACGGCTTCATGACCCCGACGCTCAAGATCCGCCGCCAGCGGGTGTTCGACCACTATCGCGAACGCTTTGAGCGCCTGTACGAATCGCAACCTACCGCGGCAGCATGAAATGTGCCGCCGTCTAGGGCCTGGGCCGTGCGCGGCCGAGGGCGAGCGCGGGCACGAGGACATGGCGCCGCTTCGGGAGTGGTGGAGACGTCCGCAGGTCGGCCTCCCCACCCTCGAAAGCGTTGTAAACAGTCGCCGGCGGATGGCGAAGACGTCAGGACGCCGACACGGGGGCGCCGCGGTGCGGGTGGCGGATCCGGACCGATGGATCCCCAACCCGCAAGGGACGCCCTCTCAGGCGCGCGGTGTCAGGTCCTGGCGCATCAGCGCCGCCACCGCCGTCTCGATCCCTGCCATCACGCTGGCCTCCTGCAGCCGCTGGCGGATGCGTTGGCGGGCGGTGCCGAAATGAGTGCGGTCGTCGGGCACCTCCACCGGCGCCCGATCGGCACACGACGCCTTTCGCGGGCACCGTGGGGGAAGCGTAGGCCAGTCGGCATCCGCACGGTTGGTATCGAAAGCGACGAGGGCGGGAGGAGGATGTCGGCAACGGCTGGGACTTGCGCGGACCCCGTGGGCGACGCGTTCGCCGGGCGACATTCGCATGGCTCGTGGCAAGACGCGAGCGCCGACGTTCGAGAGGGCGGACCGAGTTCGTCGATCGGCATCCGGAGGTTGAGGCTGCGGGCATGGGATGGGGACGAGCCGCGGGAACGGCTGGGACTTTCGCGGGTGCTGTAGGGATGTGTTGGCTGATGACCCCCCGCACAGTTGGCGGGAAGACGGTGACGGCGGCATTCGAGCGGGTGGAGCCGCTTCGTCAATCAGCTTCCGGACGGCTGGGGCCGCGGGCGATCTCCGAGCCCGGCAGCGTCCGGACGTCCATCGGTGGGCCCGCGGTCCCGGGTCATGCGCCGTTCACCTTTCGTCAACAACTTTCCCCTATGATCCGCGGATGGTGGAAAAGGCGCGCCCGATGCCGGGGAGCGGCAGGGCCCTTTCCACCATCCGCAGGATGGCACGAAATCGTCAACGGATGGTGAACGAGCAGGAGCCAGATCTGAAATTTGTCAAACGTTGGGCCAAATCAGAATTGTCAATAGCTGATTTTTATGAAATGTTTAGAAATTACCTTTCAACGTAACACGCAAAATTTCAAAAATAATTGGAAATATAATCAATTA
The DNA here is from genome assembly GCA_015490605.1 of Rhodospirillales bacterium. Classification (GTDB taxonomy): domain Bacteria; phylum Pseudomonadota; class Alphaproteobacteria; order Geminicoccales; family Geminicoccaceae; genus HRBIN39. The sequence goes on from WFXL01000079.1 coordinate 12,663, forward strand.
CACATGCGTATTCCACAGAATTAACCATTCGGTCTGACTTGAGTTTCTGTGTTAAAATTTTATTCAACATAATATTCAATATAAACA
>WFXL01000080.1 GCA_015490605.1 Rhodospirillales bacterium
GCTTGGCGGTCGCCCTTTCTGCGACCGCCTCCTGGGCCCAGGGCGGACCGCGGGAGGTGCGCCGGTCCGATCCGGCTGCGAACTGTGCCATGCGCGAGGTGGAACCCACCCGGGAGCAGCTGCAGACTGCGCTCGCGCGGCTGGTGGGGCTGTGGGAGGCGGAGGAGAAGAACAATCGCTGGCGCATGGAGGTGAAGGCGGAACCCGACAAGGGGCGGGTCGTGGGAATCCTGGTACGCCAGGGCAAGCGCTCGCGCGAGGTGGGCTTTTCGGTGGGCGAACACGTCTTCACCGCCTGGATCGCGCCCGACCGCGCCGCCGTCCTCATCAACCAGAAGTGGCGCTACGGTCGCGACGGCAAGAGCATCGGCATGAACTGGATTTCGGGCGAGCTCGACCTCTGCCGCTCCAACATCGACCGGCTCGTCACGCGCGCGGGCTATGTCTATCGCCGCATCGAGCCGGACCCAGAGCAGGATGGGCGCTGACGGATCCGCCACCCACGGCTGGGACGACCCGCGCCCCTAGGTGGTCTGTCAGCTGGCACCTTCCGGCGCGCGGGGCACGTCACCGCCAGCGGCTCCGGAACTTTCCGCCGGGATCCTGTCGTCACACCGGAAACCGCGGCCTCAGCCGTCCTCGCCCAGGCGCTGGATCAGGTGCCGCAGGGCGCGCTTGAGGGCATCCACCTCCGCATCATCCAGACCCTCCAGCACCTCCGCCTCATGCCGGCGGGCGGCCGCGATCAGCGGCGCCACCATGCGCTCGCCTGCTGGCGTGATGGCCACATGGACCTTGCGGCGATCGCCCGCCACCGCCGAGCGCCGCACCAGTCCGCGCGCCTCGAGCCGGATCACCAGCTTGGTGACGGTCGGCTGCTTCATCAGCACTCGCGCGGCCAGCGCCCCCACCGTGAGCGGCCGCCCGCCGGCAAGCGTCGCCAGCACCCGCCACTCCCCCACGCCCACGCCCATCTGCGCGAGCCGCGCATGAAAGCCGGCCGAGACCAGATGGCTCGCCCGCGCCAGCAGATAGGCGAGATAGGTGTCGATGAAGGTCGGAGGTGCGCCGTCCATGACCGCTGCTGGAGCCAGGTGAAATTCATTCTTTTTCATGAATCGCGATGGTGCTAGGGTCCAGGGCGGAGGTGGCCGGGAGCGGCAGGATGCTCGCCGATCGCATCGAGGCCAAGTGGATCGACGCGTTCCAGCGGGTCTTCGAACTGTGCCGCGTGACGCCGGGGGAGGCGGTGGCGATCCTCTCGGAGACCCAGTCGCGGGCGCTCAACGTCCAGCTGGCCGAACTCGCCCTGCTGCGGCTCGGGGCCCGGCCGTTCCACCTGGTGGTGCCGAGCCCGCCGCAGCCGGTGCCGGTGCCCATCCGCTCCACCGGCGCCTCCTACGCACTCCAACAGCATCCGGCGGTGCTGGCCGGCCTCAAGGCTTCGGGCCTGGTGGTGGACCTCACCGTCGAGGGCTTGCTCCACAGCCCCGAACTCAAGCCCATCCTCAAGGCCGGCGCGCGGGTGCTGATGATCTCCAACGAACATCCCGAGGCACTGGAGCGACTCGTGCCCGACCCGGCGCTCGAGCCGCGGGTGAAGGCGGCGGTGCGGCGCTGCCGCGAGGCCGAACGCATGACCGTCACCTCCCGCGCCGGCACCGAGCTGGTGGTGAACATGCGCGGCGCGGTGACGGTGGGCGTATGGGGCTGGTGCGATCGGCCGGGGACGGTGGCCCACTGGCCCGGCGGGGTGGTGGTGAGCTTTCCCGCCGCCGGCACCGTCGACGGGGTGCTGGTGCTGGATCGCGGCGACATCAATCTGACCTTCAAGCGCTATCTCGAATCGCCCGTGCGGCTGGTGATCGAGCGCGACTATGTGGTGGCGGTGGAGGGCGAGGGCACCGATGCCGAGCTCATGCGCCGCTATTTCGCCGCCTGGGGCGAGCGCGAGGCCTATGCGGTCTCGCATGTGGGCTTCGGCATGAATCCGCGCGCCCGCTATGAGGCCCTCACCATGTACGATCGCCGCGACACCAACGGCACCGAGCTGCGGGCGGTCGCCGGCAACTTCCTGTTCTCCACCGGCGCCAACGAATTCGCCGGGCGCTATACCCTCGGCCATTTCGACCTACCGGTGATGGGCTGCACCATCGCTCTCGACGGCGAGCCGGTGGTGGTGGCGGGCGAGCTGGTGGAGGCGCTGCGCTGATGGCCCCGCCGCTGCTGCTGCTCCACGGACTCGGCGCCGATGCCGGCATATGGGCGGGGCTGATGGATTCCATCGCACCGACGCTGGCCCTCGATCTTCCCGGCTATGGCACGAGCCCGCGGTTGCCGCAGCCTTCGATTGCCGCCTTCGCCGAGGTGATCCTCGCCCGCCTCGCGCGCGAGCAGGCGGGGCCGGTGGTGGCGGTGGGCCATTCGCTCGGCGGTATGGTGGCGCTGGAGATGGCGCTCCGGCGGCCTCAGGCGCTGGCAGGGCTGGTGCTGGTGGCGGCGCCGGCCGCCTTCGGCTCGCGCAATGGCCGCTTTCAGGAGCGCTTTGTAGCCGAACGGCTGGCTCCGCTCGAGGCCGGGCGCACCCTTGCCGAGCTGGCGCCTGAGGTGGTGCCGGCCCTGTGCGGCCCCGAGCCGGACCCCGAGGGGCTTGAGCGCTGCATCGCCGCCATGGCGCGGGTGCCGGAAGCGGGCTTTCGCGACGGTCTTCGGGCGCTGGTGGGGTTCGACCGGCGCTGTGAGCTCGCGGCGGTGCGCTGTCCCACCCTGGTGGTGGCGGGGCCGCATGACCGCCAGGTGCCGGTGCGTACCCTGCGGCGGATGGCCGAACGGTTACCGCAGGCCGTATTCGCGCTGGTGGAAGGGGCCGGCCATCTGGTGCCGTTCGAGCGGCCGCGGGCGTTCACCGCGCTCATCGAGCGCTTTGTCCGGGAGAGCGGGTTGGAGGGGAGGTGATGGTGGATCCGTTCCAGCGGCCCATGTTCGAACCCGAGCTCTGGGGCCTGCGCGGGAAGGAAGCGGAGCTTGCGGCCCTCTGCCGCCGCCTCGGGCGCGAAAAGTTCGCCCCGCGGGCTAGGGCCTATGATCGCGAGGCGCGTTTTCCCACGGAGAACTACGATGATCTGAGGGAGGCGGGGCTGCTCGCCATCTGCGTTCCCGAACGCTACGGCGGGCTCGGGGCGGACTATCGCGCCTACATGCTGGCGGCGGCGGAAATCGGCCGCTTCTGCGGGGCTACTGCCCTTACCTTCAACATGCATGTCTGTTCGTGTCTGTGGACCGGCGAGCTCGCCGATGCCCTCGAGATGACGCCTGAAGAGCGCGATTCTCACGAACGCCGCCGGCAGCGGCACTATCGGCGCATCGTCGAGGAGGGTCGGATCTACGCCCAGCCCTTCTCCGAGGGCGGGGCGGCGGCCGCCGGGGTGGAGCCCTTCGCCACCACCGCCCGGCGGGTGGACGGCGGCTGGGTGGTCAATGGCCGCAAGATCTTCGCCTCGCTCGCCGGCAACGCCGACTACTATGGCGTGCTGTGCACCGAGGTGCGGGAGGACGGTCGTCTGCGGCGGCGTGATACCCTCTATCTGGCGGTGCCGGCGGATGCGCCCGGGGTCACCGTCGAGGGCGAGTGGGACCCGCTCGGGATGCGCGCCACCGTCTCGCGCAACCTCCGCTTCGAGGAGGTGTTCGTGCCTGAGGAGGAGGCGCTGATGCCGCCCGGGGTCTACCATCGGGCGGTGCTAGCCTGGCCCCACATGTTCCTCACTCTCACGCCCACCTACCTGGGCCTCGCCCAGGCCGCCTACGACTTCACCATCGCCTATCTGCGCGGCGAAGTGCCCGGCATGCCGCCGGTCAAGCGCCGCATGTACCCCACCAAGCAGCTGGCGGTGGCGCAGATGCACACCATGCTGGAGCAGACCAAGGCGCTGTGGTTCCGCGCCATCTCCGAAGCCCGCTGCCATCCTCCCAAGGAAGCGGTGATGCGCGCCTGGGCGGCGCAGTATACGGTGATGGAAAATGCCAATGAGATCGCCCAGCTGGCGATCCGCACCTGCGGCGGTCAGGCGATGTTGGAGCGCTTCCCGCTGGCGCGGATCTATCGCGATTCCCGCTGCGGCTCGCTGATGCTGCCCTGGACCGCCGAGATCTGCCTCGACCGGCTGGGCCGCGCCGCCCTCTATGAGGAGGGAGAGCGGGACGACGCCTGAGCCGTGCGCGAGGGCGTGCGGGGAACGGGCACCGGCCCTCGGTCTCGACGAGGCCCCGGGGCGGCGATAGGTTCGCGCCGGTGCGCCGTCCCGGCGCAGCTGATGGAACCGGCATGATCCCACACCCTCCGCGGGGCCGCGGCTTTCCGCCAGAAGCCGGCCTGGCCATCCTCATGGCGCTGCTGGTGGCGCTTTTGGCCCCATGGCCGCCGGCGCGGGCGGCGGACTGGGCCGAGCTGGTGGAGGAAGGGGCCGCGCTCGTGCGCGAGGGCCGGCTCGAGCCCGCGCGCGAGCGCTTTCAGGCGGCCGTGGAACAGGCTGCTGGCCAGACATCCGAAGAGCGGCTGCGGCGGGCAGTGGCGCTCAACAATCTGGGCTTTGTGCTCCATCGCCTGGGTCGTTTTGAAGAGGCCGAGAAGGCCTACGGTGAGGCCCTCGCCATCCGGGAGGAGGTGCTGGGGCCGGAGGATCCGGCCGTCGCCCAGGTGCTGGTGAACCTCGCCGAGCTCGCCCGCGCCCGCGGCGATCTCGATGAGGCCGAGCGGCTTCACCGGCGCGCCCTGGCGATCCGCCGCGCCCGCCTGGGTGCTGCTCACCCGGACACCGCTCAGAGTCTCATGGGCCTTGCGGCGGTGGCGGCCGCCCGCGGACGCTGGCAAGAGGCGCGCGAGGGCTTCCAGGCGGCGCTTGAGATCTTGGAGAAGGCGTTGGGGCCGGATCATCCCGACACCCTTCGGGCGCTGGCCGATCTCGCAAGCCTCGAGGCCAGTGCCGGCCGGCTCGCGGAGGCCGAGCGCCGCTACCGCGAAGCCCTCGCCCGGCTAGAGGGACGTACGGAGGTCCCCAAAGCGCAGCTGGCCGCGCTTTTGGTCAATCTCGCCGAGGTGCTGCGCCGGCAGGACCGCAGCGCCGAGGCGGTGCCGCTGCTGGAGCGGGCGCTGGAGCTGGTGGCGGCGGCCGCGCCCTCGGCCACGGCGGTGCGCATCCGCAACGACCTCGGGGTCAATCTGTTCGAAGTGGGCGAGATCGCGCGGGCGCGCGCGGTGCTGGAGCGGGCGGTGGCGGATGTGCGGGCGCTCGGGGATGTCCCGGCGGATCTGGCGGTGTCCGCGCGGGCCAATCTCGCCACCGTGCTGGCGGAGGCGGGCGCGCGCGCGCAGGGGCTTGAACTGTTGCGCGAGGCCATCGCCATCGAGGAACGGGGGGCTGCCCATCCGGCGGAACTCGCCCGCCTGTGGAACGACCACGGGGCGCTCGCCTTCGACCTAGGACAGCTGCAGGAGGCGGCCGAGGACTTCGCCCGGGCGGTGGATTTCGCCGAACAGGCCTATGGTGCCGGCGACCGCCGCCTTTTGCCCTATCTTCGCAACCGCGCCACCGCGCTCCTGGCCGCAGGCCGGCCGCAGGCGGCGGCCGAGCTGGAGCGGCGCATCCGCACCCTCGAGGAAGGCCGCGAGACGGCTGCCAAGGATGCGGCCGGCTCCCCCGCCCGCACCCGCCCGCCGACGCCGCGCCCGCGGCCGGAAACCGCCGCCGGCCGGCAGCAGGAGGGCCGCGGCGGCTTCCGCTGAGCGCAGCTCAGGCAGGTAGGCGTACCGGGCTCTTGGTGCGGGTCGCCTCCATGAGCCCGAGGCGGCTTCCGACCATGTCCGGATCCTCGCCGGCCAGATGGATCCGCCCCCAGAGCTCCAGCGCCAGCAGGCCGAAGGGGCCATGGGGCGAGCGCGGCAGGGTGGCGAGGATCTGTTGGATGGCGGTGCGGGAGAGGCCCAGGGTGTCGGCCACGAACCCGTCCACGAAGGCGCGCCCGTCGGCGAGCGGCGCCAGATAGTCCGCGAGCGGCAGCGGAAAGCCCATCTTGCGGCGGAACACGTGGCGGCGCGGCAGTGTGCGGCGGGCGATCTGCTTGAGCACCCACTTGTCCGCCCGCCGTCCCACCTTCCAGGCGGCCGGCAGCACCAGCGCCAGATGCACCAGCCGGGGGTCGAGGAAGGGTTCGCGGCACTCCACCGAAGCCCCCATGGTGGTGCGGTCGAGCCGGCGCAGCAGCGGCGCCAGGAAGTCCGCGAGATCGCACACGGTCCCCGCCAGCACCGCGCGCTCGCCGGCATCCGCCACGAAGGCGAAGGCCGCCTCCGCCCGGGCGGCGAGCTCCGCCCGCAGCCCCCGGTCGAGGGTCGTGACCGCCGCCGGCAGAGCGTCGCGGAAGCGGTGGGCCGTCACCGGCAGCCCCTCCATGCCATAGGTGAAGAGGGTGAGGGCATCGCGCAGCCGCGGCGGGATGCGGCGGAACAGCGGCGCAAGCCGCACCAGCCGCCGGCGCCGCCGATGGCTCCAGGCATAGCCGCCGAAGAGTTCATCCGCCCCCTCGCCGGAGAGCAGCACGATCACGCCGCGCGCGCGGGCGCTGCGGGCGATCTCGTAATAGGCCACCGAATTGGGGTGGGTGATGGGCAGGTCCTCGAGCCACGCCACATGGGCGAGGCCCTGGCGGAAGACGGCGGGATCCAGGGTCCGCACCACCAGCGGGATGCCACTGCGCCGCGCCACCTCCTCGGCATAGGGGCGTTCATCGAAAGCGGGGCCCGCCGGCACCTGGATGTGGAAGGCGGTGAGATCCTGCTGGTGGCGGGCCGCCAGCAGGGTCACGAGGCTCGAATCGAGCCCGCCCGAGAGCATCACCCCCACCGGCACATCCGCCACCAGCCGCAGGCGGATGGACTCGGTGAGCGCCCGCTCCACCTCCGCCACCACCCCATCAGGCGGCGTGGCGGCGAGCCGCTGGTAGCGCTCGGGGTCGATCTCCCGCAACGGATCGTACCATCGGCAGAACTCACGCGAGCCATCCGGCCGCAGGCGCAGCCAACAGCCCGCCGGCAGCTGGGCCACACCCCGAAGCAGCGTGCGCTCGCCGAGCCCATCCAGCTGGCGGTAGAGCCACCATTCGGCCAGTGCGCCCGGGTCCACTTCGCGCCGGTCGAGCTCCGGCACCAGCGCCTTGAGCTCGGAGGCGAACAGCAAGCGCCCGCCGGCGCGGGCATAATAGAGCGGCTTCACCCCAAAGCGGTCGCGCACCAGCAGCAGCTCCTGCGCCGCCGCATCCCACAGGGCGAAGGCAAACATGCCGGTCAACCGCGCCAGCACCTGTGGGCCATGGCGGGCGAGGGCTTCCAGCACCACTTCGGTGTCCCCATGCGAGCGCAGGGCTGTGCCCTGGGCCAGGAGCTCGCGCCGCAGCCGCTCGAAGTCGTAGACCTCGCCATTGTAGGCCAAGAGCCGCCGGCCGGCGCCATCGCGCATGGGCATGTGCCCCGCCGGCGAAAGGTCGAGGATGGCAAGCCGCACCGCACCGAGGCACAGGGGGCCGTCGCGCTCGATGCCGCGGTCATCGGGCCCGCGATGAGCGATCCGCGCCAGCATACGGGCGACGCAGGCCTGATCGGCGGCATCGGCCGGGCGGCCGTCGAGGCGCAGCAGGCCGGCGAGCCCGCACATGGCGCCTCAGCGGAAGACGGCGAGCGGCCGGCCCTCCACATGGCCGGGCAGGTCCACCCCGGCCATGGCCAGCACGCTCGCGGCGATGTCGCGGATGTCGGCGTCCGCCACCTCGGCCCCTGCCACCACCCGCGGGCCGCGGGCATAGAGGAAGGCGTTGGGGCGGTGATTGCCGGTGTAGTGGGCCGGCACCTCCCAGGGTGCCGGACCCTCGATGCGGCCGGCGGTGGGTCCCTCGAGGGCGGTGGTGATCTGGGCTTCGGGGTCGAAGGTGAGCACCAGATCCGGCAGATGCGGCCGCTCGGGGCCGGGGAACAGCGGATCGATGCGGTGGACGCCGTGGGCGCAGCGATGGCCGTTGTGGGGGTTGACCAGCGCGCCGAACTCGCGTGCGAGCTCCTCCAGCAGCGCTGCCGCCTCCTCCGCCTGGACGATCCCCAAGGGCTCGCGCCCCCTGAGGTTGAGGCGCACATAGCCCTCATTGCTGTTGGGGATGCAGAAGGCGCGGGTGCGCGACCAGTCGATGCCGCTGTTCATCCACTTCATGGCAAGGCGCTGGCGCAGTGCCCGCGGCAGACAGCGGGAGATGCTCTGGCGCACAGACAGGGGAATGAGCTGGCGCAGCCGCTGGGCGAGTCCTGCGCTGGGGGCCGGTGCCTCCTCGTCTGCGCGATCACCGCCGCCCACCCAGCTCGCCTGAAACAGGCCCATGCGGTGCAACAGCGGGGGTATCAGGTGCGAGCCCGAATAGTTGGGGCCCATACCGTCGCCCGAGAACACCAGCACGGTTACGTCGTCGCCCACCGCCTCCAGCACCCGGCCGATGGCCGCATCCACCGCCCGATAGACGTCCCGCAGCGGCACGAACCCTTCGGGCGGCGGTGGCTCGGGCCGCAGCGGATAGTCGGGATCGCCGCCATGCCAGAGATAGTGGCCGCCGCCGTGAGGCTCGGCGAAATTGACGAAGGCCACATCCCACGGGTGTTCCCGCAGCAGCCACGCCAGCACCTCGCCCTTGACGCGCGCGGCTTCCATCAGCGTGTCGCGAAAGCGCACCTGGTCGGGAATGGTGACCTGGTCCGTGTGTTCCGGCGCGGGATAGCGGCCGAAGCGGCGGACGATCTCGCGATAGAGGCCGGCGGGACGGCTTCCCGGCGTGCTGAACCAGGTCCAGGTGCCATATTCGCGGATGTGGATGCCGCCGAAGTCGGGTCCCACCGGCCGGTCCATGAAGGCATCCATCACCAGCGTGCGCACGCCGGCGGCATCCAGCACCTCCCAGAAGGCGGGCAGCGCCCGCCAGCTCGGGTCGGTGCGGTGGATCGCCTGGCTGCCGGCGCGGGTCTGAAAGGCGTGGTAGAGGCCGTGGCGGCCCGGAGCGGCGCCGGTGTAGAGGGTGGGCCAGGCGGAGACGTGCATCACCGCGGCGGTGGTGGCAAGCCGCAGCGCCACCCCCTCGCGGGCGAGAGCATCCAGCACCGGCAGCGCGCCCTCGGCGCGCCACCGCTCGATGAGCTCCAGGTCGGCCGAGTCGAGGCCGATGAGCAGCAGCCGTCCGTTCCTCACCCTTCCCCCCGCATGGCCGCCGCCAGCTTGTCCTCGGTCAGCACCTCATCCAGCGCCACCACCCGCCCCTCGCGATCAGACCGCTTGCCGGCCTCCACCATGGCCACCGTCCAGATGTTGTCCTCGGCCCGGGTCTCCGCCGGGGTGCCGTCGCGCACCGCCGCCACCAGCGCGTTCAGGAGCGAGGTGGTACCGCCCTGAGGATAGGGCTTCTCGTCCCCCGGCGGCACCCGCAGGTTGCGCAGCGGGCGGAACCAGCGGCTGCCGGCGGGGCGGTAGAACACCCATTTGCGGTTGCTCCAGAGCACCCCGCGTTCGCCCTCGATCCACAGGGAAAAGCCGAAGCGATGCGAGCGCAGGGTGCCGAGATAGTTCACCCGCGCCCGCTCGAAGGCGATGGCGGCCTGGGTGTCGGAGCCGTGGGCATAGTCGCTCCAGGGCGCATTCCACGCCCGTGCCCAGATGGACTGCGGGCGGGTGCCGAGGAAGGCGCGCAGGCTGTCGAAATGGTGGATGGCGATCTCCTGCAGCTGGGGATAGTCGATGCGGGCAAGCCAGGGCCCCTCGGTGTGGGCCGGCATGTGGCGCCGGTCCACCAGGTCGACATAGTCGAGGGTGCCGAGGAAGCCGTCCTCCAGCAGCTTCTTGAGGGTGCGCTCGGCCGGAAAGAAGCGATAGTTCTCGGCGACGATCACCTGACGGCCGGTGCGGGCGGCGGCCGCCACCACCTGGAGCGCCTCGGCCACATCCCGGGCGAGGGGTTTTTCCACCATCACCACCAGCCCCGCCTCGAGGCAGCGCAGAGTCTGGGCGGCGTGGTGTTCGGTGGGGCTTGCGATCAGCGCCGCCTCGGCCTTGACCGCACCCAGCGCCTCCTCGAGATCGGCGAACAGCGGCACCCCCTCTCCCAGCATGTCCGAAGCACGGGTGCGGTTGCCCTCGTCCGGCTCCACCAGCCCCGCGTGGGTCACTTCGGGGTGCTGGCGGATGAAGTCGATCCAGTGGCGTCCGCGAATGCCCGCACCGATCTGGAGAATGCGTACCGTCACCGCGCTCCTCCCGCTGCGATTTCCGGCCAGATGGATCCCCCGAGCTCGGCCGGCACCTGGAGGCCGAAGCGGACCAGCACGCTCGGGGCGAGATCGAGCACATCCCCCGCGCTGGCCGTCATGCCGGTGGTGGCGGCGGCAAAGCCCACCGCCCCGTGGGTGCCGGGGCGCGGATCCGGCGAGGTGCCCGCCACGGTGCCGATGGCGGGATGGTGCACCGCCCGGATGGGCGCACCCTCCTGCCACAGCACGATGAGATCGGGCAGCCGGTCGCGCCGGCGGCCGGGGAACACCTCATCCACCCGCAGCACCTCCCGCACCACGCGCTCGCCCGATTCCGGCTCCACCAGTTCCAAGAGGCGTGCCTGGATCTCGTCCAGGAGTTCGCCCGCCTCGGGACCCGGTGCCACCGTGCCATCGGGCTCGCGCCCCTGGAGATTGAGGCGGATGAGCCCCTCGAGGTCGGTGGGAAGCGGATAGGCGCGGGTGCGCGCCCAGTCTACCGTCGCCGTGTCCACCCGCCTCGCGAGACGATCGCGCAGCGCCCGCGGCAGGCGGCGGGCGAGGGCCTTGCGGAAGTCCTTGGGCAGGAGGTCGCGCAGGGCGCGGATGGGATCGAAACTGGCGGATGCTCCTTCCTGCGCCTGCGGTGCCGCATCCTCTGGGGCGAACTCGGCGGATGCGTACCAGCCGAAGCGGGCCATCACCTCCGCCAGGAGGTGCCAGCCGGCGTGGTTGGGACGGGTGGAGTCGGCCGAGACCAGCAGCACGTCCACCTCATCGCCAACCGCGGCCAGGATGGTCGCCACCGCCCGGTCCAGCGCCGCGTGGAACCGCCGCAGCCGCACCTCCTGACCGAAGAGATAGTGGCCGGCGATGTGGGTTTCGCCGAAGACCATGAGGGTGAAGTCAGCGGGATGCTGGGCCAGCAGCCAGCACGCCGCCCGGGCGCGGGCCTCCAGCGCCTGCTCCAGCTGCGGCAGCAGCCGATCGCCCTCAAGGGGGGCGAAGCCCAGATCATGGGCCTCCCACGGCAGCGGATAGCGGCCCACTGCCCGCACCAGCCGGCGGAAGAGATCTTGAGGCGTCGAAGTGCCTTCGAGATAGCGGGCCCAGCAGCCCCAGTCGAAGACGGCGGCACCCCGGTGGTGGGCTTCGGGATGACTGTAGGGCGCATCGAAGACAAGCGTGCGCACGCCGGCCTCATCCAGCCGCCGCCAGAGGGTGGGCACGCCATAGAGGCCGGGCGCAAAGCGCACCCAGCCGTGGACGCCGGGAGCCGGCTGGAAGGTGAAATAGACGCCGTGCTCACCCGGCGGCATGCCGGTATAGAGAGACGGCCAGGCGGCGATGTGCAGCCGGTCGGCGGGGCTTGTAAGGCGCCGCATGCCGCCTGCCAGAATGCGGGCGACAGCCGGCATGGTGCCGTCAGCGGCAAGGCGCTGGAAGAGGGCGCCGTCGCCCATCTCGAAGCCGAGCACTACAAGCGGCCGCGGGCTCATCCCACCCCCCGCACCAGGATCACCGAGGTGGCCAGCACCACCAGCGCAACGGCGATATCACCCCAGATGGCCCGGGGTGCCGGGCGGTGGCCGAAGACCGCCTGATAGCCAATCATGCCCACGACCGCCAGCAGCTTGAGCGCCAGCGCCTGGCCCTCAGGCCCGGCATAGGTGGCGGGATCCAGCAGGGCTGCGGGGGGAATGCCCCGGGCCGCCAGCAGATAGAGGCCGGTAGGGATAAGCACCGCCAGCGCCGGCCAGCCGAGCCCTCCAAGCCACAGGGAAGCCTCGCGCAGCACCCGGGCGGTCTCGGGCGGCTGGATCGCCTTGAGCGCGGGGCCCACCAGGATCGGCCAGACGAACATGTGGCCGAGCCACAGCGCCATGGCCGTCAGGTGCAGAAGCAGCATCAGGGTGGTGAGATCGGGTGGGGCCGCCCGCACCCAGATGGCCGAAAGCCATAAGCCCAGCAGCGCAAGCGGCAACTGCGCCTGGGTCCAGAACGGCCGGGCGGCGCGCAACAGCAGCAGCTGCAGCCCCACCAGCAGCCCGAAGGCGAGGAGTTTCACCCGGAACAGTAAATCCGGCGGGGTGGTGCCAGCGGCGAGGATGCCGGTGGCGGCGACACCGGCGGAGATGAGCAGGCCCATGATCGAAAGCGGCAGGCGCAGGTGATGGGGGACGGCCACATGCGGCCAGCGGGCACATCGGGCCACCTCCAGCAATTCCTGCACCCGCGCGGGCTCGAAGCGGCGTTTTAGGGCCTCGGGCAGCAGCAGCCAGAACAGGGCCATGCCGGTGAGGAAGACGGCCCCGACCAGGTGCAGCCAGATGAGGATGCGGGTGAAATCCATGGTTCAGGCGGCCTCACGCCGAAGCGCCAGCAGTTCGCGACAGACATCCAGACAGATGCGGGCGGTCTCCCGCCAGCCCGGCAGGGGCGTGCGGGCGGCCACCTCACCCATGGCGGCAAGGCGCTCACGCGCCGGCAATGCCCGCAGGAACGCCTGCCACTCATGGAGGCGGTTGGGAAAAAGGAAACCGCTCTCGCCATGGCGGATGAGCTTGGCTGGGCGGCCGCTGGGCACACTCACCACCGGCCGGCCGACGGCGAGATATTCCGGCAGCTTCATGGTAGCATAGCCGAGCTCGCCGCCGGCGAACACTTCGGCACGGTAAGGGGCGAGGGCGAGATCGGCGGCGGCGATCCACCAGGGCACCTCTTCATGCGGGCGGCGGCCGTGGAAGCGCACTGGTCGCGCACAGGCGCGTGCCAGCGCCTCATAGGTTCCGCGCTGCGGGCCATCACCCACGAGATGGACTTCGAGGTCGGCCGGAGCTTCGGCCCCCATGGCGGCGAGGGCTGCCAGCAATGGCTCCAGGTCATGGGTGGCATCCAGCACGCCCACATAGAGCAGGATCCGCCGGTCCTGCGGCAGCCCCAGGCGTGCCCGCGCCTCGGCCTGGGGGCGCGGGCGAAAGCGGCTGCGGTCGATGCCGAGCGGCATCACCACCAACCGCTCGGGGGGAATGCCATGGGTGCGGGTGAAGGCGGCGGCAAGCTCAGGTGTTTCCACCAGGATCCGCGGCAGGCTCCGGAGCGCGCGCCTCGAAAGCCGCCGGGCCACTTCCAGCCGCAGCCGCTTGGCGGCCGTGCGTCCATGGCGGGCGGGGTCGGGGATGAAGTTCTCCACCGGCACGCCCACCCGCCCCAGAGCGAAGGCCCGCCTCGAGAGGGTGCCCGAAAGCAGCCAGGTCTTCTCCAGGAGCACGTCGAAGGTGCGGCCCTCGCGCGCGAGGAACCGGTGGAGCGCTGTCAGATAGCGGCCGAATTCAGAGAGGCCGAGTGCGCGCATGGCGGCATCGTCCCGCGGCTCCTGCGGCAGCGGGGCGGTGGGGTCGAGCTCCACCACCCGCACCCCCGGCGGCAGGGTGGCGCGAATCACCCGCCGCACCGCCACCGTCACCTCCACCCCTTGCGCCACCAGGGCGGCCGCCAGGGAGAGGACGTTGCGGCTCGGTCCCACCGTATCCAGCAGGTGGTGGGCCGGCACGAGATAGCACAGGCGCAGGCGTTCCATCCGGGTCCCGCAGAGCACGGCGTGATCGGCCGAGGGCACTGTACCGGGCGGCGACGACGGCGCAAGGACGCGTCACTCCCCGGTATGGCCGACGGATGTCGCAGGCAGGCGGCAGAGTCTGCTGGCTGGTGGATCGAGCCCGGCAGATTCTGCCGGGTGCATCGAGGGCTGGGGAGGGTCCGACCTACCGACCGCCCTTTACCGTTTCTCAACGCCCGGTGTCTTCCGGTATGGCACCGTATGGGCTCTGGCACGCGGCTTGAGAGGCTAGGGGCGCCGGCATGGGCCGGCCCTCGGCCAGATAGGCCGGGGTGGGGCCTTCAGGTAGAAGGAGAGTGAAGGATGGGTAGCACCATCACCACCAACCTCGCGGCCAACACCGCGCTGCGCTACCTCAATCAGAACAGCGCTGCCACCTCGAGCTCGCTGGCGAAGTTGTCGTCGGGTTCACGGATTGTGAAGGCGTCGGATGATGCGGCGTCTTTGGCGGTGGGGACCAAGCTCAAGGCGGATGTGACGGCGCTTAAGCAGGCGGCGGTGAACGCGAGTCATGCCACGAGCGTGCTGCAGGTGGCGGACGGTGGCATGGCGCGGATCGGCGACATTCTCCAGCGGATGAAGTCGCTGGCAGTGCAGGCTTCCTCCGGCTCGCTGTCGGACAATGAGCGCGCCTTCCTGGATCAGGAGTACCAGCAGCTCCTCACCCAGGTGGACGATATCGCCAAGCAGACGCGCTTCAACGGTCAGGTGCTGCTGACGGGATCTGCCGGCAAGCAGATCAGCAGCGTTACGGTGAACTCTACCCTCACGGGCGCCGGCGGCGATGCCCGGGTCATTCTCACCGGAGACGCGGCCGCGGTCGATTACCAGGTGGACTTCGATACCACCACCAGCACCTTCACCCTTAAGGATACCACCAACAACAAGACCCTCGCTACGGTGGTCAAGGACCTCAGCGGTCTCACTGTGTTCGACGGCAGCGTCGAGTTTGCCGATGCCGGAGTGCGGGTCTACATCAGCAATCTCGATGTCTCGACGTCTCTTACCAATGCCGTGAGCTTCACCGTCTCTGGCACCGGCACCATGAGCTTTCAGGTGGGGGTGGACAAGGGCGACACCATCCAGGTCTCGCTGTCGGACCTGCAGGCGTCGGCCCTCGGCATCTCCGGCACCAAGGTGTCGGACCAGACCTCGGCCGGCACGGCGAGCGACGCCCTCGACAAGGCCATCGCCAAGGTCAATGCGGCGCGGGCGGAAGTGGGTTCGCAGATGAGCCGGTTCGAATTCGTGCAGGCCAATCTGCAGACCTCGATCGAGAACATGGATGCGGCACGGTCGGTGTTGATGGACACCGACGTGGCGGCGGAGATGAGCAAGTTCGCCTCATCCCAGGTGCTGATGCAGGCCAATGTGGCCATGCTCGCCCAGGCCAACCAGCTGCCGCAGAACCTGCTGCGCCTGCTGCAGTGACGGAGAGCGCACAGCCGGCGGGACCCGCTCCCGCCGGCCCGGCAGAGTCTGCCGGTGGTAACGTGGGAGCGGCAGATTGTGCCGGGTCGGTGGGCGCTGGTGGCCCATGAGACACCGGTTCCCGGCTGGCACGGAACTTGAGTGGACCCGAGCAGGCCGGATGGTCCGGCCACCGGACAGATAGTCCGGTTCCACCTTCAGGTAGAAGGGACTCGGGCAATGCCGAACAGCATCGTGACCAATACCGCCGCCAACACTGCCCTGCGGTACATGTACCTCAACCAGATGGCCACTTCGGGCTCGCTGGCGAAATTGTCGTCGGGCTCCCGCATCGTGAAGGCGTCCGACGATGCGGCGTCCCTAGCGGTAGGAACCAAGCTCCGGGCCGATGTCACCTCCCTCCGCCAGGCCTCCATCAATGCCAGTCACGCCACCAGCGTGCTGCAGGTGGCCGACGGGGCGCTGGCGCGCATCGGCGACATTCTCCAGCGGATGAAGTCGCTGGCGGTGCAGGCCTCGTCGGGCTCGCTGTCGGACAATGAGCGCGCCTTTCTGGACAAGGAGTACCAGCAGCTCCTCAGCCAGATCGACGACATCGCCAACCAGACGCGCTTCAACGGCCAGGTGTTGCTCAACGGAGCTGCCGCCAAGCAGATCAGCAATGTAACCGTGAACGCCACCCTTACGGGTGCCGGTGGTGATGCCAGGATCATCCTGGCCGGTGATCCGGCAGCGGTCGATTACCAGGTAGACTTCGACAATGCCACCAGCACCTTTACTCTCAAAGATACCACCAACAACAAAGTTCTCGCCACGGTGGTCAAGGACCTCAGCGGTCTCACTGTGTTCGACGGCAGCGTCGACTTCGCCGATGCCGGGATCCGGGTCTATTTCAGCAATCTCGATGTGTCGGCAGCCCTCACCAACGCCGTGAGCTTCACCGTCTCCGGCACCGGCACCATGAGCTTCCAGGTGGGGGTCGACAAGGCCGACGTCATTTCCGTCACTCTGTCGGATGTGCGCACAGCGGCACTGGGCATCTCCGGCACCAAGGTATCCGACCAGACCTCGGCCGGCACGGCGAGCGATGCGCTCGACAAGGCCATCGCCACCATCAATGAGAAGCGGGCCGAGCTCGGCGCCCAGATGAGCCGGTTCGAGTTCGTGCAGGCCAATCTGCAGACCTCGATCGAGAACATGGATGCGGCGCGGTCGGTGCTGATGGACACCGACGTGGCGGCGGAGATGAGCAAGTTCGCCTCATCCCAGGTGCTGATGCAGGCCAATGTGGCCATGCTCGCCCAGGCCAACCAGCTGCCTCAGAACCTGCTGAAGCTGCTGCAGTGATCCGGGAGTAACGGCCATGACGACCGATGGTGGTGGCATTCCTCCGATGAGCCGGCCGCAACCGGCCGGTTCGTCGCAGCTCGCCGCGCGCCTGCTGGATGGGGGGCCTGCCCCCCCACTCCGCTCGGCGCATGCGCCCAGTGACAGTCCACGGGCGGTGGCGCCGGTGGGACCGGCGCAGGAGGGCGAACGACTCGCCCTCGATGCCCGGGCCATGCTGCGGGAGGCGGCGCGCTTGCGCCATCCCGACCGCGAAGTGCGGGTCCTCATGGTCCCCGACCAGACCACCGACCGGGTGGTGGTGCGGGTGGAGGACCGCCAGAGCGGCGAGCTGGTGGCCCAGTACCCGCCCGAGGAGCTGCTGCGCTTCTATGCCGCCGCACGTGCCGGTGACCGGGGCCCGATCATCGACCTCACCACCTGAGGAGGAAGCCGGCCATGGCGGGCAATGTCTCGAACGGCATTCAGTTCGGCACCTTCCGCACCGACGGCTATACCACGCGCATGTTCGGGGCCGCCAGCGGCATCGACACCGACCAGCTGATCGACGCGCTGGTGGAGGCCAAACGTATTCCCGCGGTGCGGCTGGAGACCCGGATCGAGACCAGCGAACGCAAGCTCGAGGCGCTGCGGGAACTGCAGGGGCTGGTCCAGGGCCTGCGCGACGCCGTGGCGGGGCTGCGCAATCCCCCCGGTGTGCTCGGTGTCGATGGCAATGTGTTCGAGGCCAAGGACGTGTTCCTCACCGGTAGCGGCCCGAGTGCGCCGAACTCGCTGGTGGGGGCGAGCGCGTCGAACCGCGCCGAGCCCGCCACCTATGAGCTGGTGATCGAGCGTATCGCCACCGCCAACAAGATCGCGAGCGACTCCATCGCCGACAATGCCACTCCGCTGGCGGACCTCCTCAACGGCGGCAATGCCTTTTCCGGCAGCTTCACCCTGGGGCTCGCCGGCGGGCCCACCGCCGAGATCACCGTTGATGGCACCATGGACCTGCGGGATGTGGAGGCGGCCATCGACGCGGTGGCCGACACCACCGGCATTTCCGCCTCCATCCTCAAGGTGGCCGACGGCGACTACCGGCTGGTGCTGACCGCCGAGGAGACCGGCAAGGCCATCGAGATCACCCCCACGGGCGGCGATCCGGTGAGCGACATGCTCGGCCTTACCACCGGCGGCAGCACCATCAAGAACGAGCTCCAGGCCGCCCAGACGGCGCGCTTTTCGCTGGACGGCGTGACCATGGAGCGGACCTCCAATCTGGTGGACGACGCCATTTCGGGGGTGACGCTCAATCTCTTCGCCGCCGATCCCAACACCACCATCAATCTCGAGGTGGCGCCCTCGGCCGGCGCGGTGATGGAGGCAGTCCAGGGTTTTGTCGACGCCTACAACACCCTGCGCGATTTCATCGATCGCAACCGCCAGATCAGCGACAGTGGTGAGGTGGCGGAGGAGGCGGTGCTGTTCGCCGATACCGCCCTGCGGCAGATCACCGATGTCGTCCAGCGGGAGCTGGGGGCTGCCGCCCGTGGCGGTGACGGGTCCGACACCCTGGGCTCCATCGGCATCCGTTTCACCGAGGGCAATCGGCTGGAGCTGGACAGTGCTGCCCTGGAAAAGGCCTTGGCCGCTGATCCCGAGGCGGTGCGGCGGGTGTTCGAGTTCCGCTATACCACCAGCTCACCGGATCTGACCGTCTATGAGCGCAGCAATGCGCTGGGCGATTTCGCCTTCACCGTCGATATCGTCGACAGCGACGGCGATGGGGTGATCGAGAGCGCCACCATCGACGGGGTCGCGGCGGATGTGAATGGCGGCACCATCCAGGGGCGGGTGGGCACGCCCTATGAGGGCCTCACCCTGCTGTGGGTCGGCCAGGGCAGCACCAGCATCGATGTGACCGTCACCCAGGGGGTGGCCGATCGGCTCTACAACGCTCTCGATACTTTTCTCGATCCCACCGACGGCGTGATCGCCCGCGAGATGGAGGAGCTGGAGCAGAACATCCAGCGCTATCAGACCGACATCGCCGAGATCGACGAGCGGGTCGAGCGCTTCCGCAACCAGCTCATCGAGAAGTTTGCCAAGCTCGAGAGCGCGCTTGCCACCATGGATGCCATGCTCAAGCAGGTGGAGGCCACCACCCTCGCCTGGAGCGGCCAGAAACGCTGACATGTGACCGGTGATCGAGGAGGATCGCAATGGACGCCTTCGCCCGTGCCCGTGGCTTCGCCGCCTACGAATATGCGGCCGACACCATCCCGCCGCTGAGGCAGATCGTGCTGCTCTATGATGCCGCCCTGCGGCGGGTGCGGGAGGCCCGTCGTGCGGTGGAGGAGGGGCGCATCGAGGACCGCTTCCGGGCGGTGGAGAAGGCCACCGCCATCATCGATGCGCTCCACCGGGCGCTGGACTTCGAGCGCGGCGGCGAGATCGCGTCCATCCTCGACCTCTACTACACCGACCTCGCGGTGCGTCTGCAGGCCATCAATGTGCGCAACGATCCCGTCGCCTGCGATGAGGTGATCGCCCGGCTTTTGGACATGCGGACAGCCTGGGCGAAACTTGCAGGTGAGGGCGAAGAGGGCGAGATCGCCGACAACGCAACACCGGCCCCGGCCCCCCGCGCCGCCGCCGGGGTCGTGGCCCGCGGCTGAGGGCGCAGGGTCCGTCGGTTGCAGCTGCATCCGCGCCTCCTTATATGGTGCGCGGACACGACTCACCCTGCCGGAGCCGTCGACCGCATCCGAGGTGACGACGCAACACCAGCAGCCGATCGACGGACCCAGAGACAGCGCGCTCACCGCGAGGGACCGGACACATGAGCAAGATCATCGGTATCGACCTCGGCACCACCAACAGCTGTGTGGCGGTGATGGAGGGCAAGGACGTCCGCGTGATCGAGAATGAGGAGGGCATGCGGACGACCCCCTCGGTGGTGGCCTATACCGACGAGGGCGAGATCCTGGTGGGCATGCCCGCCAAGCGCCAGGCCATCACCAATCCCGAGAACACCATCTATGCCGCCAAGCGGCTCATCGGCCGGCGCTATGACGATCCGGTGGTGCAGCGCCACATCCAGATGGTGCCCTACAAGGTGGTGCGGGCCGACAATGGCGACGCCTGGGTCGAGGTGCGCGGCAAGAAGATGGCGCCGCAGCAGATCTCGGCCGAGGTGCTCAAGAAGATGAAGGAGACCGCCGAGCGCTACCTGGGCACCAAGGTGGAAAAGGCGGTCATCACCGTGCCGGCCTACTTCAACGACGCCCAGCGCCAGGCCACCAAGGACGCGGGGCGCATCGCCGGGCTTGACGTGGTGCGCATCATCAACGAGCCGACGGCGGCGGCGCTGGCCTACGGTTTCGACAAGAAGAAGTCCGGCATTGTCGCCGTCTACGACCTGGGTGGCGGCACTTTCGACATCTCGATCCTCGAGATCGGCGATGGTGTCTTCGAGGTGAAGGCCACCAACGGCGACACGTTCCTCGGGGGTGAGGACTTCGACCAGCGGCTGATCAACTACATCGCCGACGAGTTCCAGAAGGAGCACGGCATCGATCTGCGCCAGGACCGACTCGCGCTGCAGCGCCTCAAGGAGGCGGCGGAGAAGGCCAAGATCGAGCTGTCCTCCACCATGCAGACGGAGGTCAACCTGCCCTTCATCACCGCCGACCAGACCGGTCCCAAGCATCTGGTGATGAAGATCACCCGCGCCAAGTTCGAGTCCCTGGTGGAGGACCTGATCGAGCGCACCATCGAACCCTGCCGGCTGGCGCTCAAGGATGCGGGTATCGAACCCAAGGATGTGGATGAGGTGATCCTGGTGGGCGGCCAGACCCGCATGCCACGCATCGTCGAGCGGGTGAAGGAGTTCTTCGGCCGTGATCCGCATCGCGGGGTCAACCCCGACGAGGTGGTGGCGGTGGGCGCTGCCATCCAGGGCGCGGTGCTGGCGGGCGAGGTCAAGGACGTGCTGCTGCTGGACGTGACCCCGCTGTCGCTGGGCATCGAGACGCTGGGCGGCGTGTTCACCCGCATCATCGAGCGCAACACCACCATCCCCACCAAGAAGAGCCAGATCTTCTCCACCGCCGAGGACAATCAGACGGCGGTCACCATCCGCGTCTATCAGGGCGAGCGCGAGATCGCCGCGGAGAACAAGTTCCTCGGCCAGTTCGACCTGGTGGGCATCCCGCCGGCACCGCGGGGGGTGCCGCAGATTGAGGTCACCTTCGACATCGATGCCAACGGCATCGTCCATGTCTCGGCCAAGGACCTGGCCACCGGCAAGGAGCAGTCCATCCGCATCACCCCCTCGGGCGGCCTCACCGAGGAGGAAATCCAGCGGATGATCAAGGAAGCCGAGGAGCACGCCGAGGAGGACCGCCGGCGGCGGGCGCTGATCGAGGCGCGCAACCAGGCGGATGCGCTCATCTACTCCACCGAGAAGAGCCTCAGGGAGCACGGCGACAAGGTGGCGGAGGCCGACCGGCGCGCCATCGAGGATGCCATCGCCGGCCTCAAGGAGGCCATGAAGGGCGAGGACACCGACGAGATCAAGCGCAAGACCGAACAGCTCGCCCAGGTGTCCATGAAGCTCGGCGAGGCCATGTACCGCGCCCAGCAGCAGACCGCAGAGAGTGGCGGGACCGGTGCGGCCGGCGGCGGCAGCCGGGATGAGGGCGTGGTGGACGCCGAGTTCGAGGAGGTGGACGAGGACGAGCGCAAGCGCTCCAGCGGTTGATCCCGGCACCTTGGCGGGGACAGGATCCGGCGGGCCGGGGGAGGATCCGGCCCGCCGTCTTCGGTTGAAGGGAACCCATGGCCCGGCGCGACTATTACGAGATCCTCGGCGTCTCGCGCACCGCCTCGGAGGCGGAGATCAAGCGCGCCTACCGCCGCCTCGCCATGAAGTACCACCCCGATCGCAACCCCGGCGATCGCGAGGCCGAGGCGCGCTTCAAAGAGATCAACGAGGCCTATGAGGTGCTGCGCGACCCGCAGAAGCGCGCGGCCTATGATCGTTTCGGCCATGCCGCCTTCGAAGCGGGTGCGGCCGGTGGTGGTGCCGGTGGCGGTGGTGGCGGCTTCGACTTCTCCGCCTTCACCGAGGCCTTCGAGGATCTGTTCGCCGAATTCATGGGCGGTGGCCGGCGACGGGCGGCCGCCACCCGCGGCGCCGATCTGCGCTACAATCTCACTATCACCCTCGAGGAGGCCTTCGCCGGCAAGCGGGTGCAGATCCGCGTGCCCACGGCGGTGCCGTGTGAGGCCTGCCGCGGCACCGGCAGCGAGGGTGGGGCCGAACCCCAGGCCTGTCCCGCCTGCCGCGGTTTCGGCCGGGTGCGGGCGAGCCAGGGCTTCTTCACCATCGAGCGCACCTGCCCCCATTGTCACGGCACCGGCCAGGTGATCCGCAACCCCTGCCGCCGCTGTGCCGGCAGCGGCCGGGTGGAGGGCGAGCGGGTGCTGGCGGTGGACATTCCGCCGGGGGTGGAGGATGGCATGCGCATCCGCCTCGCCGGCGAGGGCGAGGCCGGGCTGCGCGGCGGGCCGCCGGGCGATCTCTACATCTTCGTTGCCATCGCCCCCCACCGGCTGTTCCGGCGCGAGGGCCGCGACCTCTACTGTCGGGTGCCCATTCCCATGACCACCGCGGCGCTTGGAGGCGAGATCGAGGTGCCGACGGTGGAGGGGCGGCGGCTGCGCATCGCCATCCCCGAGGGCACCCAGACGGGTCGTATCGTGCGGCTGCGCGGCCACGGCATGCCCGAACTCCACGGCGGGCCGCGGGGCGACATGTTCGTGGAGCTGGTGGTGGAGACCCCGGTCAATCTCACCCGCCGCCAGAAGGAGCTCCTGCGGGAGTTCGAGAAGGCGGGGCGCGAGCGGGAGCGCCACCACCCCCAGTCGGAGGGGTTCTTCGCCAAGGTCAAGGAGCTGTGGGACGAGCTCCGCGAATGAGGGCCCGCGGCCGGCTCCCCTGGCGCGGCCTTGAGCCTTCCCTATCTGGCACACGGTAGCTCAGGGGCCGTCCATGGAGGCCGAAGTCCCCCGCGCGGACCCGGAGCAGGATGGGCTCGAATCGGGCCGCCGGCTGTTCGCCCGGCCGGTGGTGTTCGTGCGCGGGGTGGCGCAGCTCGACCAGCTGCCGCCGGCGGAACTGCCGGAGATCGCCTTCACCGGCCGCTCCAATGTGGGCAAGTCGAGTCTTCTGAATGCGCTGGTGAACCGCCGCAAGCTCGCCCGCACCTCGCGCACGCCCGGCCGCACCCAGGAGCTCAATTTCTTCCGCCTGGCCGATACCCTCATGCTGGTGGATCTGCCGGGCTACGGCTATGCCCGCGCCCCCAGGGCGCGGGTGGAGGCCTGGCAGCGGCTGCTTAGGGCCTATCTCCGCGGCCGTCCCAATCTCGCCCGGGCGCTGGTGCTGGTGGATGCCCGCCACGGACCCAAGGCGAGCGATCGGGCGATGATGGAACTTTTGGCCGAGGCGGCGGTGCCCTTCGCACTGGTGCTCACCAAATGCGACCTGCTCAAGCCGGCCGAGCTCGAGCGCCGGCTCGAGGACACCCGGACATTCGTGCGCAGCCGCCAGGGAGCCGTGCCCGAGGTGTTCGCCACCAGCGCCCGCACCGGTGCGGGCATGGTCGAGCTGCGCGCGGCCCTGGCCCGCATCGCCGCCGAGACCGTCGCCCCCGGAGGCCTGCCATGAGTCAGGATTCCTTCCCCGCCGAGATCCACGCCGTCGCCCGCACCCTCATCGAGGCATTGCCCTACATGCGCCGTTACAGCGGCGCCACCTTCGTCATCAAATACGGCGGCCACGCCATGGGTGAGGAGCATCTCGCCCGCGACTTCGCGCGCGACATCGTGCTGCTCAAGCAGGTGGGGATCGACCCGGTGGTGGTCCACGGCGGCGGGCCCCAGATCCGCACCATGCTGGAACGGCTCGGGATCGAGAGCCGGTTCGTGGACGGGCTGCGGGTGACGGATGCGGCCACCGTGGAAGTGGTGGAGATGGTCCTGGCCGGCCGCATCAATAAGGAGATCGTGGGCGCCATCAACGCCGCCGGCGGCAAGGCGGTGGGCATCTGCGGCAAGGACGCCCAGCTCATCCGCGCGCGCCGCCTCACCCGCCGCCGGCGCGATCCCGACAGCCACATCGAGCAGGTGGTGGACCTGGGCTTCGTCGGCGAGCCGGTGGCGGTGGACCGCAGCCTGCTGGACGTGCTGGCCGGCAGCGAGATCATCCCGGTGATCGCCCCCATCGGCGTCGGCCCCGAGGGCGAGACCTTCAACATCAATGCCGATACCGCCGCCGGTGCCATCGCCGCGGCCGTGGGCGCGCGCCGCTTCTTCCTGCTGACCGACGTGCCCGGGGTGCTGGATGCCGACGGCCAGCTGCTGCCGTGGCTGGGGGTGGAGGAGGCGCGCCGGCTGATCCGCGAGGGGGTGATCACCGGCGGCATGATCCCCAAGGTGGAGACCTGCATCCGCGCGGTGGAGGCGGGCGTGGGGGCAGCCACCATCCTCGACGGGCGCGTCCCCCATGCGCTGCTGATCGAGGTGTTCACCGAACACGGCATCGGCACCCAGATCCGGCGCGATCTGCCGGCACCGACGGCCGACACCGGGGCACAGCCGGACGCCTGAAGCCCCCCTCAGCCACCCCTGAGCCACGCCACAAGCCGCGCCAGCTGGGCCGGCGGCAGCTCCTCGCCGAAGGCCGCCACCGGCTCGAAGCGGCCGAGACGGTGGCGGAAGAAGGTGCGCTGGCGCTTGGCATAGCGCCGCGTCACCAGGACCGTGCGCGCGGCCGCATCCTCAAGGCTGCAGCGACCCTCCAGATGGTCGAGGAACTCGCGAAGCCCGTGCAGGCGAGCGATGGGAAGGCTGCGCAATCCCGGCCATGCCGCCGCCAGCTGGCGGATCTCCTCGAGCACGCCCGCAGCCAGCATCACTTCCACCCGCCGGGCGATGCGGCGGGCGAGGGCATCGCGCGGCGGCAGCAGGGCGATGCCGTGCCAGCCGCGGGCGAAGACCACCGGCGGGTGGGTTGCCGGCCAGAAGCTCGCAAGCGAGCGCCCCGTCGCCTCCACCACCTCCAGCGCCCGCAGGATGCGCTGGCGGTCGCCGGGCGCCAGGCGGGCGGCCATGGCAGGATCGCGCCGGGCGAGTTCGGCATGGAGGGCAGGGCTCGGCCGCGGATCCGCACGCCAGCGGCGGCGGATGGCTTCGGGCACCGGCGGCACCGGGGCGAGCCCCTCGAGCAGCGCCAGCATGTAGAGGCCGGTGCCGCCCACCAGCACCACTGGCCGGCCGCGGGCCGAGGCTTCCCGCAGCACCGGCAGCACCTGCGTAAGCCAGAGGCCGGCGGTGGTGGCCACATCCGGCGCCAGCACGCCAAAGAGGCGGTGTTCCGCCCGCGCCTCTTCCGCCGGCGTGGGCCGTGCGGTGAGGGTGGCAAGGTCGCGATAGAGCTGCTGGGCGTCGGCATTGACCACCATGGCACGGCTGCCGGCGGCCAGCTCCAGCGAGAGCGCCGTCTTGCCGCTGGCGGTGGTGCCCCCTAAGAGGAGCACCGGAACCTCCACCCTGATCTGGGCCTCCATCTCCGTGACCGCTTGGGTGCTCGTGCTGGTGGCGCCGCCCGGCGAGGCGGTGCTGCTGTCGCCCGACCTGGAACGGGATCTCGCCGATCTCGCCGGCCGTCCGCCGCGCCGTCTCGCCCCCGAACGCGCCCTCGAGGTGTCGCTGACGGAAGAACGCCTCGAGGCCGCCCGCGACTTCGTGCGCGAGCGCATCCTGCCGCTGCCGCTGGACTGGGCGCTGTTGCCCGCGGCCCGACGCCGGGTGCGCCTTCTGGTCTGCGATATGGACAGTACGGTGATCACCGTCGAGTGCGTGGACGAGCTGGCGGAGCGGGCGGGCGTGCGCGAGCGGGTGGCGGCCTTGACCCGCCAGGCCATGGCCGGGGAGCTGGAATTCGAACGCGCGCTCGAAGAGCGGGTGCGGCTGCTCGCAGGCCTGCCGCTGGTGGAGCTGGACCGGGTGATCCGCGAGCGGGTGCGGCTTACGCCCGGGGCGCGCACGCTGGTGGCCACCCTGCGCGCCCGCGGGGCTTTCTGCGCACTGGTCTCGGGTGGTTTCACCGAATTCACCCGGGTGGTGCGCATCGCCGCCGGCTTCGACATGGACCAGGCCAACCGGCTGGAGATAGAACACGGCCGGCTCACCGGCCGGCTGCTGCCGCCGGTTCTGGGGCGCGATGCCAAGCGCGCCACCCTCGAAGCGCTCAGGGCCCATCTCGGCCTCGCACCCGAGGAGACCTGTGCGGTGGGCGATGGGGCCAATGATGTGGCCATGTTGGCGGCTGCTGGCCTCGGGGTGGGTTTCCGCCCCCAGGCGCGGGTGCGGGAGGTGGCGGATGCCGTCATCGACCACGGCGATCTCACCACCCTGCTCTACTTCCTCGGCCTGAGGGAGGACCAGATCGTCCGCCCGGGCCCGCCGCGCCTGGCCCTGTGTGAGGCGGGGCGCTAGGCGCGACATCGTGCCGCAGTCGCAGGCTCCCGGCGCGGGCGCCCGCTCGCCCATATCCAGCACGCGGCGGCTTGCGGCCGCAGCGACTGAGTCTAGGATCGGGCGGGTTTCGCGCGTCTTCTTTGTAGATTTAGAGGAATTCCAACATCATGTCGTGGAACTATCTCGCCGAGCTCGAGGCCGAGAGCGTCTATGTACTGCGCGAGGCCTTCGCCAAGCTCGACCGCCTCGCGGTGCTGTGGTCCCTGGGGAAGGACAGCAATGTGGTGCTGTGGCTCTGCCGCAAGGCCTTCTTCGGCCATGTGCCGTTCCCGGTGATCCACATCGACACCGGCAAGAAGTTCCCCGAGATGTATGCCTTTCGCGAGCACTATGCCCGCGCTTGGGGGCTCGAGCTCATCGTCGAGATGGCACCGCCCGAGGAGGAGGTGGACCCGACCCTGCCGCCGGCGGCCCGATCGGCCGCGCGCAAGACCCTGGGGCTGCAGCGGGCGCTCGAGAAGCACGGCTTCGAGGGGCTGATCCTCGGCATCCGCCGCGATGAGCAGGCCCTCAGGGCCAAGGAACGCTACTTCAGCCCGCGCACCGCCGACAACCGCTGGAACATGAAGGATCAGCCGCCCGAGTTCTGGAATCAGTACATGACCGACTTTCCACCGGGGACCCATGTGCGGGTCCATCCGCTGCTCCATTGGACCGAGGTGGATATCTGGCGCTATACCAAACGTGAGAACATCCCCGTAATCGACCTCTATTTCGCCAGGGACGGCAAGCGCTACCGCTCTCTTGGCGATCGCGACATCACCTTCCCGGTCGAGAGCAACGCCCGCACCATCGACGAGATCATCGCCGAGCTCGAGACCACCCACATCCCCGAGCGCGCCGGGCGCGCCATGGACCATGAGAGCGAGGACGCCTTCGAGCGTCTGCGCGCCACCGGCTATATGTGAGGGGAGGAGATCCACCATGTCCGACGGCGCCATCCGGCCGCTGCCCATCGTCGTGGTGGGCCATGTGGACCACGGCAAATCGACGCTGGTGGGGCGGCTGTTGCACGAGACCGGCTCGCTGCCGGAGGGCCAGGTGGAGGCGGTGCGGGAGAGTTCGCGCCGCCGCGGCATGCCCTTCGAATGGGCGTTCGTGCTGGATGCCCTGCAGGCCGAGCGTGATCAGGGGATTACCATCGACACCACCCAGATCCGCTTCCGCACCGCGCGGCGCCCCTACGTCATCATCGACGCACCCGGGCACAAGGAGTTCCTCAAGAACATGGTCACCGGCGCCGCACGGGCGGAGGCGGCGCTGTTGGTGATCGACGCCGCCGAGGGCGTACAGGAGCAGTCGCGGCGCCACGGCTATCTGCTGCGGCTTTTGGGGATCCCCCAGATCGCCGTGGTGGTCAACAAGATGGACCTGGTGGACTGGTCGGCCGGGCGCTTCGGCCAGGTGGCCGAGGGCTTTCGCGCCTATCTCGCCGAACTCGGCCTCACGCCGCTAGCCTTCGTGCCGGTTTCCGCCCGCGAGGGCGACAATCTCGCCGCCCACAGCCCCCGCATGCCCTGGTACCAGGGGCCGACGGTGGTGCAGGTGCTGGACTCCTTCGAGGCGGCACCGCGCCCGGTGGACCGGCCGCTGCGGATGGTGGTGCAGGACGTCTACAAGTTCGATCAGCGCCGCATTGTCGCCGGTCGCATCGAGTCCGGCCGTCTCAGGGTGGGTGATGAGATCATCTTCTCGCCTTCCAACAAGGTGGTGCGGGTGCGCTCCATCGAGGCGTGGAACGTGCCCGAGCCGCCGGAGGAGGCGGTGGCCGGCGAGAGCATCGGCATCACCCTGTCCGAGCCCATCTTCGTGGAGCGGGGCGAGATCGTCAGCCATCTCGAGCGGGCGCCCATGGAGACCACCGTCTTCCGCGGCCGCATTTTTTGGCTCGGCGAGCGTCCCCTCGAAGTGGGCAACACCTACACCCTCAAGCTCGGCACCAGCGAGGCGCGGGTCCGGGTGGAGGCCATCGAGCGGGTGATCGACACCGACGATCTCTCCGGCCGGCCCGCCGACCACATCGCCCGCCACGGTGCCGGCGAGGTGATCCTCCGGGCCGACCGGCTGCTGGCGCTGGATCCCTTCGATGCCAACCCCGCCACCGGCCGCTTCGTGCTCATCGAGGACTATCTGCCGGTGGGCGGCGGCATCGTCTCCATGGAGGGCTATCCCGACCAGCGCCAGCTGGTGACCCGGCGGGCCACCAACATCCATGCGGTGGGCCATGCCGTCACCCGCGAGGCGCGGATCGCCCGCAACGGCCATCGCGGCGGCGTGCTGTGGTTCACCGGCCTGTCCGGCGCCGGCAAGTCGACCCTGGCGCTGGCGCTGGAGCGGGAGCTGTTCCGCAAGGGCTATCAGGTCTATGTGCTGGACGGTGACAATATCCGCTCCGGCCTCAACGCCGACCTCGGCTTCAGCCCCGAGGACCGGGCCGAGAACATCCGTCGCGTGGGCGAGGTGGCAGCCCTGTTCGCCGATGCCGGCATGATCGCCATCTCCGCCTTCATCTCGCCCTATCGCGCCGACCGCGAGCGCGCCCGCAGGGCTGCCGGCGACGGCTTTCATGAGATCTACATCCATGCCCCGCTGGAAGTGTGCGAACAGCGCGATCCCAAGGGGCTCTACAAGAAGGCGCGTGCCGGCGAGATCCCGGATTTCACCGGCATCAGCAGCCCCTATGAGCCGCCGGAAAACCCCGAGCTGGTGGTGCCCACCCACGAGCTCTCCTTCGAGGAGAGCCTGGCGCTGCTGGTGGACTATGTGGAGCGCCACTTCCGCGCCTAGCGCACCGCTCCGGGCGGGGTGGTTGACGCCGCCACGAGGCTTGGGCTCTCTCCCGGGGAGAGGAATGGGGGAGGTGTCGCCGTGAGCGGCTTCGGTGCCAACCACCTCGAGGCCTTCTGGCTGCCCTTTACGCCCAACCGCCAGTTCCGCCGCGAGCCGCGGCTGGTGGTGGCGGCCGAGGGCAATCATTATGTCGCCGCCGACGGCCGGCGTATTCTCGATGCCACCGCCGGCCTCTGGTGCTGCAATGCCGGCCACGGCCATCCGCGCATCGTCGAGGCCATCCGCCGGCGGGCGGGCGAGCTCGACTATGCCCCGCCCTTCCAGTTCGCCCATCCCGACGCCTTCACCCTGGCAGCGCGGCTCCGGGACCTGTTCCCGGGCGATCTCGACTACGCCTTCTTCTGCAACTCCGGCTCCGAGGCGGTGGACACCGCCCTCAAGATCGCCCTCGCCTATCATCGCGCCCGCGGCGAGGGCCAGCGGGTGCGCCTGATTGGCCGCGAGCGGGGCTATCATGGCGTGGGCTTCGGCGGCCTGTCGGTGGGTGGCATCGGCCCCAACCGCCGCCTGTTCGGCCCGCTGCTGCCGGGGGTCGACCATCTGCCCCACACCCTGCTGGAGGCCAACCGTTTCGCCCGCGGGCGGCCACCCCACGGCGGTGCCGAACTGGCGGGGGCGCTGGAGCGGCTGTTGGAGCTCCACGACCCGCAGACGGTGGCGGCGGTGATCGTGGAGCCGGTGGCCGGCTCCATCGGCGTCTATCCACCGCCGGTGGACTATCTCGAGCGGCTGCGGGAGATCACCGCCCGCCACGGCATCCTGCTGATCTTCGATGAGGTCATCACCGCCTTCGGCCGGCTGGGGGCGGGTTCGGCAGCCGAGGCCCTCGAGATCCAGCCGGATCTCATCACCCTCGCCAAGGGTCTCACCTCCGGCACCGTGCCCATGGGCGGGGTGATGGTGCGGCGTGAGATCCACCGCGCCATCGTCGAGGAGAGCCCGGCTCCCGAGTGGGGCATCGAGTTCCCCCACGGCTATACCTATTCCGCCCATCCGCTCGCCACCGCGGCGGCTCTCGCCACCCTCGAGGTCTATCGCGAGGAGGCGCTGTTCGCCCGGGCACGGGCGCTGGCACCGGTCTTTGAGGAGGGGCTGCACCGGCTGCGCGATCTGCCGGGGGTGCGCGATGTGCGCAATCTCGGCCTCATGGGCGCGGTGGAGCTGGAGCCGCGCCCGGGTGCGGCCGGTGCGCGCGGCTTCGAGGCCATGCGACGCGCCTTCTTCGAGCATGATCTGATGATCCGCATCACCGGCGACACCATCGCCCTCTCGCCGCCCCTCACCTTCACCGAGGCCGAGCTGGAGCAGCTGTTCAGCCGGCTCGCCGCGGTGCTGCGCGCTCTCGACTGAGCTCAGGCCTCGGGCGGTCGCTCGGGCCGACAGGGCGGTTCCTCGAACGGGATGAGGAAGATGGCGGTGGCCATGGCCACGCCGCCGAAGGTGACGGCGAAGCCGGCCAGCAGCAGCGCCAGTGCCTCCCAGCGATGGGCCGATTGGGCCACCAGCGTGCCGAGGCCGGCCACATCCAGCACCAGGAGCAGCCCCAGCAGGTTCCAGCCGACGGCGATGCCCACCAGCGCGTGGCGGACGAGGAACCGCACCAGCCGCCAGTCCTGACGTCCCTGTTGCGGCACGGCGCCCTCGCGGACACTTCCAGCCGCCAGCATAGCCGGCGGCAGCCGGACGGTCGAGCATCCGGCTGGCGGGTACCGGTGTTCGCCGCTAGAGGGGACGCGGCAGCAGGGGGAGGTCCGTGTTGCGCGATTTCCAGCTACCCGGTCGCTCGCCGGTCTATGCCGCCGGCGGCATGGCCGCCACCTCCCATCCGCTGGCGACGCTGGCGGCGGTGGAGATCCTCCGCCGTGGCGGCAATGCGGTGGATGCTGCCATCGCCGCCTGCGCCGTCCAGGGGGTGGTGGAACCCCAGTCCACCGGCATCGGCGGCGATGCCTTTGTCCTCTATGCCCCGCCCACCGGCGGGGTGGTGGCCATCAACGGCTCCGGCTGGGCGCCGGCGGCGATCGATGCCGAGCGGCTGCGGGCGCAGGGGTTGAAGGCGATTCCAGCGACCAGCCCCCATGCCGTCACCGTCCCGGGTGCGGTGGCCGCCTGGGAAGCGCTGCAGCGGGCATATGGGCGGCTCGATTTCGCGGCGGTGCTGGAGCCGGCCATCCGCTATGCCCGCGACGGCTTCCCGGTGCACCCACGGGTGGCCTTCGACTGGGTGCGGGCGGAGGAGCGGCTGCGGGCGAGCGAGGCGGCCCGCCGCATCTATCTGCCCGGCGACCGGCCGCCGGCCGTGGGCGACCGGCTGCGGCTGCCACAGCTGGCGGCAACGCTCACGGTGCTCGCCCGCGAGGGCGCCGAAGCCTTCTACCGGGGCGAGCTCGCGGCCGCCATGGTGGCGAGCCTGCGGGCGTTGGGCGGCGTCCATCGGGAGGAGGACTTCGCCGAGTACGAACCGGAATGGGTCACACCGCTCGAGACCGACTATCGCGGCGTGCGCGTGCTGGAGTTGCCGCCCAACGGCCAGGGCTTCGTCGCCCTGTTGATGCTCAACATCCTCGAGGGCTTCGATCTCGCCGCGCTCGATCCCCATGGCGCCGACCGCTTCCACCTGGAGGCCGAGGCCACCCGGCTCGCCTTTCGCGACCGTGACGCGCTGCTGGCGGACCCGCGCCATGTGCCGGTGCCGGTGGCAGAGCTTACGAGCAAGGCCTATGCGGCGCGTCTGCGCCGGCTCATCCGGCCGGATCGGGCGCTCGCCGATCTGCCGCCGCCGCTGTTGCGCGGGCTCGGTCACACCGTTTATGTGAGCGTGGTGGATGGCGAGCTCGGCGCCTGTTCCTTCATCAATTCCCTCTATGACAGTTTCGGCTCGGGCCTGGCCTGCCCACGCACGGGCGTGCTGTTCCACTGTCGCGGCCGCGCCTTCCGCCTCGACCCCAACCATCCCGGCGTCATCGCCCCGCGCAAGCGGCCCATGCACACCATCATACCCGGCCTCGCCTTCCGCGACGGCCAGCTGTGGGCCTGTTTCGGCGTCATGGGGGCCGACTATCAGCCGGTGGGACATGTGCATCTCGTCACCAATCTGGTGGACTATGGCATGGATCCGCAGGAGGCGCTGGACTCGCCGCGGGTGATGGCCTGGCCTGACGAACTGCTGGTGGAGCGGGGCGTGGACCCCCAGGTGCGGGCGGAGCTCGCCCGCCGCGGCCATCGGGTGGTGGAGACGGACGTGCCCCACGGCGGCGGCCAGTGCATTCTGATCGACCACGAGCGCGGCGTGCTGGTGGGCGGCTCCGACCCTCGCAAGGATGGCTGCGCCTTGGGCTTCTGACTGGCGGGTCCGCCGGCCGTAGACGATTGCGCGCATCGCGTGCATCATCGCCCGCGGGCTTAACTTCTGATTTACGAAGGGATGTCATGATGGCCCACGGCCGATGGATGGAGGGCCCATGCGCCTGAACGGGCGGGGGCGTGCGCTGGCGGGCGCGCTGTTGCTGACGGTGCTGGTGGCGGCGGCCACTTTCGCCGCCACCACCATCCTCGGGCTGCGGGCGGAGCTCGAACGCCTTGCGGGCGAGCGCGCGGCCGCCGTCCGCGCCGAGGCGGCGGTGCGTCGGGCCTGGCAGAGCGAGGTGGAAGCGCTGCGAACCGAGCTCACGACGGCACGGCGTCAGCGGGATGAGGCCCGCGCCCGGCTTGCCCGCACCCGCGCGCAGGTGCGGGAGCTTGCCGCCGAAGTGCGGCGGCTGCAGACGGCGCTGGCAGCGGCCGAGGCGCGCCGGAAGGAGCTTGCCGGACAGGTGGCGGTGCTGGCGCGGGACAATCGTCGCCTCGCCGAGCGCATGGTGGCACTGCGGACCGCGCGGGACGAGGCGGCACGGCAGCTCAAGGGGCTGCGCTGGCGGGCCGAGCGGGCGGAAGCGCGGGCGCAGGCGCTCGAGGCCCAGCAGAAGCGTGCGCTGGCAGCGCTGGAGACATGGCTCGGCCGGCGGCGCGAGGCGCTGGCGCGTTTGTTCGCCGAGACCGGTCTCGACCCCGACGCCTTCGATCCGGCGGAGGCGGCGGGAGGGCGCGGTGGCCCCTGGCTGCCGCCACGGCCGGGGGCTGCGGATGAGGGGTTGGAGGCGCTGCTGCGCTGGGTCGTGGAGACGGAGGATCTGGTGCGGCGACTGCCGGTGGCAATGCCCCTCATCCGGGCGCGGCTTACCAGCCCCTTCGGCAACCGCCGCGATCCCTTCGGCCGCGGGCGCGGCTTCCATGCCGGCATCGATCTTGCCGACCGGCGTGGCACACCGGTGCGGGCACCGGCGGCGGGCCGGGTACGCTTTGCCGGCCGCCGCGGCGCCTATGGGCTGATGGTGGAGCTGGAACATGCCGACGGGCTCATCACCCGCTTCGCCCACCTGGGCCGGATC
Organism: Rhodospirillales bacterium; assembly: GCA_015490605.1. GTDB lineage: Bacteria > Pseudomonadota > Alphaproteobacteria > Geminicoccales > Geminicoccaceae > HRBIN39. The sequence goes on from WFXL01000080.1 coordinate 33,590, forward strand.
CAGGTGAAGCCCGGCCAGCGGGTGCGGCGGGGCGATGCCATCGGCCGGGTGGGCAGCAGCGGCCGCAGCACCGGCCCCCACCTGCACTATGAGGTGCGGGTCGATGGCCGGCCGGTGGACCCCTTCACTTTTGTGGAAGCCGGCCGGGATCTGCTGCTGCCGCCCGGCTGAGGGGCCCCCGCACCCGGCGGTAAGAGCGGCTCCGGGCTGCCGGGCGTGGGAGGACGATCCGGCGGGTGGGGTTCCGGACCGGTCTGTCGGCAAGGCCAGGGGGACGGCAGCAAGCAGCATCCGGTGCGTGGGATACCGGCGCGTGGGATATGCTCGTGATGCCACCGTCCGCCTGGGGCCCGGCCGGCAGGGCGCGTCCGGCCCGCGGGGGGTGAAACCGCAGCCGGAGCCAAGTCCCCGCGCGAGTGTGCGGGGGATGGGGCCAAAACGGCGGCGGCAAAGGGCGTGGCAGGTGGGAGCCTCAGAGGCCCAGCACCTGGCGCATGCCGTAGAGGCCGGGGCTGCGGCCCGCGACCCAGCGGGCGGCGCGCAGCGCCCCGCGGGCGAAGATGCGGCGATCGGTGGCGCGGTGGCCGAGCTCCAGCCGCTCGCCCTCGCCGGCGAACACCACCACATGTTCGCCCACCACATCGCCACCCCGAAGCACGGCGAAGCCGATGGCACCCTCCGGCCGCGGGCCGGTATGGCCGCTGCGCGCATCCACCCGCACCTGATCCAGCGCCACCCCGCGGCCGCGGGCGGCGGCTTCGCCCAGCGCCAGCGCCGTACCCGAGGGGGCGTCCACCTTGTGGCGGTGGTGCATCTCCAGGATCTCGATGTCGAAGTCGACTCCAAGGGTGCGCGCCACCGTCTCCACCAGCGCCAGCAGCAGATTCACCCCCTGGCTCATGTTGGGGGCCCAGACCACCGGAATTGCGCGCGCCAGCGCCTCGAGCTCGCTGCGCTGGGCGGCATCGAAGCCGGTGGTGCCGATCACCATGGGCGTGCCCGCCTGAGTGGCAAGCCGCAGGTGTTCCAGGGTCGGCTCCGGCAGGGTGAACTCCACCAGCACATCCGCCGCCCTGGCCAGGGCCGCCACATCCGTACCCACCTGCAGGCCCAGCCGCGCCATGCCGGCGAGCTCGCCGAGATCGCGCCCCACCGCCGCATGGCCCGGGGCCTCGACCCCGCCGGCCAGTTCCAGATCCTCCGCCGCCAGCACCTCCCGCAGGAGAGTCCGCCCCATCCGTCCGGCACAGCCCACCACGCCGATGCGCACGCCACGCCCTCCACCCACGGCTCCGCCCGCGAGCTTGCGCCGCAGGCGGCGGCTGTCAATCGCCGGCCTCTTCCTCCAGCCAGAGGGCGCCGGGGATGGTGGCGATGAAGCGGGCGTGGGCCGCGCATTCCTCCGGCGTGGGCGCGTGGGGCCGCGGCGGGCGTACTGCCCGGCGCCGCGGGGCGGCTGCCGGTGTTGCCGCCGGGGTGGCGGCGAGGGGCTCGAGGGCGAGGCTCGTCTGGCGGCCGCCCAAAAGGTGGAGATAGACCTCGGCCAGCAGCTGGCTGTCCAGCAGCGCACCGTGGAGGGTGCGGGCCGAGGCGTCGATGCCGAAGCGGCGGCAAAGGGCATCGAGGCTTGCCGGCTGGCCGGGAAAGCGGGCGCGGGCGAGCTCGAGGGTGTCGATGGCGCGGGCTGGTGGGATCGGCGGGCGGCCGAGGCGGGCCAGTTCGGCGTTGAGAAAGGCGAGATCGAAGGCGGCGTTGTGGATCACCAGCGGGTCCTCGCCGATGAAGGCGAGGAAATCGTCGACGATCTCGGCGAAGATGGGATGGCGCGCAAGGAACTCGCTGGTGAGGCCGTGCACCCGGGCGGCCTCAGCGGGCATGTCGCGCTCGGGGTTGATGTACTGGTGGTAGGTGCGGCCGGTGGGCACATGGTTCCACAGCTCCACCGCGCCGATCTCGACGATGCGATGGCCCTTTTCCGGCTCGAGGCCGGTGGTCTCGGTGTCCAGCACCACCTCACGCATGGCCCCTGATCCCGCCGCCGAGGCCGCGGGCCGCCCGCTGCC
>WFXL01000081.1 GCA_015490605.1 Rhodospirillales bacterium
CGTCCGCGCTGAAGCAGTTCGCGTGCCACCACCATGCGGTGGACCTCGGATGCCCCGTCCACCAGCCGCGGCCCGCGGGTCTCACCCTCGAGGTGCTGCATGAGGTAGAAGGGCCGGCCGAGGACGCACCCCTCCGGCTCCACCGCCACCGGCTCCGGCACCCGCACGCCGGCGGCATGAACCCGCTGGAGGATCTGGAATTCGCGCACCCGATCCCAGCTCGCCGCCACCCGGGTGGGGGCATCGGTGCGCAACACCAGCCGCCGGCGCCCCGCCCGCGGGCCGCCCTCGAAGGCCACATCCAGCGCCACATTCTCCTGGATGGCGCCGCCGGCAAGCCGCGCCCAGCCGAGCAGCCGCGCCCGGCGGGCGCCGGTGGCGGCGGCGAGGAAGGCCTCGAGAGCGTCGCGGCGGGAATCGAGCGCGCTCAGGAGGGCCATGCGTAGAAGTCGCGTCCGCGCTGAAGCAGTTCGCGTGCCACCACCATGCGGTGGACCTCGGATGCCCCGTCCACCAGCCGCGCCTGGCGGGCGTACCGGTACATCCACTCCAGGGGGGTGTCCTTGGAATAGCCCAGCGCCCCCATGAGCTGGATGGCGGTGTCGATGGCGTGATGGAGCGTATCGGCCACCTGGATCTTGGCCATGGACACCTCGCGGTTGGCGCGGCCGCCGCGGTCCAGCTCGAAGGCGGCGCGCATCACCAAAAGCCGGCCGATCTCGATGCGCATGGCCGCCTCGCCCAGCATCTGCTGGACGCTTTCCAGCTCCACCAGCCGGCGGCCGAAGGCCTCGCGCTCGCGGATGTAGGGCTCGCAGATCTCCAGCGCCCGCCGTGCCATGCCGAGCCAGCGCATGCAGTGGGTGAGGCGGGCGCGGGCGAGGCGGGTGAGCACCACCCGCATGCCCAGCCCCTCGCCCAGCAGCACATTTTCCTCCGGCACCTCGAGGCCGTCGAATTCCAGCTCGCAGTGGCCGCCGTGCTCCTCCGGCCCCATGATGGGGATGCGGCGGACGATGCGCCAGCCGGGCTGGTCGGCGTGGAACATCATGGCGGTAAGGCCGCGCCGGCGGTCGTCGGCGGTGCGGGCCAGCAGGATGAAGTGTTTGGCTCCCTCGGCGCCGGTGATGAACCATTTGCGGCCATGGACCACATAGCGGTCGCCACGGCGCTCGGCGCGGGTGCGGGTCATGCCGGCGGGGTCCGAGCCGGCGCCGGGATGGGGTTCGGTCATGACGATGGCCGAACGCACCTCGCCCCGCACGATAGGATCGAGCCAGCGGTCCTTCTGCGCCTCATCGGCGCAGCGCTCAAGGCACATCATGTTGCCATCATCAGGGGCGGCGCAGTTAAAGCACACCGGTCCGAAGCGCGAGCGCCCCATCTCCTCGTAGAGCACCGCCATCTCGGTCATGGAGCAGCCGAGACCGCCGCGCTCGCGCGAGACCTGCGGTGCCCACAGGCCGAGATCCTGCACCTCCCGGCGCAACTGTTCCACCAGCTCCCAGCGGATGTGCTCGCCCTCGCCAAAGCTCGCCGGATCCTGTTCCAGCGGCAGCAGCCGGTCTTCGACGAAAGCCGCCACCCGCCGGCGCAGCGCCTCAAGCCGGGGGGACAGGGTGAAGTCCATGGCCCATCTCCCCTGTATGCTCACGGCATGGCTGCGGTCTGGCCGCCGTCCACCACCAGCACCGTGCCGGTGATCCAGCGCCCCGCCTCAGATGCCAGCAGCAGCAGCGCCCCCTCCAGATCCTCGGGCGTGCCGAAGCGGCCCAGAGGAATGTGCCGCAAAAGCTTCTGGCCGGCGGGACTCATGAGATAGTCGCGGTTGAGTTCGGTCGGGATGTAGCCGGGGGCCAGGGCGTTCACGCGGATGCCGTGGCGTGCCCATTCCACCGCCATGGAGCGGGTGAGGTGGGCCACCGCCGCCTTGGAGGCGCCGTAGGCGGCGATGCCGGCACGGGCGCCGAAGGCGACGATGGAGGCGATATTGACGATGCTCCCGCCCTTGCCGGCCACCACCAGCCGGCGCGCCGCTTCCGCACCCACGCGGTAGACGCCGTGGAGATTGACCTCCACCACCCGCTCGAAATCGCCGTCTTCCAGCTCCAGCATCCAGCCGGTGCGGCCGGCGATGCCGGAATTGTTGACCAGCACATCAACGGTGCCGAGTTCCGCCTCCACCCGATCAAAGGCGGCGCGCACGCTCGCGGGATCGGTGACATCCAGCGCCACCGGCAGGGCACGGCCGCCGCGGCGGCGGATCTCCTCGGCCAGGGCCAAAAGCCGTTCCATCCGCCGCGCCGCCAGCGCCACTGCGGCGCCGTGGCGCGCCAGGGTGCGGGCGAAATGGCTGCCGAGGCCGCCGGATGCGCCGGTGACCAGCGCGATGCGGCCGGTGAGATCCACATTCATGACAGGCCTCCCCCTCCCCGATGATGGCTCAGCGCGTGGGCACCGGCACCTCGCCGCGATAGTCGTAGAAGCCACGCTTGGTCTTGCGCCCGAGCCAGCCGGCCTCGACATATTTCACCAGCAGCGGGCAGGGGCGGTATTTGCTGTCCGACAGTCCCTCATAAAGCACCTGCATGATGGCCAGGCAGGTATCCAAGCCGATGAAGTCGGCCAGCTCCAGCGGGCCCATGGGATGGTTGGCCCCGAGCCGCATGGCCCGGTCGATGCTCTCCACATTCCCCACGCCCTCATAGAGGGTGTAGATGGCCTCATTGATCATGGGGATGAGGATGCGGTTGACGATGAAGGCGGGAAAGTCCTCCGCCGTAACCGTCTCCTTGCCGAGGCGGTGGGCCAGGTCGACGGTGGCGCGATAGGTGTCCTCGCTGGTGGCGATGCCGCGGATGATCTCCACCAGCTTCATGGCCGGCACCGGGTTCATGAAATGCATGCCGATGAACCGCTCGGGCCGGTCGGTGCGGGCGGCGAGCCGGGTGACGGAGATGGAGGAGGTGTTGGTGGCGATCACCGCATCGGGCCGCAGCAGCGGGCACAGCTCGCGGAAGATGGCGGTCTTGATCTCCTCATTCTCGGTGGCGGCCTCGATGACGAACTCGCAGTCCTTGACCAGTTCCAGCGAGGTGCCGGTGGTAATCCTTGAAAGCGCTGCCGCCTTGTCCTCCTCGCTCAGGCGCCCGCGCTTGACGCTGCGGCCGAGATAGTAGTCGATCTTGGCCAGCGCCGCCTCCAGCTGCTCCTGGGCGATATCGACCAGCCGCACCTCGAAGCCGTGGGTGGCGGCCACCTGAGCGATGCCCGAGCCCATCTGACCGGCGCCGATCACCCCGATGGTGCGGATCTCGGGAATGGGCGGATAGTCGCGTTCCACATACTCCTGCACCATCGTGGGCACTCCTCAGGCGGCGCGTTCGCGTTTGACCTTCTCGATCTTCTCGATCAGCTCGGGCACGGCCTTGAACAGGTCCGCCACCAGCCCGTAGTCGGCCACCTCGAAGATGGGCGCCTCGGGATCCTTGTTGATGGCGACGATGATCTTGCTGTCCTTCATGCCGGCGAGGTGCTGGATGGCGCCCGAGATGCCCACCGCCACATAGAGCTCCGGCGCCACGATCTTGCCCGTCTGGCCCACCTGCCAGTCGTTGGGGGCGAAACCGGCATCCACTGCTGCGCGCGAGGCGCCGATGGCGGCCCCCAGCACATCCGCTAACCGCTCGATGAGCTGGAAATTCTCCTTGGAGCCGACGCCGCGGCCGCCCGAGACCACGATGCGGGCGCTGGTGAGTTCCGGCCGCTCGCTGGCATGGACCTCGCGCCGCACGAAGCGGGCAAGCCCGGTGGCCGGCGGCACCGCCACCGTCACGATCTCGGCCGCACCCCCCTGCGCCTGCGCCTTCTCAAAGGCGGTGGCGCGCACCGTCAGAACCCGCCGGGCATCGCGTGTGTGCACGGTGGTCAGCACATTGCCGGCATAGATATAGCGCTGGAAGGTGTCGGGTGCGAGCACGGCGACGATGTCGCTGATCTGGGCCACATCCAGGCGCGCGGCGACGCGCGGCATCAGGTTCTTGCCGAAGGTGGTAGCGGGCGCCAGCAGCGCCTCATAGTCGCCGGCCACCGCCAGCACCAGCTCGCACAGATCCTCCGCCACCGGCTGGGCGAGGTGCTCGGCCTCGGCCAGCAGCACCCGGCGCACACCGGCGATGCCAACCGCCTCCTCCGCCACCGGCCGCACCTCATGGCCGGCCACCAGCAGATCCACCTCCTCGGCCAGCGCCCGCGCCGCCGTCACCGTGGCGAGGGTGGCGGGATCAAGCCGCGCATGATCGTGCTGGGCGACGACGAGGGCGCTCATCCGATCACTCCCTTCTCGACGAGCTTCTCCACCAGTTCGTCCACCGACTCGACGCGGATGCCGGCCTCGCGCCGGGGCGGCTCCTCAAAGCGGGTGTAGATCAGCCGCGGGGAGGGATCGACCCCGAGATCTGCCGGTGTCAGCCGGTCCACGGGCTTGCGCTTGGCCTTCATGATGTTGGGCAGCGACGCATAGCGCGGCTCATTGAGGCGCAGATCGGTGGTGATCACCGCCGGCAGCTTCACCCGGATCACCTCAATGCCCTCGTCCACCTCGCGCGCCACCTCGGCCTCGCCGTCGACGATCTCGATCCGCGAGGCGAAGGTGGCCTGGGCCCAGCCCAAAAGTGCCGCCAGCATCTGGCCGGTCTGGTTGGAGTCGTCGTCCACCGCCTGCTTGCCCATGATCACCAGATCGGGCTGTTCGCGCTCAACGATGGCCTTGAGCATCTTGGCCACCTCCAGCGGCTGCACCGCCACCTCGGTCTCCACCGCGATGGCGCGATCGGCGCCCATGGCGAGCGCCGTGCGCAGGGTCTCCAGCACCCGCGGCTCGCCGATGGAGACTGCCACCACCTCGCGGGCGAGGCCGCGCTCCTTCATCCGGATCGCCTCCTCCACGGCGATCTCGTCGAAGGGGTTCATGGCCATCTTGAGGTTGGTGAGATCGACGCCGCTGCCATCGGCGCGGATGCGCACCTTGACGTTGGGATCCACCACGCGCTTGACCGGCACCAGGATCTTCATGCCTTTCTCACCCGACGGACTGGGGCTCTGGGTGGGCCGTGTTGCACCGCACAGGCGGTAGGTCCGCCACTCGCGCTTGTCAACGGGCCACCAGCCCCGGGCGGGGGGCCTTGACCGGGTCGGGCCGATGGCGCCATCTCGCCTGCGCATGAGGATCCGGGAGGCCCAGGGTGGACGGAGGCGCGGACAGGCGGCCGGGGCGGGCCGAGGCGGAAGCCGCGGTGCGCGTGCTCCTGCGCTATATCGGCGCCGATCCGCAAGCACCGGAACTGGCGGCGACGCCGCAGCGGGTGGTGGACGCGCTCGACGAGCACTTTGCCGGCTACCGGCGCGATCCCGCTGATGTTCTGGGGGCACCGCTTGCGGCCCCGGACCTTCGCGGCCAGCTGGTGGAGATCCGCGACGTCAGCTTCAGTTCCCACTGCGAGCACCACATCGCCCCCTTCTTCGGGACGGTGGATGTGGTGCTGCGGGTGGGGGCATATCTGCCGGGCATCGGCCATGTGGCCGATCTGGTGGAGGTGCTGGCACGGCGGCTGCAATTGCAGGAACGGCTTACCCGCGAGATCGCCGATCATCTGGAAGCGGCCCTGCAGCCGGAGGGGCTGCTGGTGGTGGTGCGGGCGCGGCACACCTGCATGAGCCTGCGCGGTCCCTGCCGCCGGCGGGCATGGCTGCGCACTCTCGAGGGTCGCGGCGCCTTCGCCGAGAACCCTGAAACACTGGCGGCCGCACTCGGGCTCGGGGCGAGGGTGCCGGCTCCCTGAGCCGCACCGGGGCCCGGCGGCGCCGGGGCGGCGTCCATGTCCGGCAGCATCAGCGCGGTGCCAGAATCTCAGAGCATGCTGGGGAGCACCCGATCGGGCGGGCGGTGGCCGTCGACGAAGGTCTTGATGTTGATGATCACCTTCTCGCCCATCTCGATGCGGCCCTCCAGGGTGGCCGAGCCCATGTGCGGCAGCAGCACCACATTGGGCAGCTCGCGCAGGCGCGGATTGACCGCCGGCTCGTGTTCGAACACGTCGAGGCCGGCGCCGGCGAGCTCGCGGTTGCGGAGCATGCGCACCAGCGCTGCCTCGTCGATCACTTCCCCGCGCGAAGTGTTGACGATGATCACATGCGGCCGCAGCAGCTTGAGCCGGCGGGCCGAGAGCAGGTGGTAGGTGGCGGGCGTGTGCGGGCAGTTGACCGAGAGGATATCGATGCGCGCCAGCATCTGGTCGAGGCTGGGCCAGTAGGTGGCCTCCAGCTCCTCCTCGATGCTCTCATGCACCCGCCGGCGGTTGTGGTAGTGGATCGACATGCCGAAGGCGCGGGCGCGCCGTGCTACCGCCGTGCCGATGCGGCCCATGCCCAGGATCCCCAGGCGCTTGCCCCAGATGCGGTGGCCCAGCATGGAAGTCGGGCTCCAGCCGGTCCACTGGCCCGAACGCACCAGCCGATCGCCCTCCACCAGCCGCCGCATCACCGCGAGGATCAGGGCGATGGTCATATCGGCCGTATCCTCGGTGAGCACGCCCGGGGTGTTGGTGACGGTAATACCGCGGCGGTAGGCCGCCTCCACATCGATATTGTCGACCCCGGCGCCATAGTTGGCGATCAGCCGAAGCCGCGGGCCGGCATGGGCCAGGAGGGCGGCATCGATGCGGTCGGTGACCGTGGGGACCAGCACGTCCGCTTCTTGCACGGCCGCCCGCAGCTGCTCGCGCGTCATCGGCTCATCGGTCTCGTTGAGCCGGACGTCGAACAGCTCCGCCATGCGGGCCTCCACCACCTCCGGCAGCCTCCTGGTGACGATCACGAGCGGCCGGTTTCGCGGCATCGGGCGGCTCTCCTCCTCGTTCGCCTATCCCCGCCGCCGGCCTTCGGGCGGCCGACGGCGGGGCTCGCGGTCAAACTGCGCCCTGGGAGGCGGCGGATCAATCCCCGCCCGCGGGTGGAGTGGCGGCGGGCGAGTTGATCGCCAGCGTCCCATGGCGTACGGTTCGGCGGGATCGGAGTGGACGGGCGGCGCTCATGGGCGGCAAGTCCGATACCGTCACGCGGGCGACACTGGCGGAGGCGGTCTACCGCGAACTCGGGCTCTCCCGCACCGAGTCGGCGGCGCTGGTCGAATCCCTTATCGAGACCATCTGCGACTCGCTGGTGCGCGAGGGGACGGTAAAGATCGCCTCCTTCGGCAGTTTCGTGGTGCGCACCAGCGGCCCCCGGGTGGGGCGCAACCCCCGCACCGGCGAGGTGGTGCCCATCGCCCCGCGCCGCACCGCTGTCTTCCGTCCCTCGCGGCTGTTGCGCGAACGGCTCAACCGCGCGCCGGTGGCAGCGCCGGAGGATGACGCAGGCTGATGGCGGCGCCGCCCCCCAAATCGGAGAACGCCTATCGCACCATCAGCGAGGTGGCCGCCGAGCTGGGGGTGGCACCCCATGTGCTGCGTTTCTGGGAGACCAAATTCCCCCAGCTGCGCCCGCTCAAGCGCAGCGGCGGACGGCGCTACTACCGCCCCGAAGACGTGGCGCTGCTGCGGGAGATCAAGACGCTCCTGCATGAGGAAGGCTACACCATCAAAGGAGCGCAGAAACATCTTCGCGCCCGGCGCAACCGCTCGAAAGCGCCCCGCGGTGATGCCGAGAGTGCCGAACTCCACGCCCTCGCCGCGCGGCTGCGGCGTACCGCTGCCGAGCTGCGCGCCCTGCTGGAGGCGCCGCGGGGCTAGGGTGTGCTCGCCGGTGCTACGCCGGTGCGGCGCAGCCAGTCGATGATGGCCGGCAAGAGCCGCCGGACGATGGCCCGCACGCCGGCGGCGGTGGGGTGGATCCCATCGGCCTGCATGCGGCCGGGCACGCCGAAGGCGCCCTCAAGGAAGAAGGGATCCAGCGGCACCCCATAACGTTGCGCCACCTGCCCATAGGCCCGGCGGGCCGCCGCCACATAGGCTTCACCCCAGTTGCGCGGGGCTTCCATGCCCAGAAGAAACACCGCCACCCCGGCACGCTGTGCCCCTTGGACGATGGCCTCGAGGTTGCGCTCGAGCTGATCCGGCGGCAAGCCGCGCAGCAGGTCGTTGCCGCCGATCTCCACCAGCAGATGGGTGGGACCATCGGCCAGCACCCACGCAAGCCGCGCGAGCGCCCCGGCCGAGGTGTCGCCCGAGACCCCGGCATCCAGCACCGTACAGGCAAACCCCGCCTCTCGCAGCGCCCGTTCCAGCTGGGCCGGAAAGGCGTCGCTGCGCGACGGCAGGCCGTAGCCGGCGGTGAGGGAATCGCCCAGCACGGCGATGCGGCAGGGGGCGTTGCCCGCGCCCAGGGCGGAAGATGGGAAGGTCCATGCCAGCGCTGGCAGCAGCGCCAATAGTGCCCGCCGCCTCAGGCCCGTGGCTTGGCGGCGGCGGCCCGCTCGCTTAGAACGCCCGAGCGCTCCCAGGGTGGGAGGAGGCCCATGTCTCAGGTCCAGGCGATCCTCGAGCGGATTGAGCGCGAGGGGATCCGCATCGTCGACTTCCGCTTCACCGACCTCGGCGGCCGGCTGCGCCATACCGCCATCGATGCCGCCAGCGTGGATGCCACCGTGCTGGAGCATGGGCTGTTCATCGACGGCTCGGCAGTGCCCGGCTGGCGCGAGGTGACGGAGGCGGATCTCTTGGTGCGGCCTGATCCCGCCACCGCCTTCGCCGATCCCTTCACCGCCCAGCCGACGCTGGTGCTGCTCTGTTCCGCCTCGGATCCCACCACCGGCCTCGGCTATGAGCGCGACCCGCGGGCGATCGCCGAGCGCGCGCTCGAGCATCTGCGGCGCTCGGGAGTGGCCGATGAGGCGCTGTTCGCGCCGGAGCTGGCCTTTTTCGTGTTCGACGAGGTGCTGGTGGAGGGTGAGGCCACCCGCCTCGGCTTCCGGCTCGAGGCCAGCGAGAACCGGGCGGCGGCCGGGCGCAGCTATGCCACCGGCAACACCGGCCACCGGCCGGCGCCGGGTGCCGCCTATCTGGCCATGCCGCCGGCGGATCATCTTCTCGATCTGCGGGCGGAGATCGCCACCATCCTCGAACGCTTGGGCTTCGGCCGCATCCAGCACCGCCACGGCCGCGCCACCTCCCAGTGCGAGCTCAGCGTGCGGCCCGAATCGCTGGTGCGGGCGGCGGACCGGCTGCAGATCCTCAAATATGTGGTCCATCAGGTGACCGCCTCCTACGGCAAGACCGCTACCTTCCTGCCCAAGCCGCTGATGGACGAGCCGGGCTCGCACCTCGCCATCAATGTTTCGCTGCACCGGGGCGGACAACCGCTGTTCGCCGGAAGCGAGTATGCCGACCTCGGCCGCGACTGTCTCCATTTCATCGCCGGGGTGCTGACTCATGCCCGGGCGCTGGCCGCCTTCACCAACCCCACCACCAACAGCTATCGGCGGCTCGTCGGTGGCGATGAGCCGACGCTTCTGACTTACGCCGCCTTCAACCGCTCCGCCGCCATCCGCATCCCCTTCGCCGCCCGGCCGGAGAACAAGCGGATCGAGCTGCGCTTTCCCGATCCCACAGCCAATCCCTATCTCGCCTTCGCCGCCATTCTCATGGCCGGCCTCGATGGCATCCGCCGCCGGCTGGAACCGGGCGATGCCATGGACCGCAACGTCTATGATCTGCGACCGGAGGAGCTGGAGGAGGTGCCGCGGGCGGCCGCCACCCTCGAGGAGGCGCTGGCGGCGCTCGAGGCCGACCACGACTTCCTCCTCGAGGGTGAGGTGTTCCCGGCGGATCTGATCGAGGCCTATGTGGCGGTGCGCCGGCGCGAGCTGGCACGGGTGGCGCGCACGCCCCACCCGGTGGAGTTCCAGCTCTGGTTCGGCCTTTAGGGCCGAAGCCTCCTCAGGTCGGCGGCCGGTAGCGCACCACCTGCTGGTCGATGGCGCCGAAGATGCTGCGGCCCTCGGCATCCCACATCTCGATCCGCACCCGATCGCCCCAGCGCATGAAGGGGGTCCTGGCCTTGCCGGTGAGGATGATCTCCACCATGCGCTGTTCGGCGATGCAGGAATAGCCGCGGCCGCCGTCGCGGATGGGCCGGCCCGGACCGCCGTCGGGATCGCGGTTGGAGACGGTACCGGAGCCGATGATGGAGCCGGCGGCGAGCCTGCGGGTGCGGGCGGCATGGGCGATCAGCCGGCCGAAGTCGAAGGTCATGTCGACCCCGGCATCGGGCTCGCCGAAGGGCTCGCCGTTGAGCCAGGAGCGCAGCGGCAGATGCACCTTGCCATCACGCCAGGCCTCGCCGAGCTCATCGGGCGTGACCGCCACCGGCGAAAAGGCCGAGGACGGTTTCGACTGGAAGAAGCCGAAGCCCTTGGCCAGCTCCTGCGGGATCAGGTTGCGCAGGCTCACATCATTGACCAGCATCAGCAGCCGCACATGGGCGAGCGCCCGCTCGGGCGTGATCCCCATGGGCACATCATCCACCACCACGGCGATCTCCGCCTCGAAGTCGAGCCCCCAGGACTCATCCTCCAGGGGGATGTCCTCGGTAGGGGCGAGGAAACTGTCGGAGCCGCCCTGATACATCAGCGGATCGGTCCAGAAGGAGGGCGGCAGTTCCGCCCCCCGCGCCCGCCGCACCAGCTCCACATGGTTCACATAGGCGGAGCCGTCGGCCCACTGATAGGCGCGCGGCAGCGGGCTCGCGCAGGCGGTGGGATCGAAGGGGAACTCCTCCTCGAGACGGGTGGCCTCGAGGGTGGTGGCCACCGCCCGCAGCCGCGGTTCCACCTCCTGCCAGTGATCGAGGGCCTGCTGCAGGGTGCGGGCGATCTGCGGCACCCGCACCGCCCGGGTGAGATCGCGGGAGACCACGACGAGGGTCCCGTCGCGGCCTCCCTCGCGCAGAGTCGCGAGTTTCATGGCCTTCCGCCACTCCCGGATGGACACCCGATGTCGCTCTAGCGGGTGCTCAGGAGGTGCGCCAGCTGTACTTGTACTCCTTCCACTCGACCCCCTCGGGCAGCTCGCCCACCTCCAGCGGGTCGCGGGTGTCGATCATCACCGCATATTCGTCGGTCATGGCCTTGGGCTGCTCCCACGCGCGGGCGAGGGCCTTGGGATGGGGGCCGTGGGTGAAGCCCATGGGGTGGAAGGTGACCATGCCGGGCTCGACGTTGTCGCGCGAGAAGAAGTCCCCGGCGTGGTAGAAGATCACCTCGTCATAGTCGTCATTGTTGTGGTAGAAGGGCACCTTGAGCGCATCCGGGGCGCTTTCGAACGGCCGCGGCACGAAGGTGCACACCACGAAACGGTTGGCCACCCAGGTGGTGTGGGCCGAGGGCGGCAGATGGTAGCGGTGGCTCATGAGCGGCCGGATGTCCTCGACATTGAGCCGCACCACCACATTGTCGCCCTTCCAGCCGACCGCATCCAGCGGATTGAAGGGGAAGGTGACGGTGCTCAGGGCATCGCGCCGCTTCACCCGCACCTTCCAGGTCCCGTCAGGACCGAGCTCCTCGTACTGGGCGCGGAAGCGCTCGTCGATCCGCGGGGTGTCCAGCACGCCCGGATCGAAGATGGCGTGGCGGCCGACGATGCCCTTCTCCGGCAGCATGTACATGGAGCCGGTGGCCTCCACCAGCAGCGCGGTGATGGGCTCCTCGCACTCGATCCGCCACATGGTGCTGCGCGGCAGGATCACATAGTCGCCCTGGCGGATCTCGAGATGGCCGAAGTCGCAGAAGAGATGGCCGCGGCCGCGGTGGACGAACAGCAGCTCATCACCATCGGCGTTGCGCACCAGATGGTCCATTTTCTTGGGCGCGCGCCAGAAGCGCATCTTGCAGTGAGCATTGTGAAGGAAGCGGACCGCGTCCCAGGGCGAGGCGTGGACCTCGCGGATGCGTTCCAGATAGAAGCAGCGCGGGGCCAGCGGTCCCTCCCAGTCGAGCCAGCCGGTGGGGGGATGCTGATGATACATGTGGGTGGCCGGTCCGAAGAAGCCTTCCCGGCCGAGCTCGCGCTCATAGAGCTCGCGGCGGAAGCCCGCGTGGGCCTGGCGCGCGGCTTCGCCTTCCACGCGCGGGAACGCGATGGGCTTGCGCATGACGACCGCCTCCTCTCTGACCTTGTGGGTCGGGGTTGCCCGTGGGGCACCGACCGAGTTAGTTTCATTTGAAACCAAAGGCAAGGGGAAAAGAGTCCGTGACCACCCCGACGCTCCGGCTCGAGGCCTTCGTCCCCTACCGTCTGTCGGTGCTGGCCAATCGCATCAGCGCGGCACTCGCCCGGCGCTATCGCGACCGTTTCGATCTGTCGGTGCCGGAATGGCGGGTGATGGCGGTGCTCGGCCGCGAGGACGGCCTCTCGGCGCGCGAGCTCTCGGCGCGCACGGCGATGGACAAGGTGAAGATCACCCGCGCGGCCCAGGCGCTGGCGCGCAAGGGGCTGGTGGCGCGCGAGCGGGACGGGCGCGACCAGCGCATCACCCGCCACCACCTCACCGGAACCGGCCGGCGGGTGTATGAGGCGGTGGCGGCCGAGGCGCTGGCGTGGGAGCGGCGGTTTCTGGAGGGGCTGGATGCGCACGAGCGGGCCTGTCTCGAGCGGGTGCTGAGCCGGCTGGAGCGGCGCATCGCCGAAGTGGAGGAGGCGCCCGACGAGCTCGCCTGCGAGGCCTGAGGCCGGACGCCGGCACCTAGCCCCCCTCGAAGGCACCCACATCCGGCGCGCGCCCCCGGCGGCCGCGGGGCGCGGTCCCGCGGGGCGGGGCAAAGCGGCAGGGCGGCGGCGGCAGGCCCACACCCGCAGCCGCATCCACCACCGGCGAGCCCACAAGCGGCCGAACGTCGTCGCCAAGGCCGGCGGCCTCGCGGTTGGGGAAGGTCAGCACCGCTTCGCGCGTGCCGGGGCCCGTGAGGATGCGCCCGCGCCCCACCAGCAGATCCGCCACCAGCCGGGCCGGTGTGGGGGTGTGGTTGGCAACGAACACCCCATCAGATGCCTCGTTGATCAGCGTGTTCCAGGCCACCAGCAGCGTCGCCCGGGGATCGCCGCCCTCGGCACCGAAGGCGATGAGAGTGCGGTTTTCCGCCCGCCGGCCCTGGATCAGCAGATTGCCCTGGATGCGGGTGGGTGCGGCCTCGGCGATGTCGATCAGATAGGAGCCGGCCCCGGCACCGTCCTCGATGCGATTGCAGCGGATGAGATTGGCCCGCGCACGGCTCTTGACGCCATGGCCGCCCACGAGGGTGTGGATGTAGGAGCCCTCCAGCACCAGCCGGTCGCCGCCGGAGACGTAGATCTGATGGCCCGGCGGCACGCCGTAGCGTTCGTGGTCGGTGCCGTTGCGGTAGAAGGCGGCGTTGCGGATGGTGACGGTGCCGCGGAAGTCGGCCGCCACCAGAATGCCCATCTCATTGTCGCGGATCACCACGTCCACGAGCTCAAGGTCGGCTCCCTCGGCGCGGATGCCGGCACCGTTGCGATCCGCCACCCGGGCGCCGGTGAGCTCCACCCGTTCGATCCGCACCCGTGCGCCCTTGACCACCCATACCGCCTTGCCCTCGGCGCCGCGCCCACCGGCATCCACCACCGGCCGTCCGCCAACGCCGCGGATCACCAGGTCCGAGGCGCGCCACACCGCCACATCGCGATAGCGCCCCGGGGCGATCTCCACCACATCGCCATCGCGCGCCCGAGCTGCCGCCTCGCTGGGAAGCCTCAGGGGGCCCGTCGGGCTCACCCGCAGAACCCGCACCGCCCCAGTAGCGGAAGCGGAAAGATCGCCCGCGTCTGCCGTCTCCCCGGCGGGGGGCAGCAGGCGAATGCGTCCCTGCGAAAGCTCCCGGTCGGCGGTAAAGCGGATGCGCTCAACCTGGTCGCGCTCTACCGGCAGCACGAAACGCCGCCCGTCCCGGAGCTCCACCACCATGTCGGCGACCGCGAGATTGGCGGCGGCAGCTGTCAGCAGCCCCACAAGCAGCAGGAGATGGCGGGTGCGCCTCATGGAGTCGGTGCTGCGGCTTCGGCGAAGGCGGCAAGCCGCTCTGGCGGCAGCTCACCCACCAGCACGAAGGTCCAGCCGCCATAGCGCAGGCCCAGGCGGGCGGGTGGAAGCCCAGTGCCGTCATCGGCACCGAGGGCATAGAGGGCAGCGCGGCGGCCATCCACCTCCACCACCGCCACCGCCCGCGCCTCGGGACCGAAGCTCTCCACCCGACCGCCCAGCAGCACCGTGCCCGCCGGCAGCGGCGGCAGCGGCGGGGCATCGCCCAGCTGGATGCGGAACCAGTCGCGCAGCACCGCGGGGTCGGGGGTGACGAAATCGACCCGGTCGAAGTCGGCGGGAAGCGGCAGGGTGAGGGGATCATCCGCCGGCGCCAGCTCCGGCCCCAGCAGCCGGTGGAGGGCGGCTACGGCGAGGGCTGCCAGCAGCGCCAGGCCTAGGGCCCGCCGGGTCAGTCGGCCCATGTGGCGGGCACGTCCACCCTTGGGCGGCTGCGGTGCGGCGGGTGTGGTGGGCGGTGCCGGGCGCCGTCGCGGCAGCGGCGCCGGCAGCCGGGCGGGGGCGGTGAGCGGCAGCAGCCGGCGGCCAAACTCCCGCGGCAGTACGGTGGCCGGCTCCGCCACCAGCGCCGACCAGAAGTCAACCCCGGCAAAGGCCGGCAGCCGCCGCGCCAGTTCCAGCTCGAAGCGCCGCAGCTGCTGCACCTTGAGGCGACAGTGGGCACAGACCAGGAGATGGCGTGCGAGGGTGTCACGTTCGCGGGACGTCAGCCGCCGACCGACATGGGCCTGCAGCAGTCGGTCGAGATCCGCGCAGTTCATCGCCTCCTCCCGCGGGGCTGGACCCCGCCGCCCGGCTCGCCCGCGCAGCCTGCGCGTCAGCATCGAGTTTCGCGCAAAGGCCCGGCGAAGGCAATCCCCACCCGTTCGCGCTCGCGCGAGGGGCGAGGTGCGGTGATGGTGGCGGCGCCGGGGCCCACCACCCGGACCCTTGCGCGGGGGATGGTCAAACCCCTTCGGTTGTTCGAGAAAAGCGGACAGAGCCCTTCGCGTGGCGCTGTGAGGTGAGTCAGGCGGGTTCGCGGGCGCGCCGGCGCAGGGCCTTGCGCCTGAGAGCGGCATCCAGCTCGCGCTTGCGCAGGCGGATGTGGCGCGGTGTCACCTCCACCAGCTCGTCCTCCTCGATCCAGGCGAGGGCGAACTCGAGGGTGGGGCGGCGCGGTGGTGTCAGCAGGATGTTGTCGTCGCGGCCGGCCGCGCGGATGTTGGTGAGCTTCTTGGTGCGCACCGGATTGACCTCGAGGTCGCCGGCGCGGCTGTGTTCGCCGATGATCATGCCGGAATAGACCTCTTCACCGGGGCCGATGAACAGCGTGCCACGGTCCTCCAGGTGCCACAGCGCATAGGCCACTGCCCGGCCCTGTTCCATCGACACCAGCGCACCGCGCTCGCGGCCGCGGATCGGGCCCTTCCACGGGCCCCAGCCGGCGAACACCCGGTGCATCACCCCGGTGCCGCGGGTCTCGCCGAGAAAGCGGCTGCGGTAGCCGATCAGCGCTCGCGAGGGGGCGGTGAACACCAGCCGCACGCGGCCCTCGCCGGCAGGGCGCATGTCGCCGAGTTCGGCCCGGCGGGCGGTGAGGTGCTCCACCACCACCCCCACATGCGCCTCATCCACGTCGATCACCACCTCCTCATAGGGCTCCTCGCGCCGGCCGCTGGCCGGGTCCTCCCGCACCAGCACGCGCGGGCGCGAGATGGACATCTCATAGCCCTCCCGGCGCATCTGCTCGATCAGCACCGCCAGCTGCAGCTCGCCGCGGCCAGCCACCTCGAAGGCCTCGCCCTCGAGCTCGCGCACGCGAATGGCGACATTGCCCTCGGCCTCGCGCAACAGCCTTGCTCTGAGCTCGCGCGAGGTCAGCCGCTCGCCATCGCGCCCCGCCAGCGGGCTGTCGTTGACGGTGAAGGTCACGGCCACGGTAGGCGGGTCCACCGGCCGCGCCGGCAAGGGCTCGGCCACCTCGAGATCGCAAAGGGTGTCCGCCACCGTTGCCCGCTCAAAACCAGCAAGCGCCACGATGTCGCCCGCTTCGGCGCGCGCGATGGGCTGGCGCGTGAGCCCGCGGAAGGCGAGGATGCGGGTGATGCGGGTGCGCTCGCGCTCGCGCCCCTCGAGGTCGAGGGCCTTGAGCACGGTGTTGGGCGTGAGGCTGCCGGATTCCACCCGGCCGGTGAGCACCCGGCCGAGGTGGGGGTCGTATTCGAGGATCGAGGCCAGCAGCCGGAAGGGGCCTTCGCGCGTCACCTGCGGCGGCGGCACATGTTCCAGGATCAGGTCGAACAGGGGCGCCATATCGCGGCGGGGCTCGGCGAGATCGCGCACCGCCCAGCCCTCCCGTGCCGAGGCGAACACCCAGGGGAAGTCCAGCTGGGTCTCGTCGGCGCCAAGCGCCGCCATCAGGTCGAACACTTCCCCCAGCACCGCCTCGGCCCGCTGGTCGGGCCGGTCCACCTTGTTGACCACGACGATGGGCCGCAGGCCGCAGGCCAGCGCCTTGGCCAGCACGAAGCGGGTCTGGGGCATCGGCCCCTCGGCCGCGTCCACCAGCAGCAGGCAGGAATCCACCATCGACAGAATGCGCTCCACCTCGCCGCCGAAGTCGGCATGGCCGGGGGTGTCGACGATGTTGAGCCGGACTCCGCGCCAGACCACGCTGGTGCATTTGGCGAGGATGGTGATGCCGCGCTCGCGCTCGAGCTCGTGGCGATCGAGTGCCCGCTCCTCGAGCTGCTGGTGGGCGCGGACCGCTCCCGACTGCTGCAGCAGCCGGTCCACGAGCGTGGTCTTGCCATGGTCCACGTGGGCGATGATGGCGAGATTGCGCAGCTCCATGGGCGCTCCGGGTCGGTGGGGCGGGCGGCGTTCCATATAGCGGGCCACCCTGAGCGCGCCAGCAGCCGGCTATTCCGCCGCCACCCGCACGGGCGGTTCGATCGCACGCAGCGTCTTTGGGTCGAGATGGCAGCGGATGCGGTGGCCATCGTCGAAGATGCGCACGGGCGGCGGCTGTTCGCCACAGATGGGGCCGAGCCGGCGCGGGCAGCGGGTGTGGAAGGGACAGCCGGGTGGCGGTGCGGTGGGCGAGGGGGGATCGCCGGCGAGGATCACCGCCCGCTTTTCCACCGCCGGATCGGCCACCGGAGCCGCGGCCAGCAGGGCTTCGGTGTAGGGGTGGTAGGGCGGCGCGAACACCCGGGTGACCGGGCCCGATTCCATCACCTGGCCAAGGTACATCACCACCACCTGGTCGGCGAGATAGCGCACCAGTGCGAGGTCGTGGCTGATGAACAGCAGAGTGGTGCGGTGGCGGCGCTGGAGCTCGTCCAAAAGCCGCACGATCGCCGCCTGGACCGAGACATCGAGGGCCGAGACCGGCTCGTCCGCCACCACCAGCGCGGGCGCGCCGGCGAGCGCCCGGGCGATGGCCACCCGCTGCTTCTGGCCGCCGGAGAGCTGGCGCGGCAGCCGGTCAGCGAAGCCGGGCGGAAGCTTCACCAGTGCCAACAGCTCTTCCACCCGCCGACGCGCATGCTTTCGCCCACGAATGGTACCGAAACGGCGCAGCACCCGGGCCAGCTGGAAGCCCACGGTGTGCGAGGGGTTGAGAGTCTCAAAGGGGTTCTGGAAGACCATCTGCAGCCGTGCCAGCAGCGATTTTGGCCGCCGGCGCACGGGCAGGTGAGCGATGTCCCGGCCCTCGAACAGCACCCGCCCGTCAGCCGCCTCTTCAAGACCCATGATCACCTTGGCGAGGGTGGACTTGCCACAGCCGGATTCGCCAACGATGGCCACGGTCTCCGCCTCGCGCGCCTCGAGCTCCACCTTCTCGTTGGCCTTTACCACCCTCACGCGCCGGAACAGGCGGGCGAACAGCCCCGTGTCCACCTCATAATGTTTGCACAGGCCTTCGACCCGCAGCACCGGTGGGCCGGGCGGCAGGGGCTCCAGCGGTCGTTCCTCAGGCACGGTGCGCAGGTCGAGCTCGGCGAAGCGTGCGCAGCGCACCCGATGTTCGACCGGGCCCCGCACCCGTCGCAGGCTCTGGGGTCGGTCGCACACCCCGGCGCGGAAGTGGCGGCAGCGCGGTCCGAAAGCGCAGCCCGCGGGCCGCGCGGCGGGCGGCGGCAGCTGGCCCGGGATGGGCCGCAGCGGCCGGCGATGGCGGTCGGTTCCGGCCAGCGGGATGGAGTCGAACAGCCCGCGGGTATAGGGG
>WFXL01000082.1 GCA_015490605.1 Rhodospirillales bacterium
CCCGTCCACATCCCGCACGAGATCGACCCCGGCGAACACAGTCCCCAGCACCACCGCCGCCCGGGCGGCGAGCTCGTGGGCCGCGGGCTCCGGCTGCCAGGGCTCGCCCCGCGCCCCCTGGCGCACATTGGTGATCCAGTGGCGCCCCCGCCGCCGCATGGCCGCCACCACCTCACCGTCCACCACGAACAGGCGGTAGTCGCACGGCTCGGGCCGTGGCACCAGGCGCTGGAGATACCATACGCCGGCCACCTCATCCGCCGGTGGCAGCTCGGCGGCGGTGCGAACCAGCCGCAGCCCCCGGCCCTGGGCACCGAACAGGGGTTTGGCCACCAGCGGTTGCTCGTGGCTGGCGTTGTTGGCGGCGATGCGGCGGGCGGTGGTGACATCCTCGGTGACCCACACGGGTGGGGTGGGCAGGCCGGCAAGCCTGAGGCGGAAGCTCGCCTCCGACTTGTCCACGCAGCACTCGATGGCGCGCGCCGGATTGACCACCACCACGCCCGAGAGCGCCAGCGCCCGCAGCAGTGTAAGCCGCAGCGTCACCTGTTCGAAACTGCCGGCGCTGATGGCTCGTACCACCACCGCTCGGGGCAGTTGGGTGAGCGTTCCGCAGCGCACCGCCGCCTCCACATTGGCATCCAGGCCCAGTTCAGCGAAGCTGAGGCGGGCGGTCCGCAGGCCGAGGCGCGCCAACGCCGTGGCGAGGCTTGCCGCATGCCAGCGCCCTTCCCCCAGGATCACCACATCCGCGACCATCGCCATGATCCGCCCAATGGCCCGACTGTCGCGTTCATGCGCTTGTCCCTCAAGCGGATTTGACGTTCCACCAAGGTGTTGCGCTTGCACCTGAGCGCCTGCCGGCTACATAGAGCGCGGCCACGGCGGACGGGGGGAGCCGTGGCGAGCCGGACCACCAGGGAGGCGCACCCGTGGAGGGGATGGTGGAGCTCGATCGCCTAACCCGGGACTTCGGCCCCATCCGCGCCGTCGACCGGGTTTCCTTCACCGTGGGGCGCGGCGAGGTGGTGGGATTTCTCGGGCCCAATGGCGCCGGCAAGACCACCACCATGCGCATGATTACAGGCTTTCTGCTGCCCACCGCCGGCACCGCGCGGGTGATGGGCCACGACGTGGTGGCGGAACCGCTCGCCGTCAAACGGCAGCTGGGCTATCTGCCCGAGGGTGCGCCGCTTTACGGCGACATGACGGTGGCGGCGTTCCTGCGCTTCGTGGCGGCGGTCCGCGGCTTCGGCGGGGCGGAAAAGCGCCGGCGGGTGGCGGCGGCGGTGGAGCGGGCCCAGCTCCAGGAGGTGCTGCACCAGCCCATCGACACCCTCTCCAAGGGGTTCAAGCGCCGCGTCGGCCTCGCCCAGGCGATTCTCCACGATCCGCCGGTGCTGATCCTGGACGAGCCCACCGACGGCCTCGATCCCAATCAGAAGCACGAGGTCCGGCGGCTTGTGCGGGAGATGGCGCCGGACAAGGCCATCATCATCTCCACCCACATCCTCGAGGAGGTGGATGCGGTCTGCACCCGCGCCATCGTCATCGCCCGCGGGCGCATCGTCGCCGATGCCCATCCCGACGAGCTGCGGGCACGCTCGCCCCACCACCACGCCCTGCGGCTGAAACTGCGGGCGGCGGCCGATGGGCTGGTGGAGGCGCTGTGCGGGCTTGCGGCGGTGCGGGCGGTGGAGACGGTGGCGGTGCAGGACGGGCTTTTGGAGCTCCTGGTGCTGCCCGAGGGCGGCCGCGACATCGCCGCCGATGTGCTGGGCTGGTTGCGGGCGCAGGGCGTGGAGGTGGTGGAATCCTTTGTCGAGCGCGGCCGACTGGATGAGGTGTTCCGCATGTTGACCCGGGAGGGGGAGGCGCACCATGCGGCTGCGTAATGTTGCCGTGGTCACCGCCCGCGAGCTCGGGGCCTATTTCACCACCCCGCTCGCCTATGTCTTCATCGTGGTCTTCCTCACCCTCGCCGGGGCGCTGACCTTCTATGTGGGCGGTTTTTTCGAGCGGGGCGAGGCGGATCTCCAGGCCTTCTTCGTCTTCCACCCCTGGCTGCACCTCTTCTTCGCGCCGGCCATCGCCATGCGGCTGTGGGCCGAGGAGCGCCGCACCGGCACCGTCGAGCTGCTCATGACCCTGCCGCTCACCAGCTTCGAGGCGGTCCTGGGCAAGTTCCTGGCCGCCTGGCTGTTCGTCGGCCTCGCGCTGGTGCTCACCTTCCCCATGTGGCTTACGGTGACGTGGTTGGGGAATCCCGACCACGGCGTGATCCTGGCCTCCTATCTGGGCAGCTGGGTCCTGGCCGGTGCCTTCCTCGCCATCGGCGTCACCGTCTCGGCCCTCACCCGCAATCAGGTGATCGCCTTCGTGCTGGGGGCGGCGGTGGGCTTTCTCTTCATGATGAGCGGGGTGGAGGTGGTGCTGGCGCCGCTTCGCGGGCTGGTCTCGCCCGATGTGCTGGATCTGGTGGCGAGCTTCAGCTTCCTGCGGCACTTCACCGACATCACCCGCGGCGTGGTGACCCTGGCGGATCTGGTGTTTTTCGCCGCGGTCATCGGCGTGGGACTCCTGCTCAACACGCTCGTGGTCGAGCTCGAGAAGGCGTGAGGGGGACTTGGCCATGAAGGGACACAGCCGCCGTACCCTCACAGTGTTCGCCATCGTCCTCGCGCTGGTGCTGCTGGCAGCCCTCAACACCTTCGCCGCCCTCGAGCTCGGCCGCTATCGGCTCGATCTCACCGAAGAACAGGCCTACACCCTCTCCCCCGGCACCCGCAGGCTCCTGGAACAGCTCGATGAGCCCATCAGCCTGCGGCTCTACGTCTCCCGCGCCGTCCGCGAAAACAGCCCGTTCCTCGCCGCCTATGCCGAGCGGGTGCGCGACTTTCTCGAGGGTTATGTCGACGCCTCGGGTGGGCGCATCCAGCTCGAGACCGTCGACCCCGAGCCCTATTCCGAAGAGGAGGACCGGGCGGTCGGCTTCGGTCTCCGGGCGATCCAGCTGGATGCCGAGACCAGCGGCTACTTCGGTCTCGTGGGCACCAACAGCACCGACGATGTGGCGGTGATTCCGATCCTCTCGCCCGAGCGCGAGCGTTTCCTCGAATATGACGTCACCCGCCTGATCTATCGCCTGGCCTATCCCGAGCGCCCGGTGGTGGCGCTGCTCTCGGGCCTGCCGCTCAACGCCGATCCCACCAACCAGTTCCGACCCTGGCGGATCTACGAACTCCTGCAGGACCAGTTCCAGCTGCGCTGGCTCGCTGGTGAGGTGCGCCGCATCGAGGACGACGTCCAGGTGCTGCTGCTGGTCCACCCCCAGGGGCTTTCGGATGTCACCCTCTATGCCATTGACCAGTATGTGCTGAGGGGCGGCAAGCTGATGGTGCTGGTGGACCCCCACGCCGAGGCCCAGGCCATGCGGCGCCAGCAGCCGGGTGCGGGGGACACCTCCTCGACCCTGGACAAGCTGTTCGACGCCTGGGGGATCGTGTTCGACAAGGACCGGCTGGTGGCGGATCCGCTGGTGGCGCGCCAGGTACAGATGCCCCTTAGCGGTGGCCGCGTGCAGGTGCTGGATTATCTCGCCTGGCTTGCGCTCACCGGCGACCGTCTCGACCGCCAGCACCCCATCACCGCCGATCTCGAACGGATCCACCTGGCCTCGGCGGGTGCGCTCGAGCGCGCGGAGGGGGCCGAGGGCGCATGGATCCCGCTGCTGGTGAGCTCGGACCAGGCACAACTGGTGGATGCCGAAAGCCAGCGGCTGTTCCCCGACCCGCTGGGACTGCTGCGCAACTACCGGCCGGATGGCAAGGTGCGGGTGCTGGCGGCGATCCTCAGCGGGCGCCTGCCCTCGGCCTTTCCCGAGGGGCCGCCCGAGGACGCGGAGGCTGCCGGTGAAGGCAGGGAGCCGCAGGAGGCGGCGGAGGACGGCGAGGGTCCGCGCCATCTTGCCGAGGCCCAGGCGGAGGCGACGGTGATCGTGGTGGCCGACACCGATCTTCTGGAGGATCGCAGCTGGCTCGTGCGCCAGCGCATCGCCGGGCGCGAGGTGGAGCTGCCGATTGCCGACAATGCCGACTTCCTCGCCAATGCCCTCGACTGGCTCGCCGGCAGCGAGGTGCTGGTGCAGCTCCGCGGCCGCCAGCTCACCTTCCGGCCGTTCGAGCGGCTGGTGGAGCTCCGGCGGCAGGCGGAACAGCGCTACCGCGCCAAGGAACAGGAGCTGGTGCAGCGGCTCGAGGAGCTGCAGAACAAGCTGCGCTCGCTGGAACTGCCGGTGGGCGAGGGCGACGGGACTGTGCTGGATGCGCGGTTGCGGGAAGAGATCGAGCGCATCCGTGATGAGATCCTCGAGACCCGGCGGGAGCTCAGGGAGGTGCGCCGGCGGCTGAGGGAGGACATCGAGCGCCTGCAGACCACCGTGCGCTTTGCCAACATCGGTGCGGTGCCGCTGCTGGTGGCGCTGATCGCCGTCGGCGTGGGGCTGGTGCGCCGCCACCGCATGCGGCGCCAGCCAGCGTGAGGGGGAGGCGGCCATGACCCGACGCGGCTTCACCATCCTCGCAGCCCTCACCCTGCTAGCGGTGGTGCTGGCCGGCTGGGCGCTGGCGCGACGGGAGCGCCCGGTGGCGACGCTGCAGCTGGACGAACCCTTCCTGCCGGAGCTGGGCGAACGTTTGGGCGATGTGGCCGAGCTGGTGGTGCGTACCAAACAGCGCACCATCACCGCCCGCCGCACCGAGGACGGCTGGGTGGTGGTGGAAGCCGGCGCGTTTCCGGCCGATCCCGAGCGCATCCGTGAGATCGTGCTGGGGCTTGCGGCCATGCGGCTGGTGGAGGCGAAGACGGCCGATCCCGCCAAGTTCGACCGGCTGGGGCTGGCGCCCGAGAGCGAGGATGCCAAACGGGTGGAGCTGCGGGATTCTGCCGGCAACACTATCGCCACGGCCATCCTCGGCAAGCGCAAATGGAGCCTCTATGGTCCCGGCAAGTCCGGCATGTATGTCCGCCGCCCGGACGAGACGCGCACCTGGCTTGCCGATCGCGCGGTGGATCTGCCCAATGAGCCGCTCAATCTGGTGGACCGCAACCTCGCCTTCATCCCGCGGGAGGACATCCGCGAGGTGCGCCTGCATGTGGGCACGCCCCAGGAGGTGGTGATCAGCCGCACCGCCCCCGACGAGCCGTTCGTGCTCCAGGGCCTGGGCCCCGACGAGGCCGCCGATGAGGCCAAGCTCAACCGGGTGGTGGCGGCCTTTGGCGCTATGGCGGCGGAAGAGATCGTCCGCCGCGAGGAGCGGCCGGTACCGGCCGATGCGCTGCAGGCGCGCTATCGGCTGTTCGACGGCACCGTCATCGATATCAGGCTCTGGCGCGAGGGTGAGGGTGAGGAGGCGCGCTATTGGGTGGCGCCCGAGGTGCGGCTCGAGCCGCAACCGGCCACCGCCACGGCACCGCAGACCAACGGGGCCGCCGCGGCCGAGTCCGCGCCTGAGACCGCTGGCGGCGCGGACGCGGCCAAGGCTCAAGCCGATGAGGCCACCGAGGAGGATCCCGCCGAGCGGGCGGCCCGCTGGCAGCGGCGCTTTGCCCACTGGGTGTTCCGGGTCTCGCGTTTTCTCGGCGAGCGCCTCACCTGGACGCGTGAGGATCTGCTGGAAAAGCCCGCCGGCTGAGGGCCGGTGCCGGCCATCCGCCCACCGCCGGCGACTCGCCAGATCCCCCCGAGAGCGCGGGCCCCAGATGCAACCGGCGGCCTCACGCTTCGGGCGGCGGTGGGGCTCAGCCGGTGGTGCTGCCGGCCGGGCGAGTGCGGATGCGGATCTCGCCGGTGAGGCTCCGGTGGACCGGGCAGCGGTCGGCGATCTCCAAAAGGCGCGCGCGCTGTTCCGGCGTGAGCTCGCCGTCGATGGCGATCACCCGCTCCAAAAGCGTCACCCAGCCCTCGCGGCTCTCGCAGTCCTCACAGTCGCGCGCATGGATCCGCCGGTGGGTGACCGCCGTCTCGATCCGCCGCACCCGCCAGCCCTTGCGGTCGGCGTAGAGCCGCAGGGTCATGACGGTGCAGCTCGCAAGCGCGGCGGCGAGAAATTCGTAAGGATTAGGCCCCTGATCGTCGCCCCCGGCCTCGCGCGGCTCATCCGCCACCAGCCGATGCGGCCCGGCATAGAGCTCGAGGGTAAAGCGCCCGGGCCCGCGCTCGCACGCCACCACCGTGCCATGGGGCGGATGGGCCCGAAGCGTCGTGATGGTAGGAGTCTCGCTCATTCCGCCGCCTCCTCGTCCGCCTCTTCCTCACCCGGCTCCGCCTCATTTCCGGTCAGCAGCGCCTCCAGCCGGTCCAACAGCGGCCGCTGGCCGGGGATGATGCGCCGGCGTGCCTCCTCCAGGTCGAACCAGGCGGCCCGGTCCACTTCGGGGAAATGGGCGATGCGGCCCGAGCCCGGCGGCCATTCCAGCGCGAACGTGTTGCTGTGGAGCCGGGCGGGGTCGTAGTCGCCGGCAAAGGCCCAGGCCTGGACGATCTTGCCGGCATGCTGGCGCACCGCCCCGAGCGGGCGGAAGGGGCCGCGAGGCTCGAAGCCGGTCTCCTCGCGGAACTCGCGCACCGCCGCCGCCAGCGCATCCTCACCCGGGTCGATCTCGCCCTTGGCCACGGACCACACCCCGAGATCGCGGCGGGCAAAGAAGGGGCCGCCGGGATGCACCAGCAGCACCTCGATGCGGTCGTTGCGGCGGCGGTAGGGCAGGAGGCCGGCGCTGACCGTCACCATCGGCTGGGCTCAGCGGCTCTTCTTGGCATAGGTGCCGACCAGCTCGGTCTCACCCAGCACATGGCCCGCGAGCGCCCGCGCGAGCTCCGCCCGGGTGAGGGTCCCCCGGTCCCCCAAGGGGGCGTCGAGCGCATAGAGGCGGAAGATGTAGCGATGGCGTCCGATGGGCGGGCACGGGCCACCCCAGGCCGCCCGTTTCCAGTCGTTGAGACCCCGGCGGGTGCCCGGCGGCAGCCCGCGCCGGTCGGCGTCTTCGGGCAGCTCCCGCACCTCTGCGGGCAGATCATAGAGCACCCAGTGGACCCACACCATGCGCGGGGCCCGCGGGTCGGGGGCATCCGGATCCTCCACCACCAGCGCGAAGGCGCGAGTCCCGGGCGGCGGATCGCGCCAGATGAGAGGCGGCGAGAGATCGTCGCCCTCGCAGGTGTAGCGCATCGGGATCTCACCACCGGGGGCGAAGGCTGGAGAATCGAGGGTGAAGGCCATGGCGACACCCAGGGGCATGAGGGCGAGGATCAGGGCATGGGCGAGAATGCTCGAATAGACGGGGCGCAGCCTCATCGCCGGCCACCTCCTCACTCCAGCCCCTCGAGGCGGTCGGCCAGGATCGCCCCGCGCGCGGCCATGGCATAGAGGCCGAAGTGGTGGGCAAGCTCGCGCGGATGCGCCGCCGTCGGCGGCAGGCCCAGCTCGAGCGCCTTCTCCCGCGGGAGGTCGTAGGTGCTGCAGGCGGGTTCATAGACCACGATGTCGCGCAGTTCGCCCAAAAGCCGGTGGTTGCGGGCGGAAAGGGCGGTGAGCACGAAGTCCATCACGCAGATGTCGGTGCAGATACCCACCACCACCAGCGCCCGCAGGTCGTGGACCGTGACCCAGTCGACGAAGCGGTTGACGAACAGGCCGTGGGCGCCGCGGACATTGGCCGGCTCCATGGCGCCCACGAAGGTGTTGATGCAGTCCTTCTCCAGCAGGGTGGCTTCGGGGCAGTCCTCGAGCCAGGCCAGCTGGGGGACCAGCTTCTCCTCGCCGGTGCCGCGGATGCAGTGGGGCGGATAGGGCGGCTCCGGCCGGTCGGGCTCGTGGGTGTCGAGGGTGACGAACAGGGGCCAGCGGCGGGCGGCGAAGGCGCGGGCGAGCCGATCGGTCTCCTCCACCATGGCGGCGATGCGGGCATCGGGTGCTGGTGGCGCCAGCTGGCCCGCGCCGGGTGTGCAGAAGCCGTTGACCTCGTCGATGATCACGAGCCCCACACCACGTTCGGGCAGGGCATAGCTGCCCAGGGCGATGGGCATCTCATGGCGCAGGCCTTCCAAGAGGCTCACACGGTCCACCATCGCCATCTCCTCCCTCCACGGGCCGCCGTAGCCTCATAGATGGTCCAGCCGCGGCCCTGGCCCAAGGGGGCGGGAGCCGGAGCCTTGTGGGATCTTCGGCCGCCAGCGGCCCCGTCAGTCGTCGGCCGCCACCACCACGCCCGCCGCCACCAGCCGGTCGATCTCCGCCGCCCCATAGCCGAGTTCGCGGAGGATGGCGCGGGCATCCTGGCCCAGCCGCGGCGGCGGCATGCGCACCGTCCCGGGCGTGCGCTGGAACTTGAGGGGGATGCCGGTGCCGCGATAGCCCTCGAGCTCCGCCACCATCTGCCGGTGGCGGGTGTGGGGATGGGTGAGCACCGCCCCGAGGCCCAGAACCGGCCCCACCGGCACCCCCAGCTCCAGCAGCTCGCGCGCCAGCCGTTCGCCGTCGTGCCGTTGCAGGATGGGCTCGAGGGTGCGACGCAGCTCGTCGCGGTGGGCGAGCCGGGCGGCGTTGGTGGCAAAGCGCGCATCCTCCGCCAGTTCGGGATGACCGAGGTGGTCCACCAGCAGGCGGAACTGGCGGTCGGTGCCGCAGGCGATGAAGATCTCGCAGGTGGCGGTGGGGAATTTGTCGTAGAGGCCGATGTTGGGATGGGCATTGCCCAGCAGCCTGGGCTCGGCGCCGTTCAGGAACCAGTTGGCGGCATGCGGGTGGAGCAGCGCGATGGCCACATCCCACAGGCTGGTCTCCACATACTGGCCGCGGCCGGAACGCTGGCGCTCCAGCAGCGCCATGAGGATGGCGATGGCGGCAGCGAGCCCGGTGGCGAGATCGACGATGGGGATGCCGATGCGCATGGGGCCGCTGTGCTCATCCCCATTGACGCTCATGGGCCCCGCCATCGCCTGGGCGATGGCGTCATAGCCCGGAAGCCCGCCGAGGGGGCCGTCGTCGCCGAAGCCGGAGATGCGGCAGTAGACCAGGCGCGGAAAGCGTTCGGCCAGCACCTGGTGATAGTCCAGCCCCCAGCGCCGCATGGTGCCGGTCTTGAAGTTCTCGATCACCACATCGGCGCCGGCCAGAAGCCGCAGCAGCACCTCGCGCCCTTCGGGGTGGGCGAGGTCGAGGCCGAGATCGCGCTTGTTGCGGTTGACCCCGACGAAATAGGAGGCGGCGCCGTCGGCGGCAAAGGGCGGGCCCCAGCGGCGCGTCTCGTCACCACCCGGAGGCTCCACCTTGATCACCTCCGCCCCGTGGTCGGCGAGCCACTGGGTACAGTAGGGACCGCTCAGCACGCGGGTGAGGTCCACCACCCGCACCCCCTCGAGCGCGCCTTGCGCCTGCCGCATCGACACCTCCCCCGTCGGATCCGGCCGCCACACGTGGGCCGGCGCCACCCGCACTCGTCCTAGGAGGCTCGTGCACGGCTGGAAAGGGGGCCGCCGTGGCACAGACAGGCCTGCCGGCAGAAGCGGACGCGGTGTGGGCGACAGCGGCTCAGGCGGCGCGCGGGATCTCCAGCCGCTGCCACACCCGCACCAGGGCTTCCACCAGCTGATCCATGGTGGCGTCGTCGTGCCAGGGGGTGGGGGTGATGCGCAGCCGCTCGGTGCCCCTCGGCACGGTGGGGAAGTTGATGGGCTGGATGTAGATGTTGAACTCGTCCAGCAGCATGTCGGAGGCCTGCTTGCAGCGCACCGGATCGCCCACCAGCACTGGCACGATGTGGGTCTCCGAGGGCATCACCGGTAGGCCCTCGGCTGCCAGCCGGCGTTTGAGGGTGGCGGCACGCTCCTGGTGGCGCGCGCGCAGCTCGCGCCCTTCGGGGCCGGCCAGCAGCCGCACCGAGGCCAGCGCTGCGCCCACCGTGGCGGGGGTCAGGGAGGTGGTGAAGATGAAGCCGGAGGCATAGGAGCGCACCGCATCCACCACCGCCTCGGCACCGGCGATGTAGCCCCCCTGGCAGCCATAGGCCTTGGCCAGCGTGCCCTGGATCACGTCCACCCGCTCCATCAGTCCCCATTGTTCGGCCACGCCGGCACCATGCTCGCCATACATGCCCACGGCATGGACCTCATCGAGATAGGTCATGGCGTTGTACTTCTCGGCGAGGTCGCACACCGCCTCGATGGGGCCGAAGTCGCCGTCCATGGAATAGACGCTCTCAAAGACGATCAGCTTGGCCCGCTCGCGCGGCTGTTCCGCCAGCAGCCGTTCGAGATGTTCGAGGTCGTTGTGGCGGAAGATCTTCTTCTCGCAGCGCGAGCTCCGCACGCCGGCGATCATCGAGGCGTGGTTGAGCTCGTCCGAGAAGATCACGCAGTCGGGCAGCAGCCGGGCGATGGTGCTGATGGCCGCCTCATTGGCAACATAGCCGGAGGTGAACAGAAGCGCCGCCTCCTTGCGGTGGAGGCGGGCGAGCTCCTGTTCCAGCAGCACATGGAGATGGGTGGTGCCGGAGATGTTGCGCGTTCCGCCCGCACCGGCGCCGTAGGACTCGAGCGCCTCGCGCGCGGCCGCCAGCACCGCCGGGTGCTGGCCCATGCCGAGATAGTCGTTGGAGCACCAGATGGTGACCTCGCGCACGCCGTCGGGACGGTGGTGGAGCGCGCGGGGAAAGCGTCCCACCTGGCGCTGGAGATCGGCGAAGATGCGATAGCGCCCCTCCGCCTTGATGCGCGCGATGGCATCCTCGAACACACGCCGATAGTCCATCCGCCGTCTCCCTCCGCTGGCCCGGGGCGGGGTCTCACCAAGGGTGGCATCGGGGTCGGATGGCGACAATCCGCCGCCAGCGGCGGCCGATGGTCGCAGGGCCGTCAGTCCCGCACCAGCAGGGCCGCGAGCTCCACGTCGGCGGCGAAGACGAACTGGTCCACCGGCCGCAGGCGCACAAGCCGGAAGCCGGCATCGGCGAGAATGCGGGCATCGCGGGCAAAGCTCGGCGGGTGGCAGGCGACATAGACCACTCGCCGGATGGGGCTTGCCGCGAGGGCTTCGCACTGGCGACGGGCGCCTGCCCGCGGTGGGTCCAGCAGCACCAGATCGAAGGCGGCGAGTTCTTCGGGCGTGAGGGGATGGCGCTCGAGATCGCGGGTCGCGACCGCCAGATGGCGGTTCTCGGGTAATGCCATGACCGGGCGCAACGCCTCGCCCGCGGCCGGGTCGATGTCCACCAGCAGCAGCCGGGCGAGGCGGCGGCGGTGCGGCAGGCTCAACAGGCCGAGGCCGGCGTGCAGGTCCACCAGCCGCTCGCCGTCGCGGATCACCTCACCGAGGAAGTCCACAAGCGCCCGCTCGCCCTCCTCGGTGGCCTGGAGGAAGGCACCGGGTGGCAGCGGCACCGGCAGATCTCCCGCCATCACCCACGGCGGCTCACACAGCGCCAGCGGCAAAGCGGCGCGCCCGCGGCCGAGGCTTACCCGCAGGAGTCCCTGATCTTCGGCGAAGGTCTGCCAGCGGCGGAAGTCGGCGGGCTGCGGCCGCAGCCGCGTTAGCAGCGCAAGGTCAACGCCGTTGGCGGCGCGGGTGAGGAGCACTTCTCCGCGGGCGATGCCGGCTTCCGCCAGCATCCGCCGCAACGGCGCGAACAGCGCCACGAGCTCGGGGTGTGCTACCGGACACTCATCCAGCCTCTCGATGGCATGGCTGTGAAGCCGCCTGAGGCCGAGTCGCACACCCGCCCCTTGCCGGGCAAAGGCAAGCCGCAGGCGCCTTCGGCTTTGCGGCGGCGAGCGCACCAGCGGCTCCAGCACCGCCACCTCCAGTCGCCGGCGGGCGAGTTCGGTGGTGATCCGGGCGAGCTTGAAGGCGGCATAGGCGTCCGGCGGCAGATGCTGCAGCCGGCAGCCGCCGCAGCGGGTGAAGTGACGGCACAGGGGCATCGCCCGTGCGCCCAGCGGCGCGAGCGGCGCCAGCGGCAGGGCGCGAAAACCGCCATAGACCTTTTCCGCAAGGCGCACCCGCCAGCGCTCGCCCGGCAGCGTCCAGGGGACGAACAGGCGCACACCCCCGAGCTCGGCGATGCCGTCGCCCTCATGGCCGAG
This sequence comes from Rhodospirillales bacterium, assembly GCA_015490605.1. Taxonomy (GTDB): domain Bacteria; phylum Pseudomonadota; class Alphaproteobacteria; order Geminicoccales; family Geminicoccaceae; genus HRBIN39. The sequence continues at coordinate 12,140 of WFXL01000082.1, forward strand.
CGCGCCGATGGTGACCTCGACCTTCTCACCCGTCCGCATCGGCCGCGGCTGTTGCCGGCAGCACCAGATAGCCCAGGGGCTCGCCACTGGCGGCATCCACCAGCAGCAGATGCGGCCGGCCGGCCTCATCCCGCAGCTCCAGGAGGATGCGATCACCCGCGGGGGTTGCCGCCACCAGCCGCAGGCCCGCGGGCAGCGCCACCGGCCGCGGCGAGTCCAGCGCAATGGTGGGGCGGCCGGTGCCGCGGGCCACCAGCAGTGCCACCAGCGTGCCGGTGCCGAGGATGATCAGCACCCCGGCCACCACCACGAACACCTTGACCCAGCGCAGCCAGTCTTCCACGTGAAGCTCCGATGACGGACAGCACCACCGTGCACGAATTCGAGGTGGCCCCGGACCAGGGCGGCAGCCGCCTCGATGTTTTCCTCGCCCGCACCCTGCCGCAGTTCTCGCGCGCCCGCCTGCAGGCGCTGGTGCGCGAGGGGCGGGTGCGGGTGGGCGCGCGTGCGGTAGCCGAGCCGTCGCGCCGGGTCAAACCGGGCGAGCGGGTGGTGGTGGAGGTGCCGCCACCACGCGCGGCCGCACCCCGCCCCGAGCCGCTGCCGCTGGACATTCTCTATGAGGACGAGCATCTGCTGGTGCTGGAAAAGCCCGCCGGCATGGTGGTCCATCCGGCACCGGGCCATGCCGGCGGCACGCTGGTCAACGCCCTTCTCGCCCACTGCGGCGAGAGCCTTTCGGGCATCGGCGGGGTGGCGCGGCCGGGGATCGTCCACCGCCTCGACCGCCAGGTGTCAGGGGTGATGGTGGTGGCCAAGCACGATCGCGCCCACACCGCGTTGGCCGCCCAGTTCACCGTCCACAGCATCCGCCGGGTGTATGAGGCGCTGGTCCACGGCCTGCCGTCGCCGCCCGTGGGCGAGATCGACCGACCCATCGGCCGCCATCCGGCCGACCGCCGGCGGATGGCGGTGGTGGCAGGGGGCAAGCCGGCGCTCACCCGCTATCGGGTCACGGCGGCGGCGGGCGTGCTGGCCGCACGGCTGGAGCTGGAGCTCAAGACCGGCCGCACCCACCAGATCCGGGTGCATCTTCAGAGTCTGGGCCATCCGGTGCTGGGCGATCCCCTCTACCGGCCGCGGCGTGATCGGCTGCCGGCGGCGGTGCGGGCGTGGCTGCGGCGGCTGGATCGGCTGATGCTGCACGCGCGGCTGTTGGAATTCACCCATCCGGTGACAGGCGCACGGCTGCGCTTCGAGCGGCCGGCCCCCGCCTGTTTTGATGAGCTTTTGGCGCGTCTTCGCGCGGACTGGACGGCGCGCGCGGGCGCGGGTTAAGGGATCGAAGCCGTAGCCGAATCCGCTCATCGGGCGAGGGATGCGGGACGGCATGGACGCATCGGGAGAGGCGCCATGGCGAGTCTGCCCACGGTTCCCAGCGAGGGCTCGGGTCTCCAGCGCTACCTCGAGGAGATCCGCCGGTTCCCCATGCTGGAGCCGGAAGAGGAATACATGCTGGCCAAGCGCTGGAAGGAGCATGGGGATGTGGAGGCGGCCCACAAGCTGGTCACCAGTCATCTGCGGCTGGTGGCCAAGATCGCCATGGGCTACCGCGGCTACGGCCTGCCGCTGTCGGAGATCATCTCCGAGGGCAATGTGGGGCTGATGCAGGCGGTCAAGCGCTTCGATCCCGATCGCGGCTACCGGCTCGCCACCTATGCCATGTGGTGGATCCGCGCGGCCATTCAGGAATACATCCTGCACAACTGGTCGCTGGTGAAGATCGGTACCACCGCCGCCCAAAAGAAGCTCTTCTTCAACCTGCGGCGGCTCAAGAGCCAGCTGCAGGAGCTCGAGGACGGCGATCTCAGTCCCGAGGCGGTGCGGCAGATCGCCGAGACGCTGGACGTGACCGAGCAGGACGTGATCGAGATGAACCGCCGCCTCGGCGGGCCCGACCACAGCCTCAACACCTTCCTGCGCGAGGACAGCGAGACCGAATGGCAGGACTGGCTGGTGGACGAGCGCGAGACCGCCGAGGAGACGGTGGCGGCGGAGGAGGAGCTGGGCTATCGCCGCCGGTTGCTGGAACAGGCGATGCACGTGCTCAATGAGCGCGAGCGCCACATCCTGACCGAACGGCGCCTCAAGGAGCCGCCCACCACCCTGGAGGAGCTGAGCAAGCACTATGGCGTCTCGCGCGAGCGCATCCGCCAGATCGAGGTGCGGGCGTTCGAGAAGCTGCAGAAGGAGATGAAGCGGCTCGAGAAACAGGGTGCCAAGGCGGCACTGCCGCCGCCGGAAAAGCCACTGGCGGTGCTGCCGCCGGCGAAGGCCCCGGAGCGCACCCCCTCGCGCCGCAGCTAGGCCGGGCCGGCGCGCGTCTGCGGGGCTTGAAAGGGCGCGGGCGCGCGGCTAGATAGCGGGGCGAGCGGATCGGTGGACGGTCCGAAGAAAGCGCGCCCATCGTCTAGTGGTCAGGACGCAGCCCTCTCAAGGCTGAAACACGGGTTCGACTCCCGTTGGGCGCGCCAATCTCCCACCATAGCCGGGTATGACGCTTCGGTTGAAGCCCCTGGCGCCACCCCCCAGATGAGATCGGGGCCGTCGAGGCGTGGAGGCCATGGGGTGAGCTGCGCAATCACGCCCGCCCAGATCCGCGATCTGGTGGATGATGCCTTCACCGCCCTCCGCCGCCGCGGCGCCGACGATGCGGTGCTGGCGGGTGCCGCGCTTGAGGCCATCGCCGCCCTGCGCGAGGCCATCGGCCACACGGCAGGAGCGGCCGCCCGCGACCAGTTCGACGCATGGCTCGCCGAACTGCTGCTGCGGCGGGAGCTGCGCGCGCGCCACTTCGGCCTCGCCCCGGGCACGCTGCCGCAGGAGCAGGGCCCGCCGCCCAAGGAGGTGGCGCTGGCCATGGCGCTGCTGGTGGAAGGAGTGATGGCCCATGCCCAGGCGGCAGGCGCGCCGGTGCTGGCCCTGGCCGCGGCCGAGTTCCTGCTGGAGCGGCTGGAGCGCCACGGCGGCGGGCTGCCACCGCGTGCGCGGGTGCTGGCGCGGCTTGCGCGCGAGCCGGCACGGTCCACAGCCATGGACGATCCCGGCCACGTTCGGCTGCACTGACGCGAGCACGCCTGGGCACCATTCCGCGCCCCGTCTGGGGGCCGGCACCTTCGCCGTGCCCCCGATCGCGCGCAGACGATCTCGGCGGCTGTGTGCCATGGCCCGGAAAAGAAGGGGCCGCCGTCCCGGAGGACGGCGGCCCGAGGCGGGCGAGGCGAGGAGGGGAGGGAGGAGAGCGGACGCCGTCGTCGGACGGGAGGGGATCGAGCGGCGTCGCACCTTCTCTATAGGCCATCGGCGGGCGGCTGTAAAGGACTTTTTTCCTCTTGCTCCAGCCAAGCCGGCCAGATAGGCGTGAGTTCGGCGGAATCCGCCCGAAGGGGATAGGATTCAGGTCTTGAAAGGGGTTCGAGGCGCAACAGCGCCACCCCCCGATCACCGACGCGGGCACGCAGTTCGCCCACCTCGCGGCCGGCTGCCGTCACCACCGGCGACGGCACCGGCGCCTCACCCGCAAGCCGCACCGGCAGCAGGCGTTTTTTCGGGCGGGTGCGGTGGCGCATGCGCGCCGTCACCTCCTGGCCGATGTAGCAGCCCTTGTCGAAATCGACCGCGCCCAGGGCAGCGAGATTGGCCTCGAGGGCGAAGATCCGCTCCCAGGGAAGCTCCGCCCCCTCCGCCACGCCGAGGGCGAGGCGGTGTTGTGCCCACACGTCCGCGCCGGCGCGCGCGAGCTGGAAGCGGGCGAGAAAATCCTCGAGGACCGCCTGTGGCACCAGCGCCCGCAACCCCACGGCCGGAAGCCGCGGATCCACCACGAGCCGCACCGGGCCCTCAAGGCTGTGGATTTCGCCGGGCACAAGGCTGAGCCCCAGGGCTGTGGGCTCGACTCCCGGCAGCACCACCACCCGCGGATCATCAGCAGGCTCGCCGATCTCCACCCGCGCCCGCAGCCGGTAGAGGGCAAGCCGTCGGGCCAGAAGCGGTGCCCGTGCGGCATCCACATCCAGCAGGAACTGGCCGTCGCCCACATGCCAGAGGGTGAAGTCGGCAAAAAGCTTGCCCTGGGGGGTGAGGAGCGCCGCATGGCGCACCCGCCCGGGGGCGAGGCCCTCCACATCCACCGTCACCAGCCCCTGAAGGAAGTGCGCCGCCTCCTCGCCGGCCACCCGCAGGAGCCGGCGTGTCTCATCCACCACCGCCTGCATGGACACCTCCCGTGCGCGCTTTGCTCGTGGCCCGGCGTTCTAGTCCTGCACCTCCGCCGGCGGGCGCGTGGTCGCGGCATGCCCGCCGCCCGCCCCGAACACCCGCCGGTACCACAGGAGATAGACCAGCAGGTTCCACAGCTCAAAGCGGCGGTCCACCAGTCCCTCGCGATGCTCCCACC
>WFXL01000083.1 GCA_015490605.1 Rhodospirillales bacterium
GATGCGGGCCCGGCCCTGCCCCAGTGGCGGTTGGTGCTGCGGCGCTTCCGTCGCCACCGGCTGGCCGTCTGGAGCCTGGGGTTCCTGGCTCTGCTCTATGCGCTCCTGCCCTTTGTGGAGTTCCTCGCACCCTATGCCCGCGATACCCGCGATGCCGGCGCCATCTACGCGCCGCCCCAGCCCGTGCGGCTGATCCACGAGGGCCGCTTCATCGGCCCCTTCGTCTATGAGCTGCGCATGCGGCTCGATCTCGCCACCATGCGCCGGGTCTATGAGGAGGACCGCAGCCGGCCGCAACGGCTGCGCTTTTTCTGTCGGGGTGATCGCTACCGCCTGTGGGGGCTGTGGGAGGCCGATCTGCACCTGGTGTGCCCGCCCGCAGGCGGCCGCTTCCACCTCCTCGGCACCGACCGTCTCGGGCGCGATCTGTTCTCGCGCATTCTCTATGGTGCCCGGGTGTCCCTCACCGTGGGGCTGGTGGGGATCGCGGTGAGCTTTGTTCTGGGCATCCTGCTCGGGGGGCTTGCCGGCTATTATGGCGGGTTGGTGGACCGGCTGGTGCAGCGCACCATCGAGGTGATCCGCTGCTTTCCCACCATCCCTCTGTGGCTCGCCCTGTCGGCAGCGATCCCGGTGTGGTGGGACCCGCTGTGGGTCTATTTCGGCATCACCGTGATCCTCGGGCTGATTGACTGGACCGGCCTTGCCCGCTCGGTCCGGGGCAAGGTGCTGGCCCTGCGCGAGGAGGACTTCGTCCAGGCAGCACGGCTCTTCGGCGCGGGGCCTCTGTGGATCCTCGGCCGCCACATCGTTCCCAATTTCGCTTCCCACCTCATCGCCTCCGCCACCCTGGCGATCCCCAACATGATCCTGGGCGAGACCGCCCTTTCTTTCCTCGGCCTCGGCGTGCGCCCGCCGATGGTAAGCTGGGGCGTGCTGCTCAATGAGGCGCAGAATGTGGACGCCATCGTCCTCTACCCGTGGCTGCTGGCGCCGGTGGTGCCGGTGGTGCTGGTGGTGCTGGCCTTCAACTTCTTCGGCGACGGCCTGCGGGATGCCGCCGATCCCTATGGTTGAGAGCACCCCGGGCCTTGCACCCCCTCTGGCGATGCCCACATGAAGCCCGGATGGCGGCCGCGGTGCCGCAGCGGGCCGCAGGCCGCCGGTCCGCTCGCATGAGGGACATCTGAGGACGAGGGGGCAAACCATGGATTTCGAGAAGTACACCGAACGCGCGCGCGGCTTCCTCCAGGCCGCCCAGCAGCTGGCCCTGCGCGAGGGGCACCAGCGCTTTCTGCCGGAACATGTGCTCAAGGTGCTGCTGGATGATCCCGAGGGGCTGGCCGCCCGGCTGGTGCAGGAGGCCGGCGGGGATCCCAGGCTGGCGCTGGCCAACACCGAACTGCTGCTGAAGAAACAGCCGAAGGTGGAAGGGGCGGCTGCCGGCCAGCTCTATCTCGCGCCGGAAACCGCACGGCTGTTCGAACAGGCCCAGCAGGTGGCGCAGAAGCTGGGCGACAGCTATGTCACCGTCGAGGCGCTGCTGCTGGCCATCGCCCTCTCCGCCACCGACGCCGCCAAGGCGCTCAGGGATGCCGGCGTGACGCCGCAGGCGCTGAATGAGGCGGTGGGCCGGCTGCGCAAGGGCCGCACCGCCCAGAGCCCCACGGCGGAAGAGGGTTACGGGGCGCTCGAGAAGTACACCCGCGACCTCACCAAGGCAGCGCGCGAGGGCAAGCTGGATCCCGTCATCGGCCGCGATGAAGAGATCCGCCGAGTGATCCAGGTGCTCTCGCGGCGCATCAAGAACAATCCCGTGCTCATCGGTGAGCCCGGCGTGGGCAAGACCGCCATCGTCGAAGGGCTGGCCCAGCGGATCGTCAATGGCGACGTGCCCGAGGGCCTGCGGGACAAGCGGGTGCTGGCGCTCGATCTCGCCGGCATGCTGGCGGGTGCCAAATACCGCGGCGAGTTCGAGGAGCGCCTCAAGGCGCTGCTGCAGGAGATCGCCGCCAGCGAAGGGGAGATCATCCTCTTCATCGACGAGCTCCACACCATCGTCGGCGCCGGCAAGGCCGAAGGCGCCATCGACGCCTCCAACATGCTCAAGCCGGCACTCGCTCGCGGTGAGCTCCACTGCATCGGCGCCACCACCCTGGACGAGTACCGCAAATACATCGAAAAGGACGCGGCGCTGGCGCGGCGCTTCCAGCCGGTGTTCGTCTCCGAGCCCGCGGTCGAGGACACCATCTCGATCCTGCGCGGGCTCAAGGAGAAGTATGAGCTCCACCACGGCGTGCGCATCACCGATTCCGCCATCGTCGCCGCCGCCACCCTCTCGCACCGCTACATCACCGACCGCTTCCTGCCGGACAAGGCCATCGACCTGATCGACGAGGCGGCGGCGCGAAAGCGCATGCAGATCGACTCCAAGCCGGAGGAGCTGGACGAGCTCGATCGCCGCATCATCCAGCTCAAGATCGAGCGCGAGGCGCTGAGGAAAGAGACCGACCCCGCCTCCAAGGAACGGCTTGAGAAGGTGGAGCAGGAGCTGGCCGAGCTCGAGGAGAAGGCGCGCGAGCTCGAGGCCCGCTGGCAGGCGGAAAAGCGCAAGCTGGATGAACTCCGCGGGCTCAAGGAGCAGCTGGATCGGGCGCGCATCGAGCTCGAGCAGGCGCAGCGGCGGGGTGATCTCGCGCGCGCCGGCGAGCTCGCCTATGGCGTAATCCCTGATCTCGAGCGTCGCATCAAGGAGCTCGAGGCGGAGCAGCAGCACCGCATGATCCGCGAGGAGGTGACGGCCCAGGACGTGGCCCAGATCGTCTCGCGCTGGACCGGGATCCCGGTGGACAAGCTCATGGAGGGCGAGCGCGAGAAGCTGCTGCACATGGAGGAGGTGCTCAAGCAGCGGGTCGTCGGTCAGGACCATGCGGTGCAGGCGGTGGCCAATGCGGTGCGGCGGGCGCGCGCCGGCCTGCAGGATCCCAACCGCCCCATCGGCAGCTTCCTGTTCCTCGGCCCCACCGGCGTGGGCAAGACCGAGCTGTGCAAGGCGCTGGCCGAGTTCCTGTTCGACGACGAGCGCGCGCTTCTGCGGATCGACATGTCGGAGTACATGGAAAAGCACGCGGTCGCGCGGCTCATCGGCGCCCCGCCCGGCTATGTGGGCTATGAGGAGGGCGGCGTGCTGACGGAGGCGGTGCGGCGCCGGCCGTATCAGGTGATCCTGTTTGATGAGGTGGAGAAGGCGCACCCCGACGTCTTCAACATCCTGCTGCAGGTGCTGGACGACGGCCGCCTCACCGACAGCCAGGGCCACACGGTGGACTTCCGCAACACGCTGATCGTGCTCACCTCCAACCTCGGCTCGGAATATCTGGCGGCGCTGCCCGAGGGGGCGCCGGCGGAGCAGGCGCGCGAGCAGGTGATGAGCGTGGTGCGTGCCACCTTCCGGCCGGAGTTTCTCAACCGCCTGGATGAGATCATCCTGTTCAACCGCCTCGGGCGCGAGCAGATGCGGGCGATCGTGGACATCCAGCTGCGGCGGCTGGAGCGGCTGCTGGCGGATCGGCGCATCGGGCTTGAGGTGAGCGAGGCGGCACGGGAATGGCTGGCGAAGGCCGGCTATGATCCGGTCTACGGCGCGCGGCCGCTCAAGCGCACCATCCAGCGGCATCTGCAGGATCCGCTGGCGCTGATGATCCTCGAGGGCAAGGTCAAGGAGGGCGACACCGTCAAGGTGGACGCCAACGAGCGCGGTCTCGTGATCAACGGCGAGGAGGTGATGCCCCTGGCGGCGTGACCTCCCTCCGCCGCACCGTCACCACCACCGACCGGCCCCGCCCGTCAGGGCGGGGTCCGTCTATTGACGAGATTTCCACTTGGAGCTAATTTGATTTTTATCTGGTTGGTCGATCTGTTACACGGCTTCGGTGAGGCGGGGAGGTTCACGTGAACGCAGTTATTTTCGTTATTTCTTATATGCTTATGATGGCACCCACATACATACTACCGTTGTTGGGATCTAACACTCTTGGATGGATATCGGGGGAATTCGCACCTCTTTTAGGAATACACGCTTTTTTCATAATCATATTGGTAATAATCGCGTATTTCCGCGGGCGTTTGATAGGAAGGCGCTGGATAACAATCTTTCCATTTCTTGCAGGTGTTTTCGACCTCCTTCCAACCTTTTTCGTTATGCCCTTTATCCCGACTATTATGCATATTGCATGCCTGATTGTGGGTGTAGCTCAGTCGGAACAAGCCCATAAAAATAGATGATCTCAATCTTCCATTTACCCAGAAAGTCATTTCAAGGAATCTACACAAAATCTATGCCAGTGTCACTACAATGTACGATTGCTTAGACGTGAGGCATATGATAATCTAACGAGAGCTCAATTATACCCGGCAAGCATAGAGTATAAATATTTTAAAAATTCTTTGGCAATTATCTGGATATCTTTGAAATATCGAAATATGGATATGAAGTTAAGTCCTTCAAGAGCTTCTTGTGATTTTTAGTGTTGAAACGGGGGTGGGTGCGTTGTGCGAGAAGGTCTCAGCGGCACCGGTGGGCTGGCCGAGGCATCTTTCGTAGGTTCTGACCAGGGCGCTGCTGGGCCGCACGTGGTGGAACCTTGCAGAGCCGGAAACGGTGCAGCCTCACAGTTGGTGCTTTGACCCCCTGCACCTCACCTTCGGCTCGGGGTGTTGGACTTTCCGGCAGAACTCTCGTCCGGCACACGCTGGAGCGGTTCATGGGCAAGCTTTCGGAGCGCGACATTGCGGAGAGGCTTCTAGCCGAGGTAAACCGTCAGCTGCGAGCACGGCGGTTGGAGATGCGGCGCGGAAACCTTGTGGATGCGACACGGATGTGTCATGCCGCGTCTGCGACCAACCGGCTGAAGGACGGCACGGCCCACAAGGGCAGAGATCTGACCCTCGGCGACAAGCTGCCTGCGGCGGTGGACGATGACACCGGGATTGTGCGGAGGATTACCCTCACGCCGACTTTACCACACGAGGGCGCGGTGGTGAAAGTGGTGTTGCCGGCGGATGTGGGGGACTTGGGGATCGATGCTGCCATGGCGCTCGCACGCTGCGCGATCATTACCGAGGCCGCGACGTCATGCCGGTGATCGTCTGGAATCCGCGAAGGTGCAGACCGGGGACCTGCCAGTGAGCGCCGCACTTCGCCGTGGGGACCGGGCGCCCGCCGATGGAGCTGGTGTCCGGCACCCTCAAGCGCGTCTGAGCCCTCGCCCGGCCCGCGGCTTCACCCGCGCGCAACGCCGCCAACACGGCCCTCAAGGCCCTCATCCGGAACCCACAGCGCGCGATCACACGCGCCGATGCAGGAGGAGCAAGCATCGGGACAAGCTCATAGAGATACGCAAACCATTCCAAATAGCCAGGAGCGGGCGAAATAGAAAGTTTACCCCTACGCTCCATCGCGAACGCGCCGGCTCCAGTGCCGAGTGAGTCACCGGATCGGTTCCGTGGCCAGCCTTCTCAGAGTTCGGGGGGCACACAGCATGCAGCGCCATGCGCCCCTTCCGACAGAAACCTTGGGCTGATGGCATGCATCAGCTATAATCTAGAAGAAGAACCACCATCCGCCCGCAGCAGCACTCTGTCTTCCGCCGCCGGTCATTTCCGCGATCTTGAAGCCGTTCGGGTCACGGAAGTAACGCCCATCAAATTCCCCGATCCTGAAGCCGCTCCGGTCGCGAAACTGCGGCATTTCTTTTCTCTCTTGCGTTGTTGTGATGGTAGATAGTAAGTATTCGATGCGGTCCTGCCGACTTCCTCGGCCTATCTTTCGGATGTTGTGTCGTCGACTGCGCCCCCCCCTAATTCGACGATCAATTTCGCCCAGCAAAAAACACTCATGGATTTCGCAACCAAAATCTTTGTGTAGAATATTTCTATGACGATGACTAAAATTACTTCCGAACCTCCTCCAAATCTATAATTTCTTTTCGAATTTTTTAGTTAAGTTAGAATCCCCATATGTTTGGCCGGTATGAATAACCCGTGTGTTCCCCCATTTTCTCGCCTGCCGCTCTATGTTTCAAGCAACATCCGTATGCCAAAATCTACTCATTGGGCAGAATTTGTCAAGAGTCTGCACAGTGCCAGCTTCACGCCCTCTGATGCCCCATGAGAGCTCGCCCCTGCACACAACTCGGTTCGGCAGAGGCAGGTGTGATTCGAAAGTGGTACAGATTGGGTGGATCCCAGATGTCGGAACGGCATCGGGGCTCCAGGTTTAGAGGCGTTTTGCAAAGGTGTTTATGTCGGAATAAATAAGATGGATTGATGTCGTGATACGATCAGGCTGGCCCTTGGACTGAAGGACATTCATGGTGGTGTTTGGCATGGTGTAAGCCACATCCGTGGTGTGGCGAGTAATCCGCTCGGGTTCTGATCCAGTCGCATTTGGTGCAGCATCGCGGGTCCGATGGTGGAGCAGTTGTATCGGAACGAGCAGTGCTTTCAACGGTTCTGGGGGGTGGATCTCAACGGCCCCACACCGAATTGGAACGCCTTGTGGCGATTGGACGCCCAAGCATCACCTGCGGCTTAGGATGAGCTTGTAAAGCGTGTGTTCGCCGAAAAAAGCCGCATGGGAAGGAGACCGCTGGGCGTACGGGGGCTCATGATGGGGTGCGGGCAATGGTGGACACCACGCTGATCTGAAACGCTGCTTCCACCTGAACCTGCTGTCTTAACGGGCGAGTCGTGCATCGCGGTGAGGGCTAGGCGGCGTCGACCACGCGGGCAGGCTCAGGCCGCAAAGGGCATGTGGGGGTGTAAGTAAGGGCGTCCAGATCATCCGCCGCCTCATTCTCATGTCTACCCCCCAGACCCAACGCCGGGGCGCACAGGATGGCGGGGCCGGGCCAGGTCGGCGTTCTCACCCCGCGCTCGCCTCAAACGCGCCATCAGGTCGCGCCGCACCCGCGCAGCCTCTTGGCGAGAGATCGATAGGGTTGCGGGATTCGCCCGGGGTGGTGGCGCCGCTGCCGTGAAGCGCACCGTGAGCCAGCGCCGGCTTGCGCAGGTGGCAGGCGGCACTCGGGCGGGGGGACTCCGGCCGGCCTCATGGTCCTCGGCGTTCGCCTCCCGGCGGCCCAGTCCGCCTCACCGCGCATCAGACATTCTCCGACTCGTACGCGGTGTCGGCGGCCGACGAGCCGGTGACATCCACGTCGGGTGACATCCAACCCGGCGACAGCCAGGCCGATAACATCCACGCCGGCGCCATCCACGTCGAGGGGGTCGACCCGTTGATCTTCCTCGATCCATCGGCCCTGCCGCCGAAGTCGCGCCGGCGCGCCGGCCCCTGCGCCCCACGGCCGCCGGCAGCGGTCTCGAGCGCCGTGTGGTCGGGTGCGGCCCGGCACGGGCGGCGCGGCCGTCACGCCGGCGCCACGGCGCTCTCACTCCGGCGCCACCTCGATTTCGAAGGCGGGCTCGCCCGCCTCGGGCGCGCTGCGCACGGAGGCCCGCTCCTTCTGGCGCATCTTGCGGAGGATCCGCCGGCGACGGATGAGCTCATCACAGCGGCGCAGCTGTTCCACATGCAGCCGCTGGGCCACCCGCTCGGCCAGCTCGAACCCCTCACGGTCGCCCGCATCGGCGGCCTCTTTGAGCAGGATGTAGGCCCGTTCCAGATCCCGCGTGACCCCGCGGCCGCTGGCGAAACAGTAGCCCAGCGAGACCTGGGCGCGGGTATGGCCGCTGGCAGCGGCGCGCTTGAACCACTCCACCGCCTTGGCGTCATCCTGCGCCACGCCCTTGCCGCGGGCGTAGGCGATGCCGACGAGATAGGCGGCATCCGGCGCCCCCGCCTCAGCCTTCGCCAGGAGCTCGCGGAAGTCCATGCGCCCCCGACCCCGCTGCGGCCCGGAGGCATTCTCCCGGGCCTGGCCCTGGGCGGCTTCGGGCCCGGCACCGACCTCCTGCGCCTGACTCTCGCGCTCCACCATTCCGGATCTCCAGCGCCACCGGCGACCTCCGCCGGTGGCGCCACTCTCGCACCGAATCCTTACCGAATGGTGAACGCGAGCACCATCAGCGACGACGCGAGAGGATCATCTCGAACGGGACCTGGGGCTCGTCGGCCGGGCGCACATAGAGGCGATCCTTCTCGATGCGTGCGAGCCAGCGGCGACCGTCGCCGCTGGTGAGGGTCAACGCCTCGTCGCTGCCCTCCCAGCGCCCCTTCTCCTCCTTGCCGCCACCGCCGCGGAAGATCACCGTGCCATCGGCGATGAGTTCGGCCGACCCTTCGAGGCCCGCCACCATCGCGTCGATGTCTTTACGCGCCTGAGATCGCAGCGTCTCGCGCGCCTCGGCTGGCACCTGCTGGAGGTCCCGCTCCAGCATCGCCTCGAACTGGGCGCGCATGGCCTCACGGTCGATGGTCCAGAGCCCCACGGGCTCGGCACCGGCGAGCTTCGCCACCGCCACCAGGGCGAGGATGGCGAGGAACTTGAGCAGCACACAGCGCAATGAGCATCTCCCGGGCGAACGGTGCCCAGCATGGCCTGGATGGCCGCACCTGTCCACCACCATCCGCAGCCGTGTGCTCCCCCAAGACCGGCCCGCGGGTGCGGTCCGCCCTCAGGCGTCCATACGGCTCGGGCTTTTGGCATAGCCGAGCCCCTGCAGGGCCTCGGCGATCTCGTCCAGGATCGCGGGATCGTCGATGGTGGCGGGCATCTTCCACGGGGTGGAATCGGCGATCTTCTTCATGGTCCCGCGCAGGATCTTGCCCGAGCGGGTCTTGGGCAGGCGCTTGACGATCGCCACCAGGCGAAAGGCCGCCACCGGCCCGATGGTCTCCCGCACCCGCTGGATGAGCTCTGTGCGGATGGTCTCATGATCGCGCGTCACCCCCGCCTTGAGCACCACCAGCGCCAGCGGCAGCTCGCCCTTGAGCTCGTCGGCCACGCCGATGACCGCGCATTCGGCCACATCAGGATGGGCCGCCAGCACCTCCTCCATCGCGCCGGTGGACAGCCGGTGGCCGGCCACATTGATGACGTCGTCGATGCGGGTCATGATGAAGAGATAGCCATCCTCATCCTTGTAACCCGCATCGCCCGTGAGATACCAGCCAGGATAGCGCGAGAGATAGGCCTCCACATAGCGCTCATCGGCGTTCCACAGGGTCGGCAGGGTGCCCGGCGGCAGCGGCAGGCGCACGACGATGGCGCCCAGCTCGCCGGGCGGCAGCTCGCGCCCGGCATCGTCGAAGATGCGCACATCATAGCCCGGCATAGGCACCGACGGCGAGCCGGGCTTGACGGGCAGTGGCTCGATCCCGAGCGGATTGGCGCAGATGGCCCAGCCCGTCTCGGTCTGCCACCAGTGGTCGATCACCGGCACGCCAAGCTTCTCCTGCGCCCACAGCAGCGTGTCGGGATCGCAGCGCTCGCCCGCCAGGAACAGGGCGCGAAAGCGCGAGAGATCGTATTTTTTCATATGGTCGCCGTTCGGGTCCTCGCGCTTGATGGCGCGGAAGGCGGTGGGGGCGGTGAACAGCACCTTGACATCGTGCTGGCTGATCACCCGCCAGAAGGCGCCAGCATCGGGGGTGCCCACCGGCTTGCCCTCATAGACGATCGAGGTGTTGCCGTGGAGCAGCGGGCCGTAGACGATGTAGCTGTGCCCCACGACCCAGCCGATGTCCGAAGCGGCCCAGTAGACCTCCCCGGGATCGACGTTGTAGATGTTCTTCATGGTCCAGTAGAGCGCCACCGCGTGGCCGCCGTTGTCGCGGACGATCCCCTTGGGCTGGCCGGTGGTGCCGGAGGTATAGAGGATGTAGAGCGGATCGGTGGCCGCCACCGGCACGCAGTCGGCCGGCTCGGCGCCCTCATGGGCATCGTGCCAGTCCACATCCCGCGCCGGATCCAGCTCGGCCCGCAGCTGCGGCCGCTGGAGAATGATGCAGCGCTCCGGCTTGTGCGCCGCCATGGCGATGGCGCCATCCAGCAGCGGCTTGTAGGCTACCACCTTGCCCGGCTCGAGGCCGCAGGAGGCGGACACCACCAGCTTGGGTCTGGCATCGTCGATGCGGGTGGCGAGCTCGTTGGATGCGAAGCCGCCGAAAACCACCGAATGGATGGCGCCGATGCGGGCACAGGCCAGCATCGCGATAATGGCCTCGGGCACCATCGGCATGTAGATGATCACCCGATCGCCCTTGGTCACGCCATATTTGCGCAGAACGCCCGCAAACCGTGCCACCGCCTCGCGCAGCTCACCATAGGTGAGGGTGCGGATCTCGCCGGTCATGGCGGAGTCATAGATCAGCGCCGGCTGGTGGGCGCGCCCAGCCTCCACATGGCGATCCACGGCATTCCAGCAGGTGTTCAGCACGCCGCCCTGGAACCAGCGGTAGAAGGGCGGGTTGGAATCATCCAGCACCCGATCCCAGCGGCGGATCCAGTCGATCTTCTCCGCCTGCTCCGCCCAGAAGCCTGCGGGATCCTCGAGCGAGCGGCGATAGATCTCGGCGTAGCGGCCCATGACCATCCCTCCCCGGATCGCTGTCCCAGCCGGGGCGATGCTAGCCGCCTCAGTCCCGATCGCAACGGGCGTGCGCCCATCACGCCGCACCCGACGCGTGCGCACACGCCCGCTGGCGAAACGATCGCTTTATTCGAGGATCTCAGTCACCTGGCCAGCGCCGATGGTGCGCCCGCCCTCGCGGACGCCGGCGCGCTCCAGGATCTCAGTGACCTGGCCGGCGCCGATGGTCCGACCGCCTTCACGGATGCCGGTACGCTCCAGAATCTCGGTGACCTGCCCGGCACCGATGGTGCGACCGCCTTCACGGATGCCGGTACGCTCCAGAATCTCGGTGACCTGCCCGGCACCGATGGTGCGACCGCCTTCACGGATGCCGGCGCGCTCCAGGATCTCGGTGACCTGGCCAGCACCGATGGTGCGCCCCCCTTCCCGGGACTGAAGGCCTGCCGCCTGCAGCGCCTGGGGAATCAGGGCCAAGCCCAGAGCCGCACCGACAAGCCAGGAGAACATCCGCATCTTCCCACGTTTGAGAACTGCCATGAGGACACCTCCACAGATTCCCTATCGATGACGGAGGCACGCACACCGGAGACCGGCGCGCGTGCGCCCGCCTTTGTCCATCACAGCCGTAAACAACCCGTTAGGATGCCGGGGCAACCCTTTCCACAGCCCTACCTCTGTACGGCGCCGGCACCTCGTCCCTGGGAGCAACGGTTTCCTCCGGATGGCAGGCTTCGTTCCAGATGAAAGGAGCCCGGGCGTAGAACTGCCAGAGGCGGCAGGCGGGCCACGTCTTCCGCCCCTTGTCGCCCATCGTGTCGCTGGCCATCTCCGCCCGGGCGCGGGAGGCCTTGCGGTGCTGGTGGAACTCGTCGGCGTCGGGCTCACCTTCCACGGTCCTGCCGGTCCGGTGGAGGTGCTGCGCGGCCTCGACTTCACCCTCGAGGCGGGTGAGGCGGTGGCGGTGGTGGGCCGCTCGGGCGCCGGCAAGAGCAGCCTTCTGGCCCTGATGGCCGGGATCGAGCGGCCCAGCTGCGGGCGCGTGCGGGTGGCCGGCATCGATCTCACCACCCTCGACGAGGATGCGCTGGCGCGCTTCCGTCGCCGGCATGTGGGCCTGTTGTTCCAGAACTTCCACCTGATCGCCGGCATGAGTGCGGAAGAGAATGTGGCGCTGCCGCTGGAGCTGAACGGGCACCGGCAGGCCCGGGCACGTGCGCGCGAGCTTCTGGCCCAGGTGGGGCTGCTGCATCGCCGGCGCCATCGCCCGGCCGAACTCTCGGGCGGTGAACAGCAGCGGGTGGCCCTCGCCCGCGCGCTGGCGCTGGACCCACCGCTGGTGCTGGCGGATGAGCCCACCGGCAATCTCGATGAGGTCACCGCCGGCGAGGTGCTGGAGCTGCTCTTCCGCCTGCGGGCCGAGCGCGGCACCGCACTGCTGCTGGTCACCCACGACCGCGAGGTGGCGCGGCGCTGCGATCGCATCCTGCGGCTCGAACGCGGCCGGCTGTGGCCCGAACGCCAGCGGCAGGCGGAGGTGCTGTGACGGGGGGCTGGACGGCCCTGCGGCTCGCCCGGCGGAGCCTTGCCCGCGGCGGCTACGGCCTCGCCCTGGTCTATGCGGTGCTGGTGGTGGCGGCGGCCGCCATGGTGGCGGGGCCGGTGACCAATCGCAGTCTGATGGAGAGCGCCCGCAGCCAGGCGCGCACCATGCTCGGCGGCGATCTGCTGCTGGAGGCCACCGGCCGGCCGTTGGATGGGGGCGAGCTGGTGGCGCTGCTGCCAGCGGGCGCGCGCATCGCCACCGTGGCCCATCTCATGACCTTCGCCCGCACCGATGATCAGGCGGTGACGGTCTCGCTGGAGGCGGTGGATGCCGACTGGCCGTTGGTAGGCCGGCTCGAGACCGACCCGCCCCAGGCGGCATCGCGCCTGCACCAGGAACCGGTGGCGGTGGCCGAGCCGGCGCTGCTGGCCCGCCTCGGGCTCGAACCCGGTGATACGCTCATGATCGGCCCGCGCCGCTTCCGGTTGGCGGGACGGCTTCTGCGCCAGCCCGACCGGCTCGCCGGCGGTCTCGCGCTGGGCCCGCGGGTGCTGGTGGCGCGCCGCTTCCTCGAGGACACGCCGCTCCTGGGGCCCGCGGCCTTCGTCCGCTGGCGCCATGCGGTGGTGCTGCCGCAGGCGAGCGAGCCGGCGGCGGTAGCGGAGGCCATTCGCGCGCGTGCCCCCGAAGCCCGCTTTCGCGTGCGCACCGCCGAGGAACTGGTGCCGCAGATCGCCCGGCTGGGAGCACGGCTCGGCGGCTTTGCCGCGCTGGTGGCACTGGTGCTGCTGGCGCTGGGGGCGCTTGCCCTGCATGTGGCGCTGATGGCGCTGGCACGGCTGCGCCGTCATGAGGTGGCGGTGCTGCGGGCGCTGGGGGCCGAGGGGCGTATCATCGACCGCTGGCTGGTGCTGGAGGCGGTACTGCTGCTGGCCGCTGCCCTCGGCCCCGGGTTGCTGCTGGGGGTGCTGCTGCCGGCGCTGGGCCTGTCGCTGGCAGCCCCAGGGCTGCCGCTCACCATCACGCTCCAGTTGCGGCCTGTGGATCTGCTGCTGCCGCTCGGGGTGGTGGTGGCGGTGACGCTGGCCGCCCTGCTGCCGCCGCTTGCCGCCTGTCGCCGGGCCGCGCCCGCACGCCTGTTCCGGACCCTGGCCGGCGATCCGCCAGAAGCGCCGCGGGCGGTGCGACTTGCCGCCGCCGGGCTGGTGCTCACAGCCGGCGGGCTGGTGGTGGCGACCCTGCCTGAGCGGCGCCTCGGGCTCCTTCTGGCAGTAGGGCTGATGGCGGCCCTCGCCCTCCTCGCCCTCGCCGGCCGCGGGCTCCTGTGGCTGGCGGCGCGGCTTGCCGAAGGCGGTGGCCGTGCGCGGCTGGTGCTGGCAGCCCGCACCCTCGCCCGCGGCGGGGAGGGGACACGGGCGCCGCTGCTGGCCCTCGGCCTCGCCATAGCCCTCGCCACCACCACCCTGGCGCTGGGCGAGCGGCTCCGACGGGAGCTGGTGGACCGCCTGCCGGCGCGGGCTGCCTCCCTCTTTCTCATGGACATCCGCCCCGAGCAGCGGGCCGAGCTCGCGCAACTGCTGGCGCGCCATCAGGCCCGGCTTCTGCAGGAGGCGCCGGTGGTGCGGGCGCGGGTGGTGGCCATCAAGGGCGTGCCGGCGGAGGAGGCGCCGGTGGCAGATGATGTCCGCTGGACCCTGCAGGCCGATCGCGTCATCACCTGGCGGCGCGAGGCGCTGGCGGACCAGCGGCTGTTGGCGGGGGCCTGGTGGCCGCCGGATGATCGCGGCCCGCTCAAGGTGGCGGTGGAGGCACGGGTGGCCCGCGGCTACGGGCTCGCGATCGGCGACAGCCTCACCTTCAACATTCTCGGGCGTACGCTCACTGCCCGGGTGGCGGCGATCCGCGCGCCGGTAGACTGGACCCGCGGGCGCCTGGATTTCGTCTTCGTGCTCTCGCCGGGGCTGCTGGCGCAGGCACCTCACAGCTGGATCGCCGCGGTGGAGGTGGCGCCGGCGCAGGAGCCGGCGCTGCTGGCCGCCCTCGCCCGACAACTTCCCGGCGTGAGCGCGGTGCCACTGCGGGAGGTGGTGGCACGGGTGCGGGAAGTGGTGGACCAGGGCGCGCGCATCCTGCTGCTGGCAGGCGTGCTGGTGGTGGCGGCGGCGCTGGTGGTGGTGGCCACCGGCATTCGCGCGAGCGAGGCCGAGCGGCGGCCGCAGCTGCTGATCCTGCGGGCGCTCGGGGCCACGCGCGGCGAGCTGGTGGCGCTGGAGCTTCTGACCTTCACCGTCCTCGGCCTGGTGGCAGCCGCCTGTGGTGTGCTGGCAGGCGGTCTGCTGGCAGCCGCCATCGCCGGGCGCATTTTCCATCTGCAGCCCGACTTCGCCGCCTGGACGCTGCTGGGGCCTGCGGTGCTGGCGCTGGTGCTGCCGGCCCTGGCCGGGGCGCTTTCCACCCGGCGGCTGCTACGGCTGCCGGTGGGACGGCTGTTCGCCGCCGGCTGACGATGCTCCGGTGGCTGGGGTGGGCGCCGGCAGGGTCTGGTAGAGCCGCTCCACTTCGGCACGACAGCAGAGGCCGGTGCCGGGGGTGAGGGCAGTAGCCGCACCGGCCGCCACGCCCCAGCGGAACGCCTCTGCCACCGGCAGACCGCGCGCCAGCGCCCACACCATCGCCCCGAGAAAGGCATCACCCGCACCCACCGTCGAGACGGTGGGAACCCGCGGTGCCGCAAGCCGCAGCACCCCTTCCTCCGAGGCCAGCACCGCACCGCGATGGCCGAGGGTGATCACCGCAAGCGCAGCCCGGCCCCGCGCCACCAGCGCTTGCGCCAGCGCCTCCTCCTCGGCCGGCGTGGCCGCGCGCGTGCCTAGGAGGGATTCGGCCTCGCGCAGATTGGGTGTGGCCAGCCACACGCCCGCCTCGAGGGCATGGAACAGGGCGGGGCCGGAAGTGTCCAGCGCCACCCGCACGTCCCGCCCGCGCGCCGCGCGGATGGCGCGAGCGTAGAAATCGGCCGGCATGCCGGGGGCCAGCGAGCCCGACAGGACGAGGATGTCGGCATCGAGTGCCGCGATCCGCGCGAGACAGGTGCGCCATTCCGATTCCGCCACCTCGGGGCCCGCCGGGGTAAAGCGGTACTCCTGGCCGCTTGCCGTCTCCCGCACCACATGGGCGATGCGGGTATCGCCGCGGATGGCGAGGCGCTCGCCCCCAACGCCGGTGCGCGCCAGCAGCCGCTCGAACACCCCACCGGTCACACCGCCGGCGAGATAGAGGGCGCAAACCGGCACGCCGCCGAGCTCATGGATCACCCGCGCCACATTGATGCCGCCACCACCGGGGTCGAAGCGCTCCTCGCGGGTGCGCAGCTTGATGGTGGGGAGCACATGGTCCACCACCGAACTGAAGTCGATCGCCGGATTGACGGTGACGGTCCAGACCCTCATGCGGCCTCCTGCGCCCGCGGCGGCCGGCCGAGGCGGCGTTCCACCTCCAGCACATGGCGGAGGGTGCGCAGCACCGCATCCGGCACCAGGCTGAGGCTGTCGATTCCGAGCTCCACCAGGAATTCGGCGATCTCGGGATAGTCCGAAGGCGCCTGGCCGCAGATGCCCACCTTGCGCCCGTGGCGTTTGGCACCCAGCACCGCCTGCCGCAGCATCGCCCGCACCGCCGGATCGCGCTCGTCGAAGTCGTGCGCCACCAGCGGACTGTCGCGATCGACCCCCAGGGTGAGCTGGGTGAGATCGTTGGAGCCGATGGAAAAGCCATCAAAGCGCCGGGCGAACTCGTCCACCAGGATGACGTTGCTGGGGATCTCGCACATGATGTAGATCTCGAGCCCGCCCTCACCCTGCACCAGGCCCTGTTCGCGCATGAAGGCCAGCACCCGATCGGCCTCATCGAGGCGGCGGCAGAAGGGGATCATGAGCTTGACATTGTCGAAGCCCATCTGTTCGCGCACCCGCTTCATGGCCGCGCACTCGAGGGCGAAGCCCTCGCGATAGGCCTCGTGCACGTAGCGGGCGGCACCGCGGAAGCCGAGCATGGGATTCTCCTCCACCGGCTCGAACCAACGGCCGCCCAGAAGACGAGCGTATTCGTTGGACTTGAAGTCCGACAGGCGCACGATCACCGGCCGCGGCCAGAAGGCGGCGGCGATGGTGGCCACGCCCTCGGCCAGCCGTTCGACGAAATAATGGCGTGGGTCCGCATAGCCGGCCGTGAGCTGGCGGATGGCCTCGCGCTCGGCCGCATCCTCCACCCGCTCGGGGTGCAGCAGCGCCATGGGGTGCACCCGGACGTGTTCGGAGAAGACGAATTCAAGCCGCGCGAGACCGACCCCGTCCACCGGCAGGAGCGCCGTTTGGAAGGCGATCTCGGGGTTGCCGACATTGACCATGATGCGGGTCTGCGGGCGCGGCAGGCGCGCCAGATCAATGCGCTCCACCGCAAACGGCACCCGCCCCTCATACACGCGGCCCACATCGCCCTCGGCGCAGGAGACGGTCACCTCCATGCCGCTGGTGAGCACCTCGGTGGCCTCGTCGGCCCCCACCACCGCCGGGATTCCCAGCTCGCGCGCGACGATCGCGGCATGGCAGGTGCGGCCGCCGCGATTGGTGACGATGGCCGCCGCCTTCTTCATCACCGGCTCCCAGTCGGGGGTGGTGGTGTCTGCCACCAACACCTCGCCCGGCTGGAACTGGGGCAGTTCCTCGGTGGAGCGGATCACCCGCACCCGTCCCTGGGCGATCTTGCGGCCAACGGCGCGACCGGTGACCAGGACCCGACCGTGGCCGGTCAGGCGGTATTCCTCATATTCGGTCATACGGCGCTGGGAGACCACCGTCTCGGGGCGGGCCTGGACGATGTAGAGCTGGCCGTCGAGCCCGTCCTTGGCCCATTCGATGTCCATCGGGCTGAAGCGGCCGTACTTGGCCGAATAGTGCTTCTCGATGGCGATCGCCATACCCGCCAGCTCCAGCACCTCGTGATCCTCGAGGCAGAAGCTGCGCTGTTCCCGGCGGGAGGTGGCCTTGGTGACGAGATTGTGGCCCAGGCGGCCCTCGGCCAGCACCATCTTGATCTTCTTGGCGCCAAGCACCCGCCGCACCACCGCGCGATAGCCGCGCTCATAGGTGGGCTTGTGGACATACCATTCGTCCACGTCCACCGCCCCCTGCACCACCGGCTCGCCGAGGCCGAAGGCGCCGGTGATGAAGACGAAGTCGGGATGGCCCGATTCCGTGTCCACGGTGAACATCACCCCGGCGCTGGCGAGATCGGACCGGACCATCTTCTGCACCCCGACCGACAGTGCCACCTTGAGGTGGTCGAAGCCGCGATCGATGCGGTAGGAGATGGCGCGGTCGGTGAAGAGCGAGGCGAAGCAGCGGCGGATGGCATCCAGCAGCGCCTCTTCGCCGCGGACATTGAGGAAGGTCTCCTGCTGGCCGGCGAAGCTGGCCGTGGGCAGATCCTCGGCGGTGGCCGAAGAGCGCACCGCCACCGCCACCTCCTCACCATAGCGGCGCTGCAGTTCGGCATAGGCCGCCAGCACCTGCTCGCGCGCTTCCGGCGGCAGGCCGGCGGCATAGACGATCTCGCGGCAGCGGCGGCCGGCTCGGCGCAGGGCCACCACATCGTTTTTGTCGAGCCCCTCGAGTTCGCGCCGCAGCCGCTCCCAGGCGCCCGCCCGGGTCAGGGCATCGCGGTAGGCCTCGGCGGTGACGGCAAAGCCGCCGGGCACCCGCACGCCGGCAGCCGCCAGCTCCCGCACCATTTCGCCGAGGCTGGCATTCTTGCCGCCCACAAGTGGCACGTCCTCGACGCCGAGTTCCTCGAACCAGCGCACATAACGACGCTCGGCCACGGCCCTCCTCCCCGCATACGACACTCCGCATATGGGAAGGGCCTGGCAGCGCCCCAAGCGTCTCAGCGGCCGCGGGCGGCGAGTTCGCGATCAAGCCGGGCGCGGTGCTTGGGGTCGAGGGCAACCCGCAGATGGACCCCGTCCTCGCGCTCCTCCCGCGCGAGCACATGGCCGTGGGCGTGAAGCCACGCAAGAAGGCGCCCTTCGCTGTAGGGCAGGGTGAGTTCCACCAAGGGTTCGCGCGCCGCCAGCCGCGCGTCGATGGTGGCCAGAAGCTGCTCGAGGCCCTCGCCGGTGAGCGCCGAGATCACCACCACATCAGGCCGTCGCGCCGCCTCGGCCAGGCGGGCGGCGCGCGCATCCGGCGCCAGCCGGTCGATCTTGTTCCACACCTCCACCAGCCGGCGCTCGCGGTCGGCCTCATCAATGCCGAGCTCGTCCAGCACCCGCAGCACATCCTCGCGCTGGGTCTCGCACGCGGGATCGGCGAGATCGCGCACGTGCAGCAGCAGGTCGGCTTCCACCACCTCTTCGAGGGTGGCGCGAAAGGCGGCCACCAGGGTGGTGGGCAGGTCGGTGATGAAGCCCACCGTATCCGAGAGGATGATGCGCCGGCCCGAGGGCAGCTGGCGTGCCCGCATGGTGGGGTCGAGGGTGGCGAAGAGCTTGTCCGCCACCTCCACGGTGGCGCCGGTGAGGCGGTTGAACAGGGTCGACTTGCCGGCATTGGTGTAGCCCACCAGCGCCACCACCGGATAGGGCACCCGGCGGCGGGCGCGGCGGTGGAGGGTACGGGTGCGCCGCACCTCCTCAAGCTCGCGCCTGAGGCGCACGATGCGCTCGTCGATGCGTCGGCGGTCGAGCTCCAGCTGGCGTTCGCCGGGGCCGCCGACGAAGCCGTAGCCGCCGCGCTGGCGCTCCAGATGGGTCCAGGAACGCACCAGCCGGCTGCGCTGCCAGCTCAGGGCGGCGAGCTCCACCTGCAGCACGCCCTCGCGGGTGCGGGCGCGGGCCCCGAAGATCTCGAGGATCAGGCCGGTGCGGTCGATCACCTTGGTCTTCCAGGCCCGCTCGAGATTGCGCTGCTGCACCGGCGTGAGCGCCGCATCCACCACCACCAGATCCACCGGATCGCAGGCCAGGCGCTGCTGCAGCTCGGCCACCTTGCCGCGGCCGAGCAGGGTGGCCGGCACCGGCTCTCTCAGCGGCACCACCTCCGCCCCCACCACCTCAAGGGCGATGGCCTCGGCCAGCCGCACCGCCTCCTCGAGGCGTGCCCGCGGATCGCGCCGGCGACGGCGCGGATCATAGGGATGGATCACCCACGCCCGCTGGGCGGGGGGCCGGGTGTCAAGGGTGCGGTCGGCGCGCGTACGGATCGCGGACACGTCCTCCCAAGGCCTATTTGGCCTCGGCCGGCTGCGGGCTCTGGGCCTGCGCCTGGGCCTGGTTGGGATCGTAGAGGCGCACGGCGGCGGTCGGCATCACCGTGGAGACGGCGTGCTTGTAGACCAGCTGCACGTGGCCGTCGCGCCGCAGCAGCAGGCAGTAGGGATCGAAGGAGGTGATCACGCCCTGCAGCTTGACGCCGTTGATGAGGAATACGGTCACGGGGACCTTGCCCTTACGGATGTGATTGAGGAAGACGTCCTGGAGGTTTTGTTGTTTTTCCGCCATCGCTTCGATCCTTGTCGCAGTCGGGATGTCGGTGCCATGCCCCGTGCTGGCAGGCTCGCGGACAATGTCGTCTCGGCATGTGGCGGGTCAAGACTTGGGCTCGGGCGCGACCTGGGCATAGTCGCCGGCGAGCGCGCCGAGACCCGAATGTTCGGCATAGAGCCTGCCCAGAAGCCGGGTGATGGGGCCGGGAATGCCGGCGCCGATGGTTCGCCCCTCCACCCGCACCACCGGCAGCACCAGCGAGGTGGTGCCGGTGAGGAACAGCTCGCGGGCGGCATCCAGTTCGTCCACCGTAAAGGGGCGTTGGTCCACCGGGATGCCGGCGCGTTCGGCCAGCTCCAGCACCACCTGGCGGGTGATGCCGCCGAGGATGCGGCGATCGGCCGGGTGGGTGCGCAGCACGCCCCGCGCATCCACCAGGAACACGTTGGCGGCGGTGGCCTCGGTGATGGTGCCGTCGGCCTCCACGAACAGCGCCTCCCGCAGGCCGCGCTCGAGCGCCTGCTGGCGCGCCAGCAGATTGGGCAGAAGGTTGATGCTCTTGATGTCGCGCCGCTGCCAGCGGATCTCGGGCGCAAGCGCCACCGCCACCCCGCGGGCGCGCTCTTCGGCCGTGGGAAAGGCCACCCGGCGCACCGCCACCGTGAGGACGGGCCGGGCACTGGCAGGAAAGGGATGGGCCCGCGGGGCGATGCCACGGGTGACCTGAATGTAGAGGGTGGCATGGCGCAGCGGGTTGCGGCGGATCACCTCGCGGGCGATGGCCTGGAGCACCGCCGGGCTCGTGGGCGCAGGGATCGCGAGCTCGCGGAGGCTGCGGGCAAGGCGGGCGAGATGACGGTCCAGGTCGCGCGGAATGCCGTCGATCACCTTGACCATCTCATAGACGCCATCGCCGAACTGATAGCCCCTATCCTCCGCCGCCACCGCCGGCGCATCCAGCCGGCGATAGCGCCCATCGACATAGGCGATGCGAGTCAAGGCCCCCTCCCTCAGCCGAAGTAGTCGGCCCGCACCGCGAACAGCCGCTCGATGCGCGGAATCGCCTCGCTGCGGGCCAGCAGGATGACGCGATCGGCCGGAGCGATCACCGTATCCGCCCGCGGCACCACCACCTCCTCGCCGCGGACAATGGCGCCAACGATGGCGCTGCGGCCAAAGCGCAGATCCCGCAGGGTGCGGCCGATCACCGGCGAGGTCTCAAGCGCTTCGAGCTCATAGATCTCGGCCTCGCCGTCCAGCAGCGTGTGGACCGCGCGGATGCGCCCGCGGCGGACATATTGGAGGATGGAGGAGACGGTGATCTCGCGCGGATTGAGGGCGACGTCGATGCCGATGTGGGGCATCACCCGGCGGTAGTTGGGGTTGTTGTGCAGCGCGATGGCCCGGCGGCAGCCCATCTGTTTGGCCAGCACGCCCACCATGATGTTGATCTCCTCATCATCGGTGACGCACACCACCGCCTCGGCCGTCCCCACATGGGCCTCCTCCAGCAGCTCCTCCTCGCGGGCATCGCCGCAGAGCACCGTCGCCCGGCCGAGATGGCCGGCGACCCACTCGGCGCGGGCGGGATTGCGCTCCAGCAGGCGGATGCTGGTGCGCGGCAGCTGCTGTTCGAGATCGCGCGCGAGATAGAAGCCGATGTTGCCGGCGCCCACCACCACCACCCGCTCACTGGCCTCGCGCTCGAGTCCGAAGGCCCTGAGCACCCGGTCCATGTGGTCGGTGGCGGCCACGAACCAGGCCTCATCCCCCGGCAGCAGCCGGTCGTCGGGATCGGGGATGAAGAAGCGGCCCTCACGGACGATGCCGACGATCACCACCCGCAGGCGCGGGAACAGCTGGGTGAGGTGGCGCAGCGGCTGGTCGATGATGGGGGTCTCGGCGCTGCAGCGCACCGCCACACAGCGCACCCGGTCGCCGGCGAAGGGGATGATGGCGAGTGCTCCGGGCAGCTGCAGCAGCCGGGCGGCGGCGTGGGCCACCTCCACCTCGGGCGAGATCACCAGATCGATGGGCATGTGCTCGCGCCGGAACAGATCCTGCCAGCGCGGGTCGAGATAGGCCTGTTCACGCACCCGGGCGATGCGGGTGGGCACACCGAAGAGGGAGTGGGCCACCTGGCACGCCACCATGTTGACCTCGTCATGGTGGGTGACGGCGATAAGCATGTCGGCATCGGCCGCGCCCGCCTCCTCCAGCACATGCGGCAGCGAGGCGTGGCCCTGGACCGCGCGGATGTCGAGGGTCTCGCCGATCTTCTGGACCAGCTCGGGGCGCTGGTCGATGACGGTCACATCATGGCCGGCGCGGGCGAGATAGCGGGCGATATTGAAGCCCACGAGGCCGGCGCCGCACACCACCACCCGCACGTTCGCATCTCCCCGCCGGCGCTTCAGTCGGCCTCATGAAGGCCGAGGGCCTTGAGCTTGCGATGCAGGGCCGAGCGCTCCATGCCGACGAACTGGGCGGTGCGTGAGACATTGCCGCCAAAGCGCTGGAGCTGGGCGCGCAGATAGGCGCGCTCGAACTCCTCGCGCGCCTCACGCAGCGGCAGGGCCAGAAGTGCGCCATTGGCCCGCGGGTCCATGCCGGCTACGGCGCTGCGGGTGATCTCGGTCGGCAGCTGGTCAGCGCCGATGGCCGAGCCGGGCTCGCCCGGTGCCATGATCAGCGCCCACTCCACCGCATTCTCCAGCTGGCGCACATCGCCCGGCCACTCGGCCGCCTGCAGCACCGCCACCGCCTCGGGGGTGAAGGGCCGGGGCGGCAGCCCGAGCCGCCGGGCCGCCTTCTCCACGAAGTGGGCCACCAACTCGGGAATGTCCTCGCGACGTTCGGCCAGGGGCGGAATGCGGATGGGCACCACCGCCACCCGATAGTAGAGGGCCTCGCGAAAGCGGCCGGCGCGCATCTCCGCTTCAAGATCGCGGCTGGTGGTGGCCAGCACCCGCACATCCACCTCCACCGGCTGCGTCCCGCCGACCCGGACAAAGCGCTGTTCCTGCAGCACCCGCAGGATCTTGCCCTGGGTCTCGAGCGGCATGTCGCCGATCTCGTCGATCAACAGGGTGCCGCCGTCGGCGCGCTCGAATACCCCGGAGGTGCGGCTGCCATCAGGCCGCTCCTCGCCGAAGAGTTCGCGGTCCACCCGCTCCGGCTCCAGCAGGGCGGCATTGACCACCACGAAGGGGCCGCCCGCCCGCCGCGAGCGCTCGTGGATCGCCCGCGCCACCACCTCCTTGCCGGAGCCCGGCGGGCCCATCACCAGCACGCGGGCATTGGTGGGGGCCACCCGCTCGATGGTCTGGCGCAGCCGCGCCATGGCCGAGGAAGAGCCCACCAGCTCCACACCCGGCTCCTCCCGCGCCCGCAGTTCGGCATTCTCGCGCCGCAGCCGCGCCGCCTCAAGCGCATGGCGCACCGCCAACAACAGGCGGTCGGCCTTGAAGGGTTTTTCGATGAAGTCATAAGCGCCCTTCTTGATGGCGGCGACGGCGGTCTCGATGGTGCCGTGGCCCGAGAACATGATCACCGGCACCTCGGGATGGTGTTCGCGCAGCCAGTCGAGGATCTGGATGCCGTCGAGCTCGGACCCCTCGAGCCAGATGTCCAGCAGCACCAGTCCCGGCACCCGCCGGGCGATCTCCGCCAGGGCCTCGCGCGAATCGGCCGCCTGGCGGACACGATAGCCCTCATCCTCGAGGATCTCGCCGACGATCTCGCGAATCGCGAGCTCGTCATCCACGATGAGAATATCCCGCGTGCTCATCCCATCCCGTCACCCGCTGCCACGGCGCGGGCCATCCTCGGGCGTTGGCCTGTATCCGTCAAGCCTCGCTGTGCCGAATCGGCAACATGAGCCGGGCGCAGGCGCCGCCCTCGGGCCGGTCGGCCAGCTCCACCCGCCCGCCATGTTCCTCGACGATGCGGCGGACGATGGCGAGGCCCAGACCGGAGCCGCGGCGCTTGGTGGTGACATAGGGTTCGAACAGACGGTGGCGTTCGCCCGGCGGCAGCCCCGGCCCCTCATCGTCGATGGCCACCACCGCACACGGCCCCTCGCGCCAGGCGCGCACCACCACCCGGCCGCCCTCGGGGCGGGCCTCGAGGGTGGCCTCGACGGCATTCTTGAGGAGGTTGGTGAGGGCCTGGATGATCTGTTCGCGGTCGGCCAGGAGCGGCAGGGGTTCGGCCGGCGGCTGCCAGTCGATGGTGATGCGGGAGGTGCGGGCACGCTCCAGCTCCACCGCCTCAGCCACGAGCTCCGTCAGTTCCACCCGGCCCATGCGCGGCCGCGGAAGGCGCGCGAAGGCGGAGAATTCCGCCACCATGCGGCCGATGGCATCCACCTGATGGACGATGGTGGCGATCGCCCGCTCGAAGGCCTCGCGCCCCTCGCCGATGCGTTCGGCATATTTGCGCTGGAGGCGTTCGGCCGAGAGCCGGATGGGAGTGAGGGGGTTCTTGATCTCGTGGGCGATGCGGCGCGCCACCTCGGCCCAGGCGGCCTGGCGCTGGGCGAGGATGAGTTCGGTGACATCGTCGAAGGTGAGCACATAGCCGCCGATGCGCCCGCCCTCGCTCTGGGCGGCGAGACGCACCAGCAGCACATGCTGGCGGCCGGCGCGCAGCAGGGTGAGCTGTTGTTCCACCACCGCGCCGGGACGGGTGAGGCGGGCGAACAGCCCCTCGGCCTCGGGCATCACCTCGGCCAGCGGGCGGCCCACCGGATCGGGCCCTTCGGCCGCCAGCAGCGCGCGCGCATGGGGGTTGAGCAGGCGCACGGTGCGATCGGCATCGAGACCGACGACGCCGGTGGAGATGCCGGTGAGCACCGCCTCGATGAAGCGCCGGCGCGCATCGAGCTTGCGGTTGGCCTCCACCAGCTCGCGCTGCTGCTGTTCGATGCGGGCGGCCATGCGGTTGAAGGTGCGGCACAGCACGCCGATCTCGTCGACCGCGCCTTCTTCCGGCACGCGGGCGGAGAGATCGCCCTGGCGCAGGCGCTCGGCGGCGCCGGCAAGGCGCACCAGGGGACTGGCCAACCGGTCGGCCAGCTGCAGCCCGGTCCAGACGGCCGCCAGCACGATCAGCAGCACCACCGTGGCGAACACCAGGGTGAAGCGGATCTGGATCTCGCGGCGCTCGCGCCTCAGCGTCTCATACTCGCCCACCACCTCCTCGGTGCGGGTGACGAAGCCCAGCACCTGGGGGTCGACGAAGCGCCCCACCACCAGATAGAGCCCGCCCAGCCCCTCGAGCCGCAACAGCGCCCGCACCCGATCATCGAACTCGCTGGTGAGCACCACCACCTCGCCGCGATCGGCCCGCTCGAGGGCATCCAGCGGCAGGCGGTCGACCTCGAGGGTAAAGGCGAGGCCGCTGCGCGCCAGCACCCGGCCGCCGGCCTCGAACACCACCGCCTCGGACAGATCCCGCAGCGCTGCCTGGGCGTCCACCAGCCGCTGCAGCCGCACCGGATCGCCGAGATAGTAGGGCAGTTCGCGGCCGAGGTCGGCGGCCATGGCGAGGGCATCGGCGCGGATGGTGGCCTTGTGCTCCTCGAGATAGGCGCGCGCCACCCGCAGCGAATTGTCGAGGGCGGTGGCGACCCGCTGGCTGAACCAGGCCTCGAGCCCGGCCGAGAGGAAGCCGGCGGCGAAGACCGCCACCACCACCCCTGGGGTGGCGGCGAGCACGCCGAAGAGGGTGACCAGGCGGGCATGGAGGCGCGAGCCGGCGAGACCGCGGCGGCGCTCGCGCAGTACCATCCACAGGCGCCGTCCCACCACCGCTCCCAGCGCCAGCAGCACCATGAGGTCGAGATTGAGCAGCCGTAGCACCTGCTCGAGCCCGCCGCCCGACGGCGGGCTGCTGGCGATGGAGAGGAAGGTGAGGGTGCCCAGCAGGATGGCGGCGGCGGTGAGCCCCAGGGCGATGCGCCGTTCGAGCTCGAAAGTGGCGAGCCGCTCGCGCAGGAGCGGGGCAAGGCGCCAGAGGGCGGCCACCGGGCGCACGGCTCAGCCCTCCAGCTCGCTCTGGTGGAGGCCGTGCTCTCTGAGCTTCTTGCGCAGGGTGTTGCGGTTGAGACCGAGGAGCTCGGCCGCGCGCAGCTGGTTGCCGCGGGTGGCCCGCATCACCCGCAGCAGCAGCGGCCGCTCCACCTCCTGCACCAGCCGGCGGTAGAGGTCGGTGGGAAGCCCGTCACCAGCCGCCCGAAAGCGCTGATCAAGCCAGCGTTCCACCGCCGCCCCCAGCGAGGGCGTCGCCTCGCCATCAGCGGCGCTGCCGTGGTCGCTGCCCTGCTCCTCGGCGGCGGAGCGGGCGAGCTCGTGGGCCACCACCTCCTCATCGATGGGATCCTCGGCATAGAGCACCGCGAGGCGGCGGACGAGATTGCGCAGCTCGCGCACATTGCCGGGCCAGTGGTAGTCCTGCAGGCGGCGTAGGGCGGCCGGGGTGAGGGTCTTGACCGGCAGTCCCTCGCGCGCGGCTTCAGTGGTGAAGTGGTCCACCAGCGCCGGAATGTCCTCGATGCGTTCCCTGAGCGGCGGCAGGCGGATGGGCACCACCGCCAGACGATAGTAGAGGTCCTCGCGGAACAGACCCTGGCGCACCAGCGCTCGCAGATCCCGGTGGCTGGCGGCGATGATGCGCACATCCGTGCGGATCGGCCGGGTGCCCCCGACCGGCACGAATTCGCCCTGCTGCAGCACCCGCAGAAGCCGCGTCTGGGCCTCAAGCGGCATGTCGCCGATCTCGTCCAGAAACAGAGTGCCGCCATCGGCCTGTTCGAAGCGCCCCACCCGCCGGGCAACAGCGCCGGTAAAGGCCCCCTTCTCGTGGCCGAAGAGCTCGCTCTCGATGAGATCACGTGGGATCGCGGCCATATTGACGGCGACGAAGGGGCCGTGCCGGCGTCGGCCGAACTCGTGCAGGGCGCGCGCCACCAGCTCCTTGCCGGTGCCCGACTCACCGCTCAGCAGCACGGTGAGGTCGGTGTTCACCAGCCGTGCGACGATGCGGTAGACTTCCTGCATGGCCGGCGAGCGGCCGACGATGGGGAGCTGGTCGCCCTCAGCGCTGGGCTGGGGGCGGCGGGGCCGGGCGCGGCGGCTTTTGAGGGCGCGTTCCACCACCGCCACCAGATGGTCGAGATCGAAGGGCTTGGGC
>WFXL01000084.1 GCA_015490605.1 Rhodospirillales bacterium
TCCACCCCCTCGGGACAGGCCGCCCGCAATTGCTCACGGAAGTCGGGCGCCCGGCGGTCGATGCAGGCGGCAAAGCCCAGCTCCTCCACCACATAACGGCATTTCTCGGGGCCCCCGGCCACCCCCACCACCCGACAGCCGTGCTCGCGGGCGAGCTGGCCGGCCACCGCCCCCACCGCACCGGCCGCCGCCGGCACCAGCACCGTCTCGCCCGGCTGCGGCCGGCCGATGCCGAAGAGGGCGGCATAGGCGGTATGCCCGGGCATGCCCAGCACCCCCAGCTGCCAGGATAGCGGCAGATCCCGCTCCGCCACCCGCCGCAGCCGGGATACCGGCAGCACGAAATGATCCTGCCAGCCGCCCATGCCTACCACCACATCGCCCGCAGCCAGACCCTCCGCCCGGCTCTCCAGCACCAGCCCCACGCACTCGCCGTGGATCGGCTCGCCCAGGCCCACGGGCGCGGTGTAGGAGGGCGCGTCCGACAGCCGCCCGCGCTGATAGGGATCGATGGAAAGCCACAGGGTGCGCGCCAGCACCTCGCCGGCGGCCGGCTGGGGCTGTGGGATCTCCTCGAGGGCGAAATCCTCCGGACGTGGCTCGCCCACCGGCCGGCGCCGCAGCACGATACGCCGCATATACGCATTTCCTGACATCTCACCTCCCCGGCGCCCGCATCCCGCCGCGAGCTTAACCCTTCCTTGGGAATTGGACAGTAGCCAGGGGACCGCCGACGATGTTTCCAGAGCGGAGGGATGACTCGTGTCCGCGCTCGAACGCCGCATCCTCGCCATGATCGTCCTGCCGATCCTGGGCCTGCTGGTGGCCGCCGGCTGGCTGGTGGCGGTCAAATATGACGCCTGGCAGCGGGTCGCCGATCTCCCCTCATTCCTCGAGGATTTCGAACGGGGGGAGAAGCTCGCCATCGCCCTGGCCGAGGAGGGGCGTGCCAGCATCGCCTGGCTCAGCGGCGGCGGCAAGGACTGGCGCCAGCCGGTGGATGAGGCCCGGCAGAAGGTGGACTCCCTGGATGTGGGCGAGCTCGGGCGCACCTTTCCCGGCCTGTTGCGGCAACTGACAGCGCTGGCGGTGGTGCGGGGGGAAGTGGACATGGGTTCCACCGACCGGCCCGCGGTGGAAAAGGCCTATTTCGAGGCGCTCTCGGGGCTCGTCGAACCCCTTGACACCCGTATCCTCATGACACCGGATCCAGATCTTCGGCACAATCTGTCAGCACTGGCGTTGCTCGCCGAGGTCCAGAACCAGCTCTTCCGGGAAGCTGCCTTCGGCGTTGCCATCCTGCGCAACGGCACCTTCGATCCCGAGGCCTATGGTCGCTATCTGCGCGCCATGGCGCGTGTGCGCACTGCCCTTCATGAGTTGCCGGAGGATTTGCCGGAGGACCTGCGCGATCAACTCCAGACCCTGCTTCAAGATGAGCGCACCCGCGAGCTCGAGGACTGGCGGCGGGTGATCGAGGCGAGCTCGCGCACCTTTTCCACCGAAGGGCGTGATCCCCGGGGCTATCTCGAGCTGGTGGAATCCTTCCGCCGGGGTCTGGAGGAGATTACCACCGCCCTCGACAGCCGCACTCAGGAACAGGCCACCGCCGTGGCCCGCAATGCCCTCATGACCCTGGGCGGCCTCGGGGCCGGACTTGCGCTGCTGGTGGCGGCAGCCGGCGTGGTGGTGGTGCAGGGCTTCCGCGAGATCCGGCGGATGCGCCAGGCGGAGGAGCAGGCACGCGCCGAGGCGGCGGCCGAGCGCCGGCGGGTCGCGGCGGAGATCGCTGCCCGCTTCGAGCAGGATGTGGGCTCGCTGGTGGAGCGGGTGGGCACGCTCCTGAGCGAACTCGATCGGGCGGCTGAAACCCTGCGCAAGGATGCGGCCCACTCGCGCGAGGAAGGGGCCGAGGCCGCCCGCTTCGTTCAGGAGATCAGTGCCCATGTGCAGGCGGTGGCGGCGGCGGCCGAACAGCTCTCCCAGTCCTCGCGCGAGGTGGCCAGTCAGATCGGCCGCGCCAGCGAGATGAGCCGCGAGATCGGCGAGAAGGCGCGCGAGACGGATGCGGTGATGCGTCGGCTCGAGGAGACAGCCGCCGACATCGGCGCCATCGTGCGCACCATCGCCGACATCGCCGAACAGACCCATCTCTTGGCCCTCAACGCCACCATCGAGGCGGCCCGGGCGGGCGAAGCCGGGCGCGGCTTCACGGTGGTGGCGAGCGAGGTCAAGAACCTCGCCCGCCAGACCGCCCAGGCCACCGAGGAGATCGACGCCCGCATCCGCGCGGTGCAGCAGGCTGCGGGCGATGCGGTCACAGCTGGCAGCCACATCCGCGAATCCATCGGTGAACTCGAGCGGATCGCCGCGGCCATCGCGGCCGCCGCCGAACAGCAGAGTGCCACCGTCGCCGAAGTGGCCCGCAGCGCTCAGGAGGGGGCTTCGGGCGTGGAGGATGTGGACCGGCGGGTGGGTCACATCCGCGAGGTGCTGGATGCCGCCGGCGAGCGTGCCGAAGCCATGCATGAGACCAGTGCCCGCTGCAGCCGGGCGGCGGCGGAACTGGCCACGCGGGTGCGCAGCTTCAGCGAGGAGGTCCGCCGCTTCGGCTGAGGGCAAGGGGGGTGCCGGCCGGCGCCGGGCCGGTGCCTCCTCCCCCACCCTTCAGGCGATGACGGCCCGGTCGGGCGTTCTCCATCCCGCGGACTTTCACCCGCATGTTCCATCGTGGCGTGTGCGCACGAGAACCACCGGCCTCGGACGCCGCGTCTCTGTCCACGATCGCGATCGGTAGCCATCAGCACGGGACCGCATGGGTCCGCAAGCCGCCGGCCGCAATCTCGCGGCCTGAGGGCGCGCCCCGGGGCACCCACCTGCCAGAGGTCGCGGGTGATGGCGCAGGCTTGGGCCCGCCGGCCGCGGGCTCGGGTCGGTGTTGTCCACAGCGGGGTGGAGAGGCCTGGTGACAAGCGGGTGGATGGCATGCGGAGGGTGTGGGGGCAAGCCGCAAGGACCCATCTGCGACATGGCGTGATCCCCGCTGTCCCCGCTTTCCACCGCCCGGGCGCGACCGCCTGACACCGCAGGGGATGGGGTTCCACGGGCAGGCCGCAGCGTTGCCGGCGGCTCCCCCTCATCGTGGGCGGCAATGGCGAGCGCGCCCCACGCCGTCCCATCCAGAATGCTGCGGCCGCGGTCCGGGTTGGCGCAAGGGATCCGATCCTACGATCCCGCCGGCCGCTGGCGCAGGCTGGCGCACGTGGGCGAGTCCTTAGAAAGTAGGGGAGACACGGTAAGGAGCGAGCCGCCAGCACCGGCGCGTTGCTGCCGGCAGAAGATGGCGGGCAGTAGAGGTGCCCAGCACAGCCCGCATAGGTCAAAGCCACCCTTGCCATGCCCGATCCCTTGCCGTTCGGCCCCTTACGAGGGGCCCCAGGACCCCCTGCCCTGCCCCGTCGGGCCAACCGACACCGTGGCGGAAGGGTGCTTGTTCCGAGGTGAGTGCGGGCGCCCGCGCCCGCAGCTCAGGCAGCAGGTCCGGAGCAATGCGGCAAGGCCGCCGCCTTCGGGCCCAGCCTCCTGGGGCCTTTGGAGGACTTGTCATGGGCGCGGCCTTGGCCGAGGTTTGCTGCACCCCGGCCAGGGGTCTTGGCGGATACGGAGGGAAGGGCGTGGCACGGCCGCAGGAGGCTGCGAGCGCAAGCCGGCGTTCGCGGACGGAGATCGCCGCCGAACGGCTGCGGGAACAGATCGTCACGGGTGCTCGGCCGCCCGGCAGCCGTCTGGCCGAAGTGGTGCTCGCGCGCGAGCTGGGCATGTCGCGCACACCCATCCGCGAGGCCCTCAAACTGCTGGCGCGGGAGGGGCTCGTGGAGCTCATACCGCATCGCGGGGCGCGGGTGGCACCACTGCGGCTGGATGAGCTCGCCCGCACCATCGAGGTGATGCGAGCGCTCGAGCGGCTGGTGGGCGAGCTTGCGGTGGTGCGGGCCGAACAGGTGGAAGTGGAGGCGATCTGCCGCGCCCATCGGGAGATGCTGGCGGCCTTCCGGCGCCGGCAGCTGGAGCCCTATTTCGCCGCCAATCAGACGATCCATCTGGGGCTTGTGCGGGCGACCCACAATCCGGTGCTCTATGACACCTATGCCCGCCTCAACGCCCGCATCCGCCGCCATCGCTTCATGGCCAATCTCGACCCGCGCCGCTGGGCCGAGGCGGTGGCGGAACATGAGCGCATCCTGGAACTGTTCCTGGCAGGACGCGGTGCCGAACTCGGGAGGCTGCTGGCGGAGCATTTGGACCACAAGCTCGCGGCCCTGGCCGCAGCGCAGCAGAATGACAATACGGGGCGGCGCCGAACGTCGGTGTGAACACCGGCGACCCGCGATCACATCGCCGTGAGCCTTCATGGCGCGCGGCCGACCCGCGGCGCTTCCAGCTCCAGCTCACCGGCGCGTCCGTCCCCGCGTGGTATCTTCAATACTCTTGGGACCCAGCCGGAATGCGCGGATACGCGGAGACATGTATGCGCGTGTGCGCGTCAGAGGGCCTCGTGGCCTGCACAAAGCCCCACCTCCACCCCACGCCCTTTCGCCCTCGTGCAATCCGTCCGTGTTACGGACGGCGACGGCCACAGATCACCCCGGGCGCCGTCGACCTGGGGCTACCACATCCGGAATGCGCGCCCGGCTACGTGGAGACGCGCAAACGCGGCCAAGCTGATACGGCTCAGCAGTCATCTTGGGGACTCTCATCGCCTCCCCTCCCCTCCACCTCCCCCATCC
>WFXL01000085.1 GCA_015490605.1 Rhodospirillales bacterium
CCCAGGTCCTTGCGGGCGACGATGCGGGCGCGCACGCCGCCGGCGTCGGCCGGCCCCAGGCGGATGCCCTCGGGCCGGATCACCACCAGCACATCCGCGCCCTCCTCGAAGCCGGGCGCCGGCACCTCGCCGATGGGCGTGGCCGCCCGGCCGCCCCGCACCCGGGTGCGGAAGCGGTTGATGGGACCGAAGAAGCCGGCGACGAAGGGGTGCGCCGGGGTGGCATAGAGTTCCGCCGGGGTACCGCTCTGGACGATGCGCCCCTCGAGCATGGCGTGAATCACGTCGGCGGCGCGGATGGCCTCCTCGGCGTCGTGGGTCACCAGCAGGGTGGCGGTGCCGGTCTCGCGCAGGAGCGCCAGCGTCTCCTCCCGTACCTGGGTGCGCAGGCCGGCATCCAGCGCCGAGAAGGCCTCATCCAGCAGCATCAGGTCGGGCTCGGGCGCCAGCGCCCGCACCAGCGCCACCCGCTGTTGCTCACCACCCGAGAGCATGTAGGGGTAGCGGTCCTCATAGCCCAGCAGGTCCACCTTGGCGAGCAGCTCGCGCACCCGCGCCTCGCGCTGGCGGCGGTCCAGCCGCCGGAGGCCGAAGCCCACATTCTCCGCCACCGTGAGGTGAGGGAAGAGAGCGAAATCCTGGAACATCAGCCCGACCCGCCGCCGCTCCGGCGGCAGCGCAAAGCCCGGCGCCGCCACCAGCCGCCCGCGGATACGGATCTCCCCCTCCCGCACCGGTTCGAGCCCGGCGATGAGGCGCAGCGTGGTGGTCTTGCCGCAGCCCGAGGGGCCCACCAGGCAGTGGACCTCGCCGGGGTGGACGGTGAGGGAAACCCGCTCCACCACCGGCGCCCGATCATACCGGTGGCTCAGCCCCCGCACCTCAAGGCCGGGCGGCTCGCCCGCACCAGGCCGGGCTGCGGACTCGCGCACCTCCGCCACAGCCGGTGCCGCCGTTGCCGTTTCCTCACGCACCCGACGGGTCCTCCCGTTGCGCTCCTTCTGCGGCGAACAGCCCCTCCTCGAACTCCTCGAGGCGCGGCAGATCGTCCAGCGAGGCGAGACCGAAGACATCGAGGAACCGGGGCGTGGTCCCCCACAGCACCGGCCGCCCCGGCACCTCCTTGTGGCCGCGGGGGGCGATCAGCCCCAGCTCCAGCAGCTGGTCGAGCACGCCGCGGGAGACCGCCACGCCCCGCACGGCCTCGATCTCGGCGCGGGTGACGGGCTGTTTATAGGCGATCACCGCCAGGGTTTCGAGGGCGGCACGGGAAAGCCGCCTGGGGCGCGGGTCGATGTGGGCGAGCTCGGCGGCCAGGTCCGGCGCGGTGCGAAAGGCCCAGCCGGCGCGACTCGATTCCAGCACCACCCCGTGGCCCTCATAGCGCGCCTTCAAACGCGCCAGCACCGCGCGTGCCTCGGCCCGGGTCCCCAGCAGCTGCTGGATGCGTGCCTCCGATACGGGCTCGGGACTTGCGAACAGCAGCGCCTCCACCAGCCGCTCGGCCTCGGACATGTCGCTCATCGCCGCCTCCGCAGCCACACGGGGCCGAAGGGCTCCGGCTGGCGCAGCTCGACCTCGCCGCGGCGGGCGAGCTCGAGCCCGGCCACCAGTGTCGCCGCCAGCGCCGCCCGCCGGGCGAAGGGGTCCGGCCCCAGGGGCGGCAGGAAGGCGGCGAGTTCATGCCAGTCGTGGCCGGTAAGCCGCCGCGCCAGGTGCTGCAGGGCCTCCTCCGGCGAGAGCGGCCGGCTGGTGGCCAGCACCAGCGGCCGGCTGCGCTGGTCGCGTGCGGCCAGGTGGAACCAGGTGCGCACCAGCTCGGCCAGCTCCACCCGAAGCGGGCCGGTGCGCCGGCGCGGCAGGCGTTCGCGCATGCCCCGGGGCAAGCGCTCGCGCCCGAGCCTGGGCCGGGCCTCAAGCCAGGCGGCCGCCCGCTGGATGGCATCGAGGGCCACCAGACGCCCGCGCAGGGCGGCGGCCTCCTCCGCCGCTTCAGGATCGTTCGCGGGCGGCGGCAGCAGCAGCCGGCTCTTGAGGTAGAGCAGCCAGGCGGCGGTCACCAGATAGTCGGCCGCGAGCGCAAGCCGCAGGCGGCGGGCTGTTTCGAGCCAGGCGAGATAGCGGTCCACCAATTCCAGCACCGAAATGTGCCGAAGGTCCACCTGCTGGCGTCGTGCCAGGTCCAGCAGCAGATCGAGCGGGCCCGAAAAGCCCGCCACCGCCACCGTCAACACCTCGTCCTCGGCCGCGCTCACGCCCAGCCCGTCAGCCACAGCACCCCCTCATAGACCCGGTCGATCACCGGCAACAGCACCATCGCCAGCGGGTTGAAGGCATAGCCGACCTCGCGGGCGATCATCGGCACCAGGAAGATCACCAGCAGCAGGATCAGCAGCCCATAGCGCTCGAGCCGGCCGAAGCGCCAGCCAAGGCGCGGCGGCAGCAGGCCGGTGACCACCCGCCCGCCGTCCAGCGGCGGCAGCGGCAGCATGTTGAAGGCGGCCAGCACCACATTGACGATTACGGCATTGGCGAGGTTTTCGCCGAACCAGGAAAGCCAGGGCTCGGGCAGGCGCACGGTGAGGTGCATGGCCAGCGCCGCCAGGATCGCCTGGGCGAGATTGCTCAGGGGCCCCGCCAGCGCCACCAGCACCATGCCGAAGCGCGGATCCCGCAGCCGGTGGAACGCCACCGGCACCGGCTTGGCCCAGCCGAAGATGAAGGGGGCCCCCACCAGCAGCAGGAACGCCGGCAGCAGCACGGTGCCGAAGGGATCCACATGGCGCAGCGGGTTGAGGGAAAGCCGCCCCATGCGCGCGGCGGTATCGTCCCCCAGAAGCTGGGCGGCATAGGCATGGGCCGCCTCATGCAGGGTTACCGCCAGCAGTACCGGCAGCGCCCACACCGACAGCAGCTGGGCGATGGAGAGAAGCCAGTCAGCCATGGTGTCGGGCAAGCCGCCGCTGGAGTTCCGCCGCCAACGAAGCTGCAGGTAGCGGCCGCCGGCGGCGGGTCAAATCCTGCCGCAGCTGCTGGAGGCGGCGGCGCACAGGTGGCGCCACATCGCCTGCGGCCGCCAGCACTTCGGCGGTGGCATCCGCATCTCCCGGACACCAGAGGGCGAGATCGGCCCCGGCCGCCCGTGCCGCCTGCACCCGCTCGCCCGGACGGCCCGTGAGCGCCCCCATGGCGAGATCATCACTCAGCACCAGGCCGCGAAAGCCCAGCTCCTGCCGCAGCAGGCGATGGACCGCGGGCGAGAGGCTTGCCGGCCGCTCGGGGTCGAGGGCCGGGCACAGCAGATGCCCGGTCATGGCGAAGGGGGCTGTGCGGCCATGGCGGAAGGGAATGAGATCGCGCGCCTTCAGCTGTTCACAGCTGGCCTCGATCCGCGGCAGCGTCTTGTGGCTGTCCACCCGGGCGCGGCCGTGGCCGGGAAAGTGCTTGATCACGCCGGCAATGCCGAAGGTGCGGAAAGTCGCCACTACCAGCCGGCCAAGCCGGCCCACGAGCTCGGGGTCGCGGCCGAAGGCGCGATCGCCGATGGCTTCGGTGGTGTCCTCCTCCGCCACATCCAGCACCGGCGCACAATTCGCATCCAGTCCCGCCGCCGCCACCGAGGCGGCGAGCGCCGCCGCCCACAGCGACACCAGTTCAAGCCCGGCTGCAGGATCGGCCCGGGCCACCGCCCCCAGCACTGCCGCCGGCGGCAGTGCTG
>WFXL01000086.1 GCA_015490605.1 Rhodospirillales bacterium
CGGCGCAGCCGCCCGGTGGAAATCTCGAAGACGAGGCCATGCAGCCGTAGCGGACGCCGCCGGCGGGCCGCCCGCACCGGCGGCAGCTGGGCCAGATGGCGCAGCTGGTCGCGCACATTGAGTTCTACCAGCCGCTGCAGCCGCACCGCCTGGTCTTCACCGGACGGCAGCGCCGCCGCCAGTTCCCGCACCGGCTGCAGCCAGTAGTCCACCACCGCCTGCTGCGGCTCGCCCTCGAGCGCCCGGGCGATGCCACCGCAATCCTCGTGACCGCAGACCACAATGTCCTCCACCTCCAGGGCGGTGAGGGCGAACTCCAGCACCGAGAGGAAGTTGAGGTCGGTGGGGCGGACCAGATTGGCGATGTTGCGGTGGACGAACAGGGTTCCGGGTGGCACGTCGACGATGGTCTCGGGCGCCACGCGGCTGTCGGAACAGCCGATCCACAGACATATCGGCCGCTGGCCGCGGGCGAGCCGGCGGAACATGTCGGGGTCGCGCGCCTGCTGGCGTTGGGCCCAGGCGCGGTTGCGCGCCAGCAGCTCCTCGATGGTCATGGAGAAGAGCCGGGGCGCTGCGGACGTCAGCCGCCGGTGACACTCATGTGGCGCCGCACGGCCGGGCGGTTGCGGCGGCGGTCGATGACGAAATCGTGGCCCTTGGGCTTGCGGGCGATGCCCTCAAGGATCGCGCGCTTGACCGGCTCGTTGCTCTCTGAGGCCCGGAGCGCCTCGCGCAGCTCCGCCCGGTCCTCCTGGCCCAGGCACATGTACATGGTGCCGGTGCAGGTGACCCGCACCCGGTTGCAGCTCTCGCAGAAATTGTGGGAGAGCGGGGTGATGAAGCCGAGCCGCCGGCCCGTCTCCTCCACCCGCACATAGCGCGCCGGCCCGCCGGTGCGGTAGGGGATGTCGGTGAGCGTCCAGCGCTGCTCCAGCCGCCGCCGCACCAGCGACAGGGGCAGATACTGTTCGGTGCGGTCACCCTCCACCTCGCCCATGGGCATGGTCTCGATGAGGGTGAGGTCGAAGCCCTCGGAGCCGCACCAGGCGATCATGCGGTCAAACTCGTCGTCATTGACGCCCCGCAGAGCCACCATGTTGATCTTGATGGCAAGCCCAGCGCGCTTGGCCGCCTCGATCCCGGCCATCACCTTCTCGAACGAGCCCCAGCGGGTGATTTGGCGGAAGCGGGCGGGATCAAGGGTATCCAAGGAAACATTGATGCGACGTACGCCGGCAGCGGCGATGCGCTCGGCCAGCCGCTCCAGCTGGCTGCCGTTGGTGGTGATGGTAAGTTCCTCGAGCTCGCCGCGCCGGACCCGCTCGCCCAGCTGCTCGATCAGCCAGATGACGTTGCGCCGCACCAGCGGCTCGCCACCGGTCAGGCGGATCTTGCGCACCCCCAGTTCGATGAAGGCATCCGACAGACGCACCAGCTCCTCGAGGGTGAGCAGCTCGCGCTTGGGGAGAAAGGTCATGTGTTCGGCCATGCAATAGACGCAGCGGAAGTCGCAGCGGTCGGTCACTGAGATGCGCACATAGGTGACTTCCCGGCCGAACGGATCGACGAGCATGACGCCCCCTCCCGCGAAGCTGCGTCGTCAACACCACATTAATCCGCCGGCGGCAGGTGGTAAAGCGGCTTCGGATCCGCACTATCCCCCGCCGGCGGCGCCGGCTCGTCACGGGTGATGCAATGGAGTCCGCCGCCGCCCTCGGGAATCGGCCCCAGCTCCAGCTGAACCACCTCCCGCTCGGGGAAGAGCTGTTCGAAGGTGCGCGCCGCCGCGCGGTCGGCCGGATCCTCGAAGGCCGGCACCAGCACCGCACCCTCGGCGAAGTAGAAATTGACGTAGCTGAGGCTGAGCCAGCGGCCGTCGTGGCGGCGGCGGGGTGCCGGCAGGTCCAGCGGCACCACCTCAAGCCGCCGGCCGGCGGCATCCACCGCCTCCTCCAGCACCGCCCGCACCGCCTCGAGGGCGAGCCGGTGCGGCCCCCGTTCGTCCCGCGCCACCACCACCACGCCGGGGGCCACAAAGCGCGCCACATTATCCACATGGCCGCCGGTATCGTCATCCACTAGCCCCGCCGGTAGCCAGATCACCCGCTCCACCGCCAGCATGGCGGCAAGTTCGCGCTCCACCTCGCTGCGGCTGGCGGTGGGATTGCGGCCAGGGTCCAGCACCGAGGGTTCGCACAGGATTGCTGTGCCCTCACCGTCGAGATCAATACCACCGCCCTCCAGCACCAGCTCCGATTCGAACGCGGGCAGGCGCAGATGTTCCAAGATGCGGCGCGCCATGCGCGCATCCTCGTCATAGGGGCTGTAACGCTCGCCCCAGCCGTTGAAGCGGAAGCACACGCCCGCGCGGCCGCCAGGCCCGGCGAGAAACAGCGGGCCGGTATCGCGCGTCCAGGAATCGTCCTGGGCCATGGGCAGGATGGAGATGCCCTTGCCCAACAGCAGCGAGGCCTCGGCCACCAGCTCCGGCCGCACGATCATGGTGACCGGTTCGAACTCGGCGATGGTCCGGGCTACCCGGGCATAGGCCTCGCGCGCGGCCGCCAGCCCTTCACCCCAGAGGTCGTCACGGCACGGCCATGCCATCCAGCAGCGCGCATGGGGCGCCCATTCGGGCACCGCCCGATAGCCCAGATCGCGCGGAGTCGGCATGGGGGTCTCCCTGCACCCGCCTCGCCCCCAGCTTGCGGCATTCCGGTGCATCTGGCAATCGCAGGGGCAGGAGCTGTGGGGAGGCCCATCGTGAGCGGACGTATCGCGGCCCGTCTCGCCGAGCTCGGTCTCCACCTGCCGCAGGCGGCGGCACCGGTGGCCAACTATGTGCCGGCGGTGCAGGCGGGATCCCTGCTGTTCGTCTCGGGCCAGCTGCCGCTTGAGGACGGCCGGCTGGCCTATCGCGGGCTGGTGGGGGCCGATCTCGGCCTCGAGGAGGCGGCCGAGGCCGCGCGGCTGTGCGCCCTCAACCTGCTGGCTCAGGCCCAGGCGGCGCTGGGCACGCTCGATCGCATCACCCGGGTGGTGGAGCTCAGGGGCTTTGTCGCCTGCGGGCCGGCGTTCACCGACCATCCGCGGGTGATCAATGGCGCCTCGGACCTGATGGTGGCGGTGTTCGGCGAGGCCGGCCGCCATGCGCGTTTTGCGGTGGGCTGTTCGAGCCTGCCGCTCGGCGCTCCGGTGGAGGTGGCGGCGGTCTTCGCCGTGGCTGACTGAGGCGCAGCCCCATCCGCCCGGATATCGTGGAAATCGGGCCGCTTGCGCCCCTCAGGCAGACGGCCGCAGCATGCGGGAGCGAGGCCTTGGAGCTGGATTTCGCCACCCTCGACGCCCCCAGCCGCTACAAACTGCTGACCGCGCTGGTGATCCCTCGGCCCATCGCGCTGGTCAC
Organism: Rhodospirillales bacterium; assembly: GCA_015490605.1. Taxonomy (GTDB): domain Bacteria; phylum Pseudomonadota; class Alphaproteobacteria; order Geminicoccales; family Geminicoccaceae; genus HRBIN39. Next base: position 3,410 of record WFXL01000086.1, read on the forward strand.
CAGCCGCAACCCTGATGGGACCATCAACGCCGCCCCCTACAGCTTCTTCAACGCCTTCTCCCATGATCCGCCGCTGGTGGTGCTGGGAATCGAGCACCGTGAGCCTGGCATTCCCAAGGATACCGGCGCCAACATCGACCGCGAGGGCGAGTTCGTGGTCAATTTCGTCGACGAAGCGCTGGCAGAGGCGATGAACGTCTGCGCGGTGGACTTTCCTGCGGGCATGAGCGAACTCGCGCCGGCGGGACTGCACACCGCGCCCTCAAACCGAATCGCCACACCGCGCTTGCGGGAGGCGCCGGCGGCGCTGGAGTGCCGCCTGTTCACCCTGCTGCGCATCGGCCGCACGCGCCAGCTGGTGATCGGCGAGGTGGTGGCGGCCTGGGTGCGGGATGACATTCTCGATCCCACCAGCCTGCGCCTCGATCTCGCGCGCTATCGCCCGGTCGGCCGTCTGTTCGGCCATCTCTACTGCCGCATTCGCGATGTCTTCCCACTGCGGCGCATGGACTATCGCGAATGGCAGCAATCCCGGCGCGAACAGCCATCACGGGATCGACCGGAATCGGACTGAGGCCACGGGCCGGCCGCCGCGCCCCGATCGTCGCATCGGCACCCCCAGGGAAAGACCCACGCCCTCCTGTGGGCCTGAACGGCTTGACCTCCGTTGGCCCCATCGTGTACCCAAGTATGTAGATTTTTTGTCAAGGGATGGGACGCCGTCATGTTCGGGGGTGTGGGAGGTCGTGGCATCGTTGTCCTCGGCCTTACCGTGATGCTGGTGACGGTCGCCCAGAGTGCGATGGCGCGTGAAGGCGGGCTGCGTCGGCTGCTGGCAACCGAGGAGCCGGGCTATGGGCCTGCACGGGTGGCGCTGGCACGGACGGTGGCGGGTTGGTTCTTCGCCATCCGCGAGGTGGTGGCACCGCGCCCCGAACGGCTGACGGCGCCGGAAGCGGACGAGGGGATCAACCCCCAGCCGCTGGAGCGCTGGATCGCCCGCCACCTGCCCGCCGCCACACCGGCCGATACCGCCCCATCACACCCGCAGGCGGCGGCGCGGAGAATGCCGAAGCCGCTGGCACGACCCCGCACCCGTGGGGTCACGGTTGCAAACACTCCCCTGCGCCACACACCCCGGCCGGTGGAAACGCCCACCATGATCGCACGCCCCGAGGACGATGCGACTCTACCGCGCCAGCTGCGCCTGGGCCTCGGGGGCCGCACGCTGGAGCGTGCGACGGTGGACCATCCGGCGCTGGCGGTGGGCATGAGCTCGGCTGAGGAGGGCGAGGCCAGCTCGCCCCTCACCGCCGTCGCCGCAGCCCTGGCCCATGGTCGGATCGAAACCGGCAGCGACGACTGGAAGTTAGCCGTCTCGGTCTCGCGCGATCTCGACACTTTCCGGCTGGGCATCAAGCACCGCTTCAGCCTCGACTGGTAGGGCTGCAGGCAAGGGGTGCCGGGCCCCGGTAGCGCTTCACGCACGCCGCAGCACCAGGTGCCAGAGGTGCCAGTGTTTGACTTCACCCCGCGGGGTGCGGCTGCGACAGCGCTCCTCGTCCAGATACTCGAGGGTGAAGCCCGCGGCGAGCTGGGCGAGTTCCCGACGGTCCACCCCCCAGCGGCGCCCGCTGACAACCCAGCTGTCCTCCGACCCCAAAAGATGCCCGGCCAAGCGCCCGCCGGGTGCAAGAGCACTCTGGATGCGCTCCCACAGGCCCAGGAAGGCCTCTCGGGGAAGGGCGAAGAGGCAGAAACTGGCATTGATGAAGTCGCACGCCGGTGGCGTGAAATCGGCGAGGTCGGCCTGGAGGAAGCGCAGCCGGCGGCGCAAATGTGGTGGCAGCGCCCGTTTGAGAGCGGTCTCGGCCTCGGGACTGCGGTCCACCGCCAGCAGCCGGTGGCCGGCCTCGAGGATGGCGCGGGCATCGCGCCCGCCGCCACAACCCAGGTCCACCGCCCGCAGCCGCCGACGCCGCTCGCGGGCGAAGGCCTCAAGGGCAAAGCGGCAGGTGGCGCGCGCGGGTTTTCCCTGCATGAGGCGATAGTATTCGCCCCAATCTCTCCTTTCGGTTGAAGATGCGCTCGTCACGGCTAGGATGGTCCCGGTGAGCCCCGGGGATGGGGAATGGCCGTGCCGGCACTTTCCCGCAAGGAGCGGCTCGCCCGGCTCGCGCTCATGCGCAGCCGCGGCATCGGCCCCCGGCTGCATGGCCGCCTCCTGGCCCGCTATGGCAGCGGTGTGGCCGCCTGGGAGGCGCTGCCGCAGCTGTGTGCCCGCGGGGTGCTGGGACGGCGGGTGACCCCTGTGCCCTTCGCGCGGGTGGTGCGGGAGCTGGAGCGGGCCGAGGCGCTCGGGATCCGGCTGGTGTGTCCGGAAGAGGCGGACTATCCCGCGCGGCTGCGCCATCTGCCCGATCCGCCGCCGGTGGTGGCGCTGGCCGGCGATGGTGCAGTGTTGGCGGGACCGGTGGTGGCGGTGGTGGGCGCGCGCCATGCAAGCGCGGCCGGCTGCCGTTTCGCCCGGCGTCTTGCCGCCGGCCTCGCGGAAGCCGGTGTGACAGTGGTCTCGGGCCTCGCCCGCGGCATCGACGCGGCGGCGCACGAGGGCTCGCTGGTACGGCCGCGGCGGGCGGTGGCGGTGCTCGCCTGCGGTCTGGACCGCTGCTATCCGCCCGAGCACGCGCGGCTGCAGGCGCGCATCCGCCAACAGGGGCTGCTCTTGAGCGAACGGCCGCTGGGCGCAGCACCGGAGGCGCGCCACTTTCCCCGGCGCAACCGGCTGATTGCGGCCCTGGCCCATGTGGTCGTGGTGGTGGAGGCGGCACAACGCTCGGGCTCGCTCATGACCGCGCGGATCGCCGGGGAGCTCGGGCGGGAGGTGGCAGCGGTGCCGGGGACGGCGGGAGATCCGCGCCATGGCGGCACCCACCGGC
>WFXL01000087.1 GCA_015490605.1 Rhodospirillales bacterium
CCCCCGGACCGCCGCCAATCCTGTCGTTCCCGATGCCGCCCTCGGCCGTGTCGTTCCCAGGACCGCCCCACAGGGCGTCGTTCCCGTCCTCGCCGTAGAGACCGTCGTCGCCGCCAAACCCGATCAATGTGTCATTGCCCGCGCCACCCCACATGACGTCATTGCCCGGACCCCCTCCCGCCAGATCGTCGCCGGCATCGCCGTACACCTCGTCATCCCCAGCTCCCGCCCACAGCTCGTCAGCACCAGAACCACCCGAGAGCCTGTCGTCACCATCGTAGCCAAAGAGACGATCGTTACCTCCGAGACCGTCAAGTATATCGTTCCAAGGGGTCCCATGAAGCGTGTCACCCGCGTCGGTTGCGGTCGATGTTCCAGAGACGACAATCTCGACATACTCATATGTCTGATTGCCCCGGACATCTATGGCATCGATGCCAATTTCGTTGCTTCCTGGCCGAGATCCAGCTCGATAGATCACGTTTGACCAGTCATATATACTAACATCCATGTATTTACCCTCGAGCGAATTTGTACCCAAAACAACTCGCCCGCCGTCACTGCCCTTACGGCTATCCCAGATCCGAATGGTCTTTAGGTCATCGTCAGGATCCCAAACCTTGAATATGTCGGCCAATTGGATTTCCTTTCCCGGGCTAACTTCAAGATTTCTCGTAAGGATTTCAATCCTTGGTGGCGAGCCTGGGTCGGATTGGCTTTCGAGCTTGCGAGCTAAATCATCTAACGAGGGCAACAGATTGGTAGACCTGCCATCTCTTGCCCAATTTGCCAGGTTTACGAGCCAGTTCTGTAGATAGACACTGATTTCTACCAAAGATGTCGCATCAACGATTCTTCCTAGAGTGTCGATAATATCTTTGACGCGCGCACTCCCTAGGTTTCCTATTGCTTCTCCCGCTCCAATTATCGAAGTTATACCAATTTCCGAGAAAAAGTTTACGATATCATCGCGAAGAGATTGCGCTTTGTTGATCTCCAGCCGATTGCCGACATAGTCGACTATCTCCTTTGCAACATCAATGAGTCCAACAGATGCCCGAACCTGTTCATAAAGATCAATCAATTGTTCGAGCGAAACACTCTTGAGAGGAGTAGACCATCGGACAGGTTCGGGAACCTCCCGGAGAAAACCGTTCAGGGCTACAGTAGCCTGCTCGAGCAAGGATCCAGCAAATATAAGAGATAATTTTTCAGTGCCATACTTCAAAAAGTTTGAGTGTTGTCATATAATAATTGAGCAAACTGGGCCGGAACCGTAGCCGATCCGGTTGTCAAATAGGATAGCGCGGAGCTAGAAAATAAAGATATGCCCGATGATAGAATGTCGCGGATTAGTTTTAAATCGGAAACCTTGTTAAGGTCATCGATTAAGTCTTGTACAGACTGCCGCCACTCCGATATCGTTTTGGTTATCCTGGGGTAATATCGAAATATGGCTAAGGCAGCTGCACGAACGTCGTCCGGGGCGTACGTGGGATTGTAGGAGAGATCGTAAGCGCGAACATTTGTATATCTTCCACTTTGATCAGCAAGACCTTCGAGAAGAAACGAGCGCCCGCCAACATCGATCAGGACCAGGGGCCCCTGGGGCGCGGCATCATCGTCATCCGCGATGGTGAAGCCGGCGCGGGCGAGCCAGGTGGAAGTGGGATCGGACGGCGAGGCCTGTACGATCAGCGAAAAGCTCTCGTCGGTCTCGTTGACGCTGTCCTCGCGGATGCGTACCGTGACGGTCTTCTGGGTCTCGCCCGGCCCGAAGGTGACCGGCACATTCACCAGTCCGTCGTAGTCGCCGCTGTTGGTGAATCCGCGGTCCTGCACCGTACTGACGTAGACCGTCTGGCTCCCGTACCCCTGGCTCCGCATCAGCGTGAAGCCGACGGCCGTGTCGTCTTCGGTAACCCGGACGCTCGAGGGGGGGTAATGTTCCATGCTGCCATGGCTAAGCTCCACGATGAGCTACCGGCGCACATCGTACCATGTGCGGCAACCAAAAACCTCCTACCATGCCTCCCACAACAGTGCAAGGATATGGCTATCAACTTCAGATAGAAAAATTTTTCGAGGTTTTTCAAGTACATGAGGCGCGCAACCAATTCGCATCTCGCGCCGACCGCGAATACGCATCGGTCGGACATGCTGCCGCGTGCCGTGACTTGCATCTATGGTAGCAAACCGTGATCGCGGATGCTCAATACATGGCGGGTCCACGCAGGAGAACTAACGGCGTCAGCGCTAGGATCCACAGGTCGAGGGCGAGGCTCCACTCGCGTACGTAGGCGAGGTCGTAGGCGATGCGCCGCTTCAGCTTCTCGGGCGTGTCGAGCTCACCTCGATAGCCGCGGATCTGCGCGAGGCCCGTCATTCCTGGCTTCACCCAATAACGTGAGAAGTAGAGTTGGGTCCGCCTCGCCAGCTCCTCGTCGTGCCCCACCGCGCGCGGCCGCGGGCCGACGAGGTTCATCTCGCCGCGCAGCACGTTCCATAGCTGCGACAACTCGACGAGGCTCGTGCACCGCAGCCAACGGCCGACGCGGGTTATGCGCGGGGCGTCGGGGCTGGCCTGGCGGATCGGCGCATCCGGCGCATCGCAGTGATCGGCGTACATATTGCGGAACTTCAGCATCTCGAAGGGCCTGCTGCCCCGCCCGCGCCCCAGCTGCCGGTCTGTCGCGGTCGAAGGCCTTTCTGCCAGCGTCTGCTCTGCGTGTTGAATCCGGGCCGAAGGAGACGCCAAGCAGCGAAAGCGCGGCGGGTTCCGGACCCGATGCTGCGCCTTCGGGGGCGCAAGGTTCCACTCGGCTGCACCGACAGGACTCTGATCACGACCCGCAAGAGATAGCGCGGACGTCCCTCCGAGACAGCATAAATGTCTCCGCTTGCCTCCGCGAGAGCAGTCCAGTCCACCAGCTTCTCGACCCCCTCCACGACTCGCCGTGTCCGCGTTATACTTCAGATATGCATGTTGAAATACTATCTCAAATACAATTGATTTCCTATCCTGCATAAGTGTAAATGATTTGTCAAAACAATCTACATATCATGTTAAAATCGAAACAAATATATGAGGATATTTCGAGATTTTATAATTCTTGGTTTTGTAGATTATAGAAATTTAGACACGATTTGATTGAAAATTTCACTGAAGCAAAGTCGAGTTCAAAATGTATGACGGTGTTTGTTGTATTAAAATTTTTTGGTTCGATGCCGGCGATGATGGCATTTCGTTGGGCGGCGCTCAACACAGGTGCAGCGAGCCTGTTTCCCACGCCTCCTGCTCCCCCGCGCCGACAGCGGTGTAAGGGTACCGATGAGGCTTTGCCCCGGGGTGCTGCGAGTGGTGCGTCCCCCGCCGACACCTCCTCTGAACCTCGACGGATGGGCGGCAGACCACGATGCTCTGCTGTGCTTTCTCCCATGACCACGCCACTATGCGCTGCCGGTGCTGTGCTCTCAGCTACCGTCCCTGGAGATTGCTTGGCCGAATCCGTGCACTCCGGGGGATGCCGTGGTCGTCCGATTATGCTCCGCAAGCGGTAAGAATGGCGACAAACCCGAGGAACCAGGGGGTAAAGGATTTCATGATCCAACCGTCCGAGGCTTCCGAAACTAGGAGTCCCAGGAGATTTCCCGAAGGGATCGGAACCGGAGAGTGAGGAGTCGCGCAGAGGCCCGGTCCTTCCCCACCCCCACGGATGAACACGACGACATTGCCGCAGGCGAGGTCGGCCGCTATATGGGCGACAGCCGGAGCGTAGCGCAGCCTGGTAGCGCACCAGTCTGGGGGACTGGGGGTCGGCGGTTCGAATCCGCCCGCTCCGACCATCTTCACCAACAACGGATCGCATCGATGGCTGCATGCGGGCGGTGCTAGGGCCGCATCCCGCAACCATCCTGCAACCACCCCACCCCATCCCTTCGGGCCGACACGCCGCCGCGCCGACGAGGCGTAGCTTGTGCATCAGAGCAAATATGGCCATTCGTCGCCTGATACCGCCGGCGGCCGTGCAAATTTTTGGGAAATGGTCCAGTGATTATTTGGGCGATCGCAGCCTCATTGTGGAAATTCTCGCAGGATGATGGCAGCCTTCACGAAACCGATCCGTCTGGAGTTGCGGCCCGGGGCGGCGCACCTCAGGCATGGGCCGCCACCGGGTCGGCCTCGCGCGGGACCATGGGCATGGTCGGCCGTTCCGGTCGCTGCTGCTCCTGGGGCTCCTCGGGATCCCTCAGCATGTAACCGCGCCCCCAGACGGTCTCGATATAGTGCTCTCCACCGGTCATGGCGGCGATCTTCTTGCGAAGCTTGCAGATGAAGACGTCGATGATCTTTAGCTCCGGTTCATCGATGCCGCCATAGAGATGATCGAGGAACATCTCCTTGGTGAGGGTCGTGCCCTTGCGCAGCGAAAGGAACTCCAGGATGGCATATTCTTTTGCCGTCACATGAAGCCGCTTGCCATCCACGTAAACCGTACGCGCATCCAGATCCACCACCAGCTTGCCCGTGCGGATAACCGAATGGGCATGGCCCTGGGCCCGACGGACGATGGCGTGAATGCGGGCAAGCAGCTCTTCGCGATGGAACGGCTTGGTGATATAGTCGTCGGCACCGGTGGTGAGGCCCCGCACCTTGTCCACCGGATCGGTACGACCGGAGAGGATCAGAATGGGCGTGCGCACCCGCGCCCCCCGCAGCCGCCGCACCACCTCGCAGCCATCCATGTCCGGCAGCCGCAGGTCCAGGACGATGAGATCAAAATCATAGAGCTTGGCAAGCTCCACCCCCTCCTCGCCGGTGGTGGCCAGCTCCACCACCATCCGCTCGGTGGCCAGGGCCGTCTCCACCGTCTTGGCGGAAACCGGATCGTCCTCGATCAGCAGGATCCGCATCGTCCACTCCTTCGCTGTCTGATCCGTCGCGGCCTTAGCGAAGCCTTAACCTTCGGCTGTCAGGATGCCCCTTGGGACGTCCCCTGCGTGTGTCTGTCCGTGGGTCTTACAACCACAGATTAACCCCACCTGCAACTTATAAGGGTGTAAATGGCGAAAGAATGCAACCCAAGGTAGCAAACCCCGCGCTCGCTGCCGAGGATGCCCGTACCTACAAGGCAGTGGCCGAGGAGATGCCCGAGACATACGCGGAGGGGCGGCTTCTGCGCCTTGGCCGCCATGTGCTCACCGCAGGCGGCCTTGCGGGTTTCGTGGGGCTGGGCGATCTCTGCCGCATCGAAGGTGATGACGTCCTGCTGGCCGAGGTGGTGGCCCTCGACGGCACGCGGGTAAGGCTTGCGCCCTATGGTGAGCCGCGCGGGCTCGCCGTGGGGGCGCGGGTGGTGCACGCAGGATCCATCGCGCGACTGCGACCACACCCGAGCTGGCTCGGGCGGGTGGTGGACGGTTTCGGCCGTCCGCGGGATGGCGGCGGGCCGCTGATCCCTGGCCCCAAGACACGCGAGGTGATGGCCGATCCGCCACCGGCGCATCGCCGCCGGCCCTTGGGACCACGCCTGCGCACGGGCGTGCGTGCACTCGACCTGTTCGTGCCCTGCCGGCGGGGCCAGCGGCTTGGCATTTTCGCCGGCTCGGGCGTGGGCAAATCGTCGCTGCTGTCCATGATCGCCCGCGGCAGCGAGGCGGATGTGGTGGTGGTGGCGCTGGTGGGTGAGCGCGGACGCGAGCTCGGCGAATTCGTGCGGGATACACTCGGGCCTGAGGGACTCGCCCGCAGCGTGGTGGTGGCGGCCACCTCCGACGAGCCGGCGCTGTTGCGGCGGCGGGCGGCCCTGGCCGCCACCGCCATCGCCGAGGCCTTCCGCGACCAGGGGGCTGCGGTGCTGCTGCTGTTCGACAGCGTCACCCGCTTTGCCCAGGCGGGCCGGGAGGTGGCACTGGCGGCCGGCGAGCTGCCGGTGGCCCGCGGCTATCCGCCAAGCGTCTTCGCCGAGCTGCCGCGACTGCTGGAGCGTTCGGGCCCGGGTGAGGGCGAAGGGTCCATCACCGCCTTCTATACTGTGCTGGTGGACGGTGATGACTTCAACGAGCCGGTGGCGGATGCGGTGCGCGGCATCCTCGACGGCCACGTGGTGCTCGACCGCCGCATCGCTGAAAGCGGGCGCTATCCCGCCATCGATGTGCTCCGCAGCCTCTCGCGTACCGCCCCCGGCTGTTACACACCCGAAGAGTACGCCGTGATCCGCGAGGCTCGGGCGCTGTTGGCGCGCCTTGCCGAGATGGCGGAGTTGGTGGAGCTCGGCGCCTACCGCCCCGGCAGCAATCCCGAACTCGACCGCGCCCTGCGCCTGCGCCCTGCCCTCGAGCGGCTGCTTGCCCAGAACGTCCAGGAGGCACCGAGCACCATCGATCCCTTTGCCGCCCTGGCTGCCATTCTCCACGGCGAGGCCGGATCATGACGCCCGAGACCCTCGAGCGGCTTCGAGCCCTCGAACGCCGGCGCTTGGCCGAAGCCCGTGCCGAACTGACCCACCTTGCGGGCGAGCTGGCGCGGGCCGAAACACGGCTGCGCGAGCTGGAGGCGAGCATCCGCCGGATCCTCGAGGATCCGCCCCCAGACGCCGGGACCTTCGCGCTCGCCGGCCTGCTGGCGGAAGCCGCCCGTGGCCGACGGCATCGCCTGCAAACGGAACTTGCAGCTCGGCAGCAGCAGGTGGAGGCTCAGGTGGCCACGGTGCGAGCACTTCACAGCGCTGTGGAGCGCTGGCAGCGACTGGCCGAGCGGCTGCGCCAGCGCGCGCGGGAAGAACGGGCCCGCCGCGAGGCGGAGACGCATGCGGACCTGGCCATCCTCCGGGCGGTGGCAACGGACCCGCCGGCTTCCGAGGATGGCCCCTGAACCCGGCCCGGTCTTGGGCTGTGGCCGGCGGACGGGTGCATGTGCGGCGTAGAGATGAGGACGGGCGTGGAGGTTGGCGGGAAACCCGACGGCACGGGGACCTTGGGCAGGGCATGGTGCCCCTTCGGCGCAGCGCCCAGCCAAAGGAGAGCGCGGGGCTCCCCGCGATCCGAAGAACGCTTTTAGTGGAGGCACGGCAGGCGGATGGTAAACGACGCCCTACCACTGCCACCATCACCTCCTCTGGGCGTTGTACGGTGTAGCTCCTCCGCTGACGCGCTCCGGGCCGTGCCGTTGGAGCGCTCGCACACCCGGGTGGTGTCGACCCACCACCACCGCCTTCACTGAAGGTGCTGGCCAAGGGGGCCCGCACCGGCGGAAGACCGCCCGTGGTGGGTGCAACCATTGTGGCTTCGCGCACTTGTGGTCAGGGAGGCGAGGGCGCTGCTGCGGGTGAACCGTGTCGGTGGACGGCTGTGTAGCGGTGTCGGATTTCCGCCCGGAAACAGCCACACGCGCCAGAGCACTCGAGGTCGGCCGGGGCACAGCTGACGTCCGGCCCGACAGCGCCCGAAGAAGCGGCGGCCGCACAGTGGGGCGTTCCGGCCAGCGGCGAATCGCCGCCAACAACGGCAACCAGGATGGCCGTTTCGGACATCTCGTCTTCCAGCACGCGGGGCTTGTCGAGCCGCCCCGAAGCGTCGACATTGAGGACGGGGATGGGTGGCCGAGTGGTTTAAGGCAGCGGTCTTGAAAACCGCCGGGCGGGCAACCGCCCCGTGGGTTCGAATCCCACCCCATCCGCCACGCGATCCGGCCCGAGCCCAAGGCCCCGTAGGTTTCCGCGCCTCCGGTCCCGAGGGCGGGCCACCATCCGAGCCACCATTCCGCGCCCGATCCGCTGCTCACCCTGTGGAGATGACGCGGTAGGACACGAGGTCCACGCTCCGCCCGGCGGACCCGGTGCGACCCGCGGCCGCGCGTCCTTCACGCGCCGCGATCGCGACGGACGCGGTCATCGCAGGTACGTCCGCACAGTGTCCGCAAGGGACCCGACGGACGCGCCGCAACGCGTGGATGCCGTCGTACCGACTCGATCTCCCGCACGCGAAGCGGGGCGCCGGGGCGCGTCGCGGGTGGCCGTCGCCGCACGGCCGGCGCATCCGTTGATCCCCAAGGAACGGACTGTGCGGCATGATCACCGGACTCGTGGACCGGTGGCCGGCACGAGCGGCGTGGTCCACATCGGTTGGGAGCGCTCCGACGTGGTAGGCAGCGCCACCACTTCCACTGGCAGGCGACCGTACCCGACCAGTGCTTCACCCGCGGTGCTTCGACTTCCGGAAGGGCATACGCCTTGCCTCACGTTGTCAGCTGGCTTCGCTGGTGCGGCAACGCCCCTTGTCCCGGGAGGCGCGAGCAGCGTCTTCGTGTCCGGACTGCGCGATACCTTCGCCATCCGGCTTTCCAAGTTTCATCCCGGCAGTATGCCCTAACGGCACTGCATGTCCATCTGCTGCATTTCCCGGCTAAGGCCCATGTGCAGAGGCCGGGGCTTTGGATGGTCTGCCGCGCGAGTCGCGAAGGTCGGGAAGACTTCCCGTTCAAGGTCGGCGGCCGGTGGCGTTACTGCGACCGGAGCCCGTGCGCTGCTCGACCGATGATGGTCCACCAACGCGTGGTATGCCCAAGCACGCCAGCCGTATGCGGACCCGCTTGCCTGATCCGGAACCCTTCCCTAGATCGGGGGCGGCTCCCGCGAACAGGACGGCCCCGTCTCTTCCCGGCCGATGGTCCATGTCCCCGATATCGCCGGGGGGAGGACCCGAGCCCGTGACGTCCACGTGTTCTTCTTCCCGGCTGGTGCGAAGCGGCCGGTCGTTTCCGTCCCGGTGCACGAGCACCTCCGCGCCGCGCGGGGACTCCCACAGCCGTTCGGGCGACGGCTGCCAAGGGACATTCCGGTCTGCTTGAGGCGTGGCAGCGACCGCACTGCCTGTCGAAGAGTCCCCCCCAAGGGTCCGGAGCGAAGGCCGATCTCTTCGACGATCAACCGATGCGTAGTCGGTTCGTGGTGTGTACCTGCGCGCCTCAGGGCCGTATTGACGTCAGGCGGGACCACGACTAGCCGGTCGTGCCGGTTGCTCGCCCGACGGGGCGTCGGATGCCCACTGGTCCATCCGGAGCGATCTTCCGCCGCTGGGCCAAGGCCGGGCGGTCCGGCTCCGGTTTCCACCTGCTGCCTTGGCACGGTCTCGACGTCGCCGCGGTCTTCGAGGCCGGGCTCGAGCGGCGCGAGGACCTGCTGGCCGGGATGGCGACGGCGCTCGGGACGGATCCCGGACGGCTGCGGTCGCTGCTGCTCTGGCTCGCGGCGCTGCACGACGTCGGCAAGGTCGGATCGGCCTTCCAGCGACAGCGTCCCGACATCGCCGACCGCCTCGGCATACCTTCGAACGGTCTCGGCAAGTACCGGCGGGAATTCGGGCACGACCACCTCGGTTTCGCGCTGCTGTGCGAGGATCCCTGCATGAACGACCGCGTGGTGGTGCGTGCTCCGTCCGCGCTGCGCCGGCGCTCGGGTCTTCGCCTCCTCCTCGCCATCTTCACCGGCCATCACGGACGGCAGCCTCCCGCCGGGCTCACGCTCGCCCGTTTCCGTGCCGAACGACAGTTCCGCTCGGAGGACGCGGCCGTCGCCGGCGAACTCGTGCGTCGCTTCGCGGAACTCTTCAGGGTCGACGGACCGATCGATCTCGACGAGGAGGGACTTCGGGAGATATCCTTCGTCCTCAACGGCATGTTCACCATCGCCGACTGGCTGGGATCGGCGGAAGACTTCTCCTGGTCGAGCGATCCCACGGAGTTGGGTAAGTACCTCGACGCCCATGCCCGTCCCACGGCCCGCCGCGTGCTGGAGCGACTGCGGCCGTGGCCCTTCGACATACCGAGAACACGGCCGGTGGCGGGCTTCCGCGATCTCGCCCCCGTTTTCCGGCCCTCGCCGCTCCAGCGGGCAGTGGACAAGGACTTCGATCCGTCCGCCCTCGCGCCCGGACCGATACTGGTAATCGTGCAGGATGCCACTGGCAGCGGCAAGACGGAGGCCGCCGACCTCGCCGTCCAGCGGCTGGTGGCGTCCCGGCGTGGCGATTCCGCCTACATCGCGCTTCCCACCATGGCGACGGCGGATGCCGCCTTCGAACGGCGGCGCGGGAGCGCGGACGGCCGCGGCCTCGCGGACCTGCTCTTCGAAGATCCGTGCGAAGCGGTGCTCGCCCATTCCCGCGCCATCCGGCGGGCATGGCGGGACTATTTGACGCGCGCCAGCGGCGAGCCGGGCGAGCCGCCACCCCACGACTGGTTCGCGCGGAGCTCGAAACGTGCCCTTCTCGCCCGCCTGGGCGTGGGTACCGTCGACCAGGCACTGCTCGGTGTGCTGCGGGTGCGGCACGCCACGGTGCGGCTGGCCGGCCTGCTGCGCAAGGTGCTCGTCGTCGACGAGGTCCACTCCTTCGACGATTACGTGCTCGTGCTGCTGGAAGAGCTGCTTCGTCATCAGGCGCGGCTGGGAGGAAGCGTCGTGCTGCTCTCTGCCACTCTCGCCGACCGGCTGCGTACGCGGCTCGTGCGCGCCTTCGCATCGGGAGCCGGATGGGCCGAGGTGGACGGCCGCCTCGCCCGGCTTCCCGCCGCACGCCTGCCGGTGCTGGCGGTGTTCCACGGTGGAGGCGTGCTGTGCCCCGTTCTGCCGGAGGCGCCGCCGCGTCCCCTGCGGGTGGGCTTCGTATCCACGCCGGAAGACTGCATGCGCCATCTGGTGAAGGCGGCGCGGCGGGGCCGCTGCGGAATCTGGTTCCGCAACACGGTGGACGACGCGGTGGAAGCCTTCTCGATCCTCGAGACGACCTGCCGCGAGAGGAGCCTGCCGGAGCCGCTGCTGTACCACGCCCGCTTTCTGCCGCGTGATCGGGACACCATCGAACGGGAGCTCCTGTCCCTCGCCGGACGGGCTAGTCCACCCGACCGTCGCCGCGGGCGCATCGTGGTCGCCACCCAGGCGGCCGAGCAGAGCCTCGACCTCGACTTCGACGAACTGGTGAGCGACCTCGCGCCGGTGGACGTGCTGATCCAGCGGTTCGGGCGCTTCCGCCGCCATCCGCGTGATACCTCGGGTGTGCTGTGCGATCCGCCCGACCGGCGACCGGACACGCGCGTGCTCCTGCACGTGCCACCTCCCGACGCCGCGCCGGGGCCGGCGTGGTACCGCGACTTCCTTCCGCGGGCGGCGGCCGTCTATCCGGACGTGGCACGGCTGTGGCTGGGTCTGCAGCACCTGCGCCGATGCGTGGAAACGAGGGGCGCGTTCGATCCCGTCCGTGAGGGACCGGAGATCCTCGACCGGGTCTACCGCGGCGCGGAAGAACTCGGGGAGGAGCTGCCGGAGGCCCTGCGAGCATGCCTGTGGACCGCGGAGGGCGAAGCCTGGGCGACGAGGGAGACGGCGCGGCGGGACAGGCTCACCACCGGGAAGGGGCTGCTCGAGGCGTGGCGGGCCGATCCGGACCTGCCCGAGACGGACGCGCTTCCCACCACCCGGCTCGGCGAGAGCCACGAAGTGCTGCTGGCGGTGCGCGACGGGGACGCGGTGCGTTTCCTGATCGAGGAGGACGATCCGCTCGAGGACTCGCGCCTCCGCGTTCCCTGGCAGCCGGCCGGGCCAGTGGACGACGGGGTGCTCGAGGCCCTCGCCGGACGGCTGCGGGTGCATCTCGCCGAGCGGGGGCTGTCGGAGAAGGTCATCGAGGGGGATGTCCGCCGACTGTCGTTCGAGACGGTACTGCTGCTGGAGCCCGGTGGCGCCGGCTGGCGGGGTGTGTTTCCCGGACGGTGCCGGTTCGAGGTGGCCTACGACCATCGCCGCGGCCTTCACCGCGCGGGCTGATCCGGTGGCGACGGGAGAAGGGGAGGGCCCGGCGTGCGCCGGAGCGGGAGGGAGAGGCCCTTCGGGCCCTGCGCGGCGCGGGGTTCATCCCGGCGTGCGCCGGAGCGGGCCGGTCAGGCTGGCAACGCCGCGAATGCCGTACGGTTCATCCCGGCGTGCGCCGGAGCGGGACGGCCACGACGCGCGCTCTCGATGATCTCGGGTTCATCCCGGCGTGCGCCGGAGCGGGGAGGCCCCCGGGGCGGCACCCCCGCCCCCCAGGGTTCATCCCGGCGTGCGCCGGAGCGGGCGATGGGCGAGCGCCTGCGCAAGGTGGGCGTGGGGTTCATCCCGGCGTGCGCCGGAGCGGGCCCGCGCGAGACCCTCGATCCAGCCATCCAGAGGGTTCATCCCGGCGTGCGCCGGAGCGGGAGGTGTTTGTCGATGATGTCGGAGCGGACCAAGGGTTCATCCCGGCGTGCGCCGGAGCGGGGGCCACCACGTCGCCGGCACGCACGGCCTGCGGGGTTCATCCCGGCGTGCGCCGGAGCGGGCTCGCGGGCGTAGTGCCAGCAGCGCATCAGAAGGGTTCATCCCGGCGTGCGCCGGAGCGGGGCGTGCTCGCCGCGGCGGCCGTCGCCGCGTGGGGGTTCATCCCGGCGTGCGCCGGAGCGGGCTTCTTCACCCCGACTTCGAGACCGCCGGCGGGGGTTCATCCCGGCGTGCGCCGGAGCGGGGGTGGAACAGGGAGCCGGGGGCCTGCTCTCTACGGTTCATCCCGGCGTGCGCCGGAGCGGGTGATATTGGGAAACGGTTCATTGTGAAGTTTGAGGTTCATCCCGGCGTGCGCCGGAGCGGGAGAAGCGGATTGTTCGTTGTATGCGTCTTCCAGGGTTCATCCCGGCGTGCGCCGGAGCGGGGTGCTGCCCACCACCCGCCGGCTGCCCTGGAAGGGTTCATCCCGGCGTGCGCCGGAGCGGGTCGTACTGGCCGGGCGACGGGAAGGCGACGTCGGGTTCATCCCGGCGTGCGCCGGAGCGGGCAAGACGCGCATCACGCTCTCCTTGTGATGTAGGGTTCATCCCGGCGTGCGCCGGAGCGGGGTGGTGCTCACGACCGGCGGGCCGCACGTGGAGGG
>WFXL01000088.1 GCA_015490605.1 Rhodospirillales bacterium
CGGCTGGCTCACCGCCACCGCCTCCCTGGCTCGCTGCCGCCTGAAGCACAGCCTGCCGGTGGCGCCGCCCCGGGCGGCCTTCTTCGACCTTGCGGTGCTGGCGCGTGCGCCGCTGCGGTTGCGTCGGGCGGGGCTGGGCGATGCCCTCTGCCGCACCACCGTGGTGACGGACCTCAGGCTTGCCGCCGCCCTCGGCCGCGCGCCGACCTTAGATTCGGCGCTGGCCGCCCAGCGGGCGGTGGAGGCGGAGGTGCTGGCCGCACTCGACGGCATCCTCGCGGGTGAGATCGAGGCGGTGGCGGCGCTGGTGCGCTGGCTTCTGATCCAGAGCCTGATCATGCGCCGGGCGGGAAGTTCCGCCCCCGCCTCCCAGGGCGAGCACGCCATCGCCCATCTGCTGGATGCGGCCACACCACCGGGGCGGGTGCTGCACGGCGAACAGGTGGCGCTCGCCACCTACCATCTCGCCCGAGTGCAGGCGACCATGCTGCACCGCCCCCATCCGCCCGCCCTGGCACCAGTACGCCTCCGCGCCGCCGCCATCGCCCGCACTCCCGGCCTCGACCCCCACCGGGCCCGTCGGGTGCTGGCGGCCAAGGGGCTCCATCGCGCCGGCGCGGTGAGGGCTCTCCGACGCCGGCTTGCCGTCCGCTGGCCGCAGCTGCGGGCAGCCCATGCCAGCTCTGCCCTGCCGCTTGCCCGGATCGAGGAGGTGTGGACGTGCGCGGGCCTGCCGCGGCATCCGGCGGCTCTCGGCTATAACACCGCGGTGTGGGTGCGGGCGCGCCGGCTCGCCTTCCTCCAGCGGGAGCGCTTCAGTTGGCTGGATCTGGAGGCGCTGGCGGCTGCCGCCGACTGAGGCGTGCGGCAGTGGCATGGCGGCCATGCGGCGGCCGCAGACGTGCCCGATTGTGCATGATCGCCATGTGGAAAACGCCGTTCTCCCAAGGCGGCCGCTCCCCATCTCTTGTGCAGCGCAACATGAGATGGAGGATGTCGCCATGCCGCGTCCTGTGGAGCGAATCGAGATCGACCGCGATCGGGTCGCTGATGCCGTGCGGCGGGCGCGCGAGCTTCGGGCCGAGTGGATTGCCCAGCAGCTCAGCCGGCTGGTGCGGCGGGTGCGCGAGGCTCTCGGCCGGCGCCACCCGAGCCCGACTGCCGGCGCCCGCGCCAGCGCCTGACGACCCGGTGACCGGCCTCATGCCGCTGGCGGATGGCGTCTGAGCGTCCGCCGGCGGCAGGGGGCCGCCGGTCGTCTCCGGCGCCGCTCAGCCCTCGGGTGCGGGGCGCCGATGGCAGGCGGGTGGTGCAAGCCGGCGGATCCGGAGAGGCACGGCCTCCAGCACCAGATCGCCGAAGTCCAGCACCAGCCGGTGATAGATGCCCTCGCCATCGAGCTCGCCCCAGAGCTGCAGCGCCGGCAGGGGCGAGCCGGCATTGCCGCGATAGTAGGCGGCCGCGAAGGGCAGGCGAAGGCCGCCATCAGCCGTGCGCGGGCGGCCCAAAACCGTCACCACCCGCACAAGTCCATCCTTGCCGGAGCCGTCATAGAGCCACTGATCCACCAGCTGTGCGCCGCGGCGGGCGGCGGCGAGCACGCCCTCGAGCTGACCAGCGGGAAACAGGGTGGTGGGCGGCAGGGCAAGCTCGCTGCGCCGGGGCAGTTCCAGCCGTACCCGGCCGCCTGCAGGACCAAGCTCGGCCTGCCCGCGCACCTGCTCCTCGCGGCGAAGCCCGCGGAACGACTCGAGCTCGAACGCGAAGCGCCGCCCGTCGAGACTTTCGAAGCCCTGAAAGCGGATATCGAGACTCGATCCCGCAAGACCGTCCTCGGCCAGCACGAAGGCAAGGCGCTGGCGGCTGCGCCAGCCCTCACAGGTGCGGCGCCACTCAAGCGCAAGTCCGCCCGCCACCGTCGGCGCACCCGGGGCCAGCCCCGCGGGCGTGCGCAGTCGGTAGAAGGCCTGGTGCGGCACCAGCCCGGCCCGGGCCGGCAGCACCAGCGCCCACCCCAGCAGCACCACCAGCAGCAGCACCACCACCCACCGTCCCATGCCCGGCCTCCCATGGCCCCCTGTTCGCCCCACCTCGCCAGTGGTACAGCGCCGGCGACGGAGGACAAGCCGGGGGAGGTGGGAATCCATGGCGCGACGTCCGGTGGTGTTCGTCACCCGACGCCTGCCCGAGGCGGTGGAGGCGGCGCTGGCCGAGCGTTTCGAGGTGCACGGCAATCCCACGGATCGGGCATTCACGACGGAGGAACTGGTCGCCGGGGCGCTGGCGGCGGACGGGGTGCTCACCACCGCCACCGAGCGCTGGACCGCCGCCATGCTCGCGCGGATTGCCGGCCGTGTCGGCATCATCGCCACCTTCTCGGTGGGCACCGACCATATCGACCTGGAGGCCGCCCGCCGGCTGGGCATCCGTGTCACCAACACGCCCGATGTGCTGACCGAGGCCACCGCCGATGTGGCCATGCTGTGCCTGTTGGGAGCCGCCCGGCGGGCCTTCGAGGCCCAGCGCGACCTGCGCGCCGGCGTCTGGTCCCGCTGGTCGCCCACCGGCTATCTCGGCCTCGAGCTCCACGGCCGCACCCTCGGCATCGTCGGCATGGGCCGCATCGGCCGGGCGGTGGCGCGGCGGGCCCGCGGCTTCGGCATGACCATCCGCTACCACAACCGCCGGCGGCTTCCGCCCGAACTCGAGGAGGGTGCCATCTGGCATCCGACGCTGGAGGACCTGCTGCCCCACTGCCACGTCCTCTCGCTCCACTGTCCCGGCACGCCCGAGAACCATCACCTGCTCTCACGGGAGCGCGTCTATCGGCTGCCGCGGGGGGCGGTGGTGGTGAACACCGCCCGCGGCACCGTGGTGAACGAGGAGGCGCTGCTGGAGGCACTGGATGAGGGCCATCTGTTCGCCGTTGGCCTCGATGTGTTCGCCAACGAACCGCAGGTGGACCACCGCTGGTTCACCCGTCCGCGAGCCTTCCTTCTGCCCCACATCGGCAGCGCCACCCACGAGACCCGCATCGCCATGGGTATGCGC
>WFXL01000089.1 GCA_015490605.1 Rhodospirillales bacterium
CGCCACCGGCGAGCCCTGGACGCTGGTGGCGGGCCCGGATCTACCCACAGCCGACTGGCAGCGGCTCAGCGAGGCTGCAGCCGAAGGCCCGGTGCGGCTGGTGCGCGCCGACCCCCACCTCCCCCGGCGGTTGCGGACGGTGCGAGTGGCGGTCGCACGGGCCGGCTACAATACGGTGGTGGAGGCGCTGGCGGCAGCCACCCCGCTGGTGCTGGTGCCCTTTGAGGCGGGGCGCGAGAGCGAACAGCGCACCCGCGCCCAGCATCTGGCCGCCACCGGCTTCGCCCGGCTGGTGCCGGAACGGGTGCTGCGGCCCGAGGCGCTGCTGGCGGCGGTCCATGAGCTGCGCGCGGACGCCCCCTGCCCACCGCGCCTTCAGCTGGACGGCGCCCGCCGCACCGCCCGGCTCCTGCGGGAGGTCCTGGCGCGGCGGGAGGCAAACCCATGACTCTCGCCCTGTGGTGGCGGGATGATGATGCCGCCGGCGACCATCCCGCACTCACCCATCTGCTGGCGCTGGCCGGGCGCCACCGGCTGCCGCTTGCGCTTGCGGTGATCCCGGCCCGGCTCGAGCGCGCCTGCGCCCGCCGCCTGCTGGCCTCGCCCTTGACCCGCATCCTCCAGCACGGCATCGCCCACCGCAACCACGCCCGCCCCGGCCAACGCCGCATCGAGCTCGGCGGCACCCTCTCAGCCCGGCAGGCCGCTGCCGGGCTCACCGCCGGCTTCCGCCAGCTCGAGAAGATCTTCGGTGCGCGGTTCCTGCCGGTCCAGGTGCCGCCCTGGAACCGTATCGACCCGGTCATCGAGGGACAACTTCCAGCCCTCGGCTTTGCCTTCGTCTCCACCGAATGGCGCCGGCAGGGGCCGGCGGTGCCGGGTCTTCGGCGGATCGACATTCACATCGATGCCCTGGCGCGCGACACTGGCCGCGTGAAGCCGCTGCGACAGCTGGCGGCCGAGCTTGCGGCCCTGGCCGCGCGTGGAGTGCGGGGGCCGGTGGGGCTCATGACCCACCACCGGGTCATGGAGGGTGACGACTTCGCACGGCTGGATGCCTTTCTGCGATGGAGCCGGGAGCGCGTGCGCTGGATCGATCCGCTCGAGCTGTTCGCCCGACCGTGACGGATGCGCCTTTGTTGGAGGTGCGCGGGCTGCATGTGATCTTCCGCACCGAGGCGGGGCCGGTGCATGCGGTCCGGGGTGCTTTTCTCGATGTGCCGCCGGGGCGGACGGTGGCGCTGGTGGGCGAGAGCGGCTCCGGCAAGAGCGCCATCGCCCAGGCGATCCTCGGTATCCTCCCGGAGCAGGCGGAGATGCGGGCCGAGCGCATGCTCTTCCGCGATCCCGCCGCGCCCGCGCCGGTGGATCTGGCCGCCCTCAACCCCGAGAGCGAGGCGCGCCGGCAGATCCGCGGCCATCGCATCGCCATGGTGTTCCAGGAGCCGATGACGGCCCTCTCGCCGCTCCACACCATCGGCGACCAGATCGGCGAGGCGCTGCGGGTCCACACCCGCCTGCCGCGGCAGGAGATCCGCCGGCGGGTGCTGGAGATGCTGGCGCGGGTGGCCTTCCCCGATCCTGAGCGGGCGGCCCGCGCCTATCCCTTCGAACTCTCCGGCGGGCTCCGCCAGCGGGCGGTGATGGCCATGGCGCTGGTGGGCCGGCCGGCGCTGCTGGTGGCGGATGAGCCCACCACCGCCCTCGATGTCACCGTCCAGGCCCAGATCCTGGCGCTGCTGCAGGATCTCCAGGCCGAGTTCGGCATGGCGGTGCTGTTCATCACCCATGATCTCGGCATCGTCGCCCAGCTGGCCGACGAGGTGGCGGTGATCCACCGCGGCCGAATCCTCGAGACCGGTCCCTGCCACGCGGTCATGCGCCGTCCCGGTCACCCCTACACTCGCACACTGCTGGCGGCGGTGCCGCGGCTTCATGGGCCGCCGCCGGCACCGCTTCCCGCTGCGGCCGGGGATTCTGCGGCCCTGGATGCCCTCGCCCGGCTGCTGCACCGTGGCGATGGGCCGCCCCCGCCGCCCGGCCCGCTCCTGGAGGTCGCGGGCCTTGCCAAGGGCTTCACCCGGCGCCAGGGCAGTTGGCTGCGGCTGCGCCAGCAGCGTGTGGCGGCGGTGCGGGATGTGGGCTTTCGCGTGGCCCGCGGCGAGTGCTACGCCCTTGTGGGCGAGTCCGGCTCCGGCAAGACCACCGTCTGCCGCCTGCTGGTGCGCGCCCTGGCGCCCGAGGGCGGGTCGGCGCACCTTCGCACCCGCGAGGGTGTGTGTGACATCCTGGCGCTGCCGGAGCGCGAGCTCCCGCGGCTGCGCCGCCACGTTCAGTATGTCTTCCAGGACCCCTGGTCGTCCCTCGACCCGCGCATGACGGTGTTCGAGCTGGTGGCGGAGCCCCTGCGCATCCAGCGCCTCGGCACGCCCGCCGAACGGGTGGAACGGGTGGCGGCACTTCTGCGGGCGGTGGGCCTGCGGCCGGAACACATGCATCGCTATCCCCACCATTTCTCCGGCGGCCAGCGCCAGCGCATCGGTATCGCCCGCGCGTTGGCACCGGGGCCCGAACTTCTGATCCTGGACGAGCCGGTCTCGGCGCTGGATGTGGTGGTGCAGGCGCGGGTGCTGGAACTGCTGCAGGAACTCCAGCAGAGCCTGGTTCTCGCCTATGTGTTCGTCGCCCATGATCTGGCGGTGGTGCGCCGGATCGCCCACCGGGTCGGAGTCATGTGCCGCGGCTTGCTCGTGGAGGAGGCCCCCGCCGAAGTGCTGTTCTCGGCCCCGCGCCACCCCTACACCCGGGCCCTGCTGGCCGCTGTGCCCGAGCCCGATCCCGACCGCCGCCTCGACTTCCGCCGCCTTGCCGGCGGCAGCTCGGACCCCGCCGCCTGGCCGGCGCCGTTTACCATCCGCCGCGGATCCGGCACCATGCGCGAGGTGGCGCCCGGCCACCGCGTCCGTTTCGGCGACGGTGAAGGAGACCCGGAATCGTGAAGCGCTGGATCGCACTCGCCGCCCTGGCCGCCCTCGGCTTTGTGGGCGCACCGCTTCGAGCCGAACCGCCGGCAGTGCCGCGCGTTTTGGAGGATCTGCCCAAGATCGGCCGTCCCGGCGGGAGCCTGCGCATGCTGGTCACGCGCAGCAAGGACACCCGCCTCATGTATGTCTACGGCTATGCGCGGCTGGTGGGCTATACGCCGGACCTCAAGCTGGTTCCCGACATTCTCGAGAGCTTCACGGTCGAGGACGGGCGCATCTTCACCTTCCGCCTGCGGCCGGGCCACCGCTGGTCGGACGGCGCGCCCTTCACCAGCGAGGACTTCCGCTTCTGGTGGGAGGACTGGGCGCGCAATCAGGAACTCCGCCCCTACGGCCTGCCGCCCACACTACTGGTGGCGGGCGAGCCGCCGGAGGTGAGCTTTCCCGACGCACGCACGGTCCGCTACGCCTGGTCGCAGCCCAATCCCCTGTTCCTGCCGCGGCTGGCAGCAGCCGCGCCGCTGATCATCTATGCGCCCGCCCACTATCTTAAGCGTTTCCACCGCCGCTATGCCGATCCCGAGGAGCTCGCCCGGCTGGTGGCCGAGGACCGCGCGCGTGATTGGGTGCAGCTGTTCTATCGGCGGGCGCGGGCCTATCGCTTCACCAATCCCGATCTTCCCACCCTGCAGCCTTGGCGGCTGGTGACGCGACCGCCGGCCCAGCGCTTCGTGTTCGAGCGCAACCCCTACTTCCACCGGGTGGATGCCCGCGGCCAGCAGCTTCCCTACATCGACCGGGTGGTGCTGGAGGTGGTCTCGCCGCGGCTGGTGCCGGTCAAGACCGGTGCTGGCGAGACCGACCTGCAGTTTCGCGGTCTGGCCTTTAAGGATGTGACCTTTCTCAAGCAGAGCGAGGGCCGCAGCGGGCTTCGCACGCTGCTGTGGAAAGAGGGGCGCAGCGCTCGGCTCGCCCTCTATCCCAATCTCACGGCCAAGGATCCCGTCTGGCGTGAGCTGTTCCGCGACCGCAGACTGCGCCTTGCCCTCTCCTTTGCGCTCGATCGCACCGCCATCTCCCAGTTCCTCTACTTCGGCATGGCGACCCCGGCCAACAACACCATCCTCCCCGAGAGCCCGCTGTGGGAGGAGGAGATCGGCCGCGCCTGTCTCGGCCACGATCCGGCGCGGGCCAATGCGCTGTTGGATGAGCTCGGGCTCATGCGCGGCAAGGATGGCATCCGCCGGCTGCCCGACGGCCGCCCCTTCGAACTGGTGATCGAGACCGCCGGCGAGGAGACGGAACAGATCGACGTGCTGGAGCTGGTGCGCGACCAGTGGGCGCGCATCGGCCTTCGGGTCCATGTCCGCCCCACCGAGCGCGAGCTCCTGCGCAACCGGATCTTCTCGGGCGAGGCGCTGATGGTGCTGTGGTGGGGCCACGACAATGGCGTGCCCACCGCCGACATGAGCCCGGCCGCCTTTGCCCCCACCAGCCAGGCGGACCAGCCGCAGTGGTCGCGCTGGGGGCAGTATTACGAGACCGGCGGCCGTGCCGGCGAGCCGCCAGATCTGCCGGCGGCGGTGAAGCTGCTGGAGCTGTTTGAGGCGTGGACGCGAAGCCGCACCACCGAGGAGCGCACCCGCATCTGGAAGGCTATGCTGCGGCTCTACGCGTCGGAGTGTTTCACCATCGGCCTGGTCAAGGATGTGATGCAGCCGGTGATGGTGCGCCGCGGCCTCGAGAATGTGCCCGAGACGGCGGTCTACGCTTGGGATCCCTTCGCTCAGATCGGCGTCTACCGCCCGGACACCTTCTTCTGGGCGCGCTGATCAACGCTTCAGCGCCCACAGGCTGGTCTCGGGCGCATCCCCCGCCCGCGGCAGGCGCGCGAGCGGTCCCTGCTGGAACCGGGCGCGGCAGCGGGTGGTGACCCAGTGGCTTGCGAACAGCGGCACGAGCCCACCGGCCAAGAGCCACGAGGCCACCAGGAGCTGTTCATTGTAGCCGCGCCAGCGCCAGGCAGGAGGATAGGGGTCCGGCAGGAAGACGTCGTGGATGTGCACCAGCACGCCCGCCGGCAGGCGCGGCAGGATGCGATGGAAGATGCGGTCCACATCCGTCCCCGGCTGAGCGATGTGGCTGGAATCCATAAACAAGACATCGCCCGGCGCCAGCGCCGCCACCACCTCCGCCTCCACCTGCTCGAGCCGCCGCGCAAGATGCACCACATCCAGCCCCGCAAGCGGCGCCCGCGGGGCAGGATCGATGCACAGGTGGCGGGTCGTAAGGCCGCCGTCGCGCCGCGCCCGGGCGATCACCCGGGTGCTGTGACCACAGCCGATCTCCACCACCGCCCTCGGCCGGTGGGCGCGGATCAGCGCATAGGTCACGGCCAGATCGAGGCGCGGGAACCACTGCTGGCTGAGACGCGGGGCCGGTGGCGGACCGTGGAAGCCGGCGATGGTGGTCGCAAACCCTTCGGCCGTCGCCAGCCGTTCGAGAAAGCCGGCCTCGTGCTGCCGGAACAGGGCGTCGATGGCGGGATAGTCCACCGGCACCACCGCCGCCGCATGGCGGTAGGGGGTCCAGAAGCCGGCACGCGTCCACCCCAGCGCCGTCGCCACCATGCGCCAGCGGCGCCGCCAGCCGAGGCCGCGGATGGGATCCCCGTGGGTCATTCTCAGAAACTCAGGACGAGCCCCTCGCGCGCCACCAGCGAGCCCGGCCGCACCCGTTCCACTTGGGCGGCGATGGCATCCAGCGCCTCATCGTCGCGGTCGGGATGGTGGTGGAACACCACCAGCCGGCCGGCGCCCGCCGCCTCCACCAGCCGCACCCCCGCCTGCCAGGTGGAATGGCCCCAGCCGCGAAAATGCGGATATTCTTCATCGGTGAAGGTGGCATCATAGATCACCAGATCGGCATCCCGCACCAGCTCCACCAGCCGCGGGTCGTGGCCGTCCTCGCCATGTTCCACATCGGTCACATAACAGAGGATCCGCCCCTCATACTCTACCCGATAGCCGGTGGCGCCGCCGGGATGGCACAGGGGTGCCGTGCGCACCACCACCCCCGGCTCCGGCTCCAGCACCTCACCGGCACGGAAGTCGCGAAAGCGCAGCGCGCGGGCCAGCCCCTCCAGCGGGATCGGGAAGAAGGGCTCACGCAGGAGCTCCGCCAAAAGCGGCCTAAGCCGCAGCCCCCGGGCCAGCAGATGGCCGCACCAGAGGTCGAAACGGTTGGCGGGATCATGCGCCGGCGTGAAGAAGGGCAGGCCACAGACATGGTCCAGATGGAGATGGGAGAGGAAGATGTGGCCCTCGAGCGGCAGACCGCTTCGGGCCCACTCATGCCCCATGGGGCGGATGCCGGTGCCGGCATCGAACACCAGCCGCCGGGGCCCTAAGCGCATCTCGACGCAGCTGGTGTTGCCGCCGTAGCGGCGGGTTGCCGCCCCCGGGGTTGGAACCGAGCCGCGCACGCCCCAAAAGCGCACAT
Source organism: Rhodospirillales bacterium (assembly GCA_015490605.1). Classification (GTDB taxonomy): domain Bacteria; phylum Pseudomonadota; class Alphaproteobacteria; order Geminicoccales; family Geminicoccaceae; genus HRBIN39. The sequence goes on from WFXL01000089.1 coordinate 6,486, forward strand.
AAACATTGGCCACGACCGTCTCTCCCCCGCCCTGGCCGGTACGGCCATGGCGCCGGACGGAGCAAGCTTAGGCCGCCGGGGCGCAGGGGTACAGATGGCGCACCCCGCACCAGGGCACAGCCGCGCTCTGGGCTTTCGCCCACATGCGCGCTAACTCTCGCGGCGCGCAGCGATCCCTTCGACCCCACATCCCATCGCGTGGAGATCCAAGGCATGGCGCTGGCCACCCCGACCCGAGGACAGGTGGATCCGGGCTTCTTCACCGAGCCGCTCGAAACCCGCGACCCTGAGCTCCATGCCGCCATCCGCGGCGAGCTCGCGCGCCAGCAGGATGGCCTCGAGCTCATCGCCAGCGAGAATCTCGTGAGCCGGGCGGTGCTCGAGGCCCAGGGCTCGGTGCTCACCAACAAATATGCCGAGGGTTATCCCGGCCGGCGCTACTATGGCGGCTGCGAGTGGGTGGATGTGGCCGAAACACTCGCCATCGAGCGGGCCAAGCGGCTGTTCGGCTGCGCCTTCGCCAACGTCCAGCCCCATTCCGGCGCCCAGGCCAATGAGGCGGTGTTCCTGGCGCTACTACAGCCGGGAGATACCATCCTCGGCATGGATCTGGCCGCCGGCGGCCATCTCACCCACGGCGCACGTCCCTCCATTTCGGGCAAGTGGTTCCGCGCCGTCACCTACGGCGTGCGCCGCGAGGACGGCCTCTTGGACTGGGAGGAGATCGCCCGGCTGGCAGACCAGCACCGCCCGCGGCTCATCATCGCCGGCGCCTCGGCCTATGCCCGGGTGATCGACTTCGCGCGCTTTCGCGAGATCGCCGACATGGTGGGGGCCTATTTGATGGTGGACATGGCCCACATCGCCGGGCTCGTGGCCACCGGCCACCACCCCTCGCCCTTTCCTCATGCCCATGTGGTCACCAGCACCACCCACAAGACCCTGCGGGGGCCCCGCGGCGGGCTGATCCTCACCAATGATCCCGATCTCGCCAAACGCATCAACTCGGCCGTCTTCCCGGGGCTTCAGGGCGGCCCGCTGATGCATGTGATCGCCGCCAAGGCGGTGGCCTTCGGCGAGGCGCTGCGCCCTGACTTCCGGGACTACATCCAGGCGGTGGTGGACAATGCCCGCACCCTGGCGCAGGTGATGGTGGAGCGCGGGCTTGCCATCGTCACCGGCGGCACCGACACCCACCTCATGCTGGTGGACCTGCGGCCCAAGGGGCTCAAGGGCAATCAGGCGGAGCGGGCGCTCGAGCGCGCGCGCATCACCTGCAACAAGAACGCCGTGCCCTTCGATCCCGAACGGCCGGCCGTCACTTCGGGCATCCGTCTGGGCACACCGGCCGCCACCACCCGCGGTCTCGGCCCCGAGGCGTTCCGCACCGTCGGCCACCTCATCGGCGACGTGCTGGATGCGCTGGTGCGCAAGCCCGAAGGTGATCCGGCGGTGGAGCGGGAGGTGGCCGAGCGCGTCCTCGACCTGTGCCGGCGCCATCCCATCTACCCGAACCTGGGCCGCCCCTGAGGTTCACAAATCGTCCGGTCGAGCGCGCTTCGGCCGTTGAGGGGACGGCGTTGCCGCTGCGCTTGTCGCGGGCGCACGCCTGTGGCCAAATCCCCCCGGACAGGCGCTCCGACCCGCCAGGGAGAGGCAGGCCATGCAGCTGCGCGGATCCATCGTCGCCCTCGTCACCCCCTTCGACCCGGAGGGGCGGATCGATGAGCGGGCCTTCGTCGACCTGATCGAATGGCACCTCCAGGAGGGCACCCACGGCTTCGTGCCGGTAGGCACCACCGGCGAGTCGCCCACCCTCAGCCATGAGGAACACGAGCGGGTGGTGGAGATCTGTGTGGAGGCGGTGCGCGGGCGGCGCCCGGTGATCGCCGGTACCGGCTCCAATTCCACCGAAGAGGCCATCCGCCTTACCCGCCACGCCCAGAAGGTGGGGGCCGATGCGGCGCTGGTGGTCACACCCTACTACAACAAGCCCACCCAGGAAGGGCTCTATGCCCACTACCGCGCCATCCACGACGCCACCGAGCTGCCCATCATCATCTACAACATCCCCGGGCGCTCGGTGGTGGACATGACGCCCGAGACCATGGCGCGACTGGCGGAGCTGCCGCGCATCGTCGGCGTCAAGGACGCCACCGGCGACATCGTGCGCCCGCTGGTGGTGGCCGAACGCTGCGGCCAGGACTTCATCCAGCTCTCGGGCGAGGACGCCAACACCCTGGCCTTCCTGGCCCACGGCGGAGTCGGCTGCATTTCGGTCACCGCCAATGTCGCCCCGCGGCTGTGCGCGGAAGTGCACGAGGCTTGGTGGCAGGGGGACAGTGCGCGGGCGCTGGCGCTCCACCGCCGTCTGCTGCCATTGCACCGGGCGCTGTTCTTCGAGACCAGCCCGGCGCCGGTGAAATACGCCCTCGCCCGCCTCGGCCGCTGCCGCGAGACGGTGCGGCTGCCGCTGGTGCCGCCCACCGAGCCCACCCGACAGGCGGTGGACGAGGCGCTGCGGCGCGCCGGTTTGCTGTCATGAGCGCGCGCCAGCTGGTCGCCCGCAACCGCCGCGCCTTCCACGACTACCACATCGAGGAGCGCATCGAAGCGGGGCTGCAGCTTACCGGCACTGAGGTCAAATCGCTGCGCCAGGGGCGGGCCAACATCAATGAGGCCTACGCCGGCGAGATGAACGGCGAACTGTGGCTGTTCAACGCCCACATCCCGGAATACCCGCCCGCCGGGCGTTTCAACCATGAGCCCCGCCGTCCGCGCAAGCTCCTGCTCAAGCGACGCGAGCTCGACCGCCTGCTGGGCGCCATCCGCCGACGCGGCTACACCTTGGTGCCCCTGCAGCTTTACTTCAACCCGCGCGGCTGGGCCAAGGTGGAACTCGGCCTCGCCCTGGGCAAGAAGAAATACGACAAGCGCGCGGCCGAGCGCGAGCGCGAATGGCAGCGGCAGAAGGCGCGGCTGTTGCGCCATCGCGTGCCGGCGGACTGAGGCGGCGTTAACCCTTTGGCAGGATTCATCCGGCAGGATGACGCCCGGGCCGTGGACCGGGGTGGTCCTGCATGTTCGCCATCATCGGAATCGTGGTGGTCTTTGGTGCCGTCTTCGGCGGCTATCTGGCCGCCGGCGGCAAATTTGGCGTGATCCTCTATGCCCTGCCGTTTGAGCTCACCATGATCGGTGGCGCGGCGGTGGGCGCGTTCCTCATCGCCAACAGCATGTCGGTGGTGAAGGGCCTGGCAGGAGATTTCAAACTTATCTTCAGTGGATCAAAGTGGACGAAAGACGATTACCGAGATATACTTTCTCTTATGTTTATGATCGTCAAGCTTCTCAAGAGCAAGGGTGTACTTGTGCTAGAGCCTCATCTCGAGAAGCCTCATGAAAGCACACTTTTCGGTAAATTTCCTAAAATACAACATGATCATTTCGCGCTAGATTTTATCGCTGACACACTTAGAATGATGACCATGAGTATGGATGACCCTTATCAGGTCGAAGACCATATGCAACGCCAGCTCAAAAAACATCACAACGAGCTGCATGCCCGCGCGGCGGCGCTCCAGACCATGGCCGACGGCATGCCAGCTCTCGGAATCGTCGCGGCCGTGCTGGGTGTGATCAAGACCATGTCCGCCATCGACCAGCCGGTGGAAGTGCTGGGCAAAATGATCGGCAGCGCTCTCACGGGCACCTTCCTCGGCGTGTTCCTCGCCTACGGTCTCATCGGCCCCATGGCCTCCCGGCTCAACCAGGCCTACGAGCAGGATGGCCAGTTCTACTGCGTCATCCGCGACGCATTGGTGGCCTATCTCCAGGGCCATTCGGCACCGGTGGCGGTGGAGATCGCCCGCGGCAATGTGCCCACCGAATTCCAGCCCAGCTTCCACGAGATGGACGAACACCTCAACAGTCTGCCGGCCGATCCGCTCGCGGCCTGATGAACCATGCCCGACGCCGAACGCCCCATCGTCGTCAAGAAGATCATCGAGGAGGGCGGCCACGGCCACCATGGTGGCGCCTGGAAGGTGGCGTACGCCGACTTCGTCACCGCCATGATGGCCTTTTTCTTGCTCTTGTGGCTGCTCGCCACCGCCAGCGAGGATACCCTCAAGGGCCTGGCGGAATTCTTCAGCGACGCCCAGGTAAACCGCGGCGAGCCCGGCGGCGTGGGCGGCATTCTCGACGGCATCACCGTCACGCCGATGGAGCCCATCGTACCCGAGACCGCCACCCCCTTCAGCTTCCAGGTGGCGGTGCCGATGGTGGAGGAAGAACGCGAGGGCGAGCCCACCCTCGAGCTGAGCTTTGTCGACGGCGGAGATCTGGAGGGCGGCAGCGGCGCGCAGGAAGGGCTGTCGGAAGAGGCCTTCGAGGCGGAGCTCGCGCGGCGGGAACAGCAGGCCTTTGAAGAGGTGCAACAGGCGCTGCAGCAGGCCATGGAGGAGGACCCCGATCTGCGGGCCTTTTCCGACAATCTGCGCATCCAGCAGACGCCCGAGGGGCTCAAGATCGAGATCGTGGACCGCAGCGGCGAGCCCATGTTCCCGAGTGGCAGCGCGCGCATGTACCCGCACATGCGCGAAATCCTCAAGGCGGTGGTGGCCGCAGTGCGGCGCGTGCCCAACCGCATCCGCGTGACCGGCCACACCGATGCCCGCCCCTTCCGCCGCAAGGGCTATGACAACTGGCGGCTGTCGGTGGACCGGGCGCTGGCCACCCGTGAAGCACTGGTGGAGCTGGGGCTGCCCGAGACGCGTATTGTCGAGGTCTCGGGCAAGGCGGCGATGGACCCGCTGGTACGCGACAATCCGTATGATCCGCGCAACCGCCGGATCTCGATCCTGTTGCTGCGCGAACACGGCCACCGCCCGGCCGGCGACGGCAGCTCCCCGGCAAAGGCCCGGGATTCTGAATCCACGACACCGCCCGAACCGGTGGATGCCATCCTCGGGCTGCCCCGCTGAGCCGCTGGCCATGGGGGTAGGCGCAAAGACCCGGGAGAGCCGCGCGCCACCGCCGCCACCCCGCGGCGGGCAGCGGACAATGGCGCCCCCGTGCGGCCTTGGGCGGGATGCGGCCCTGGCGCGCCCATGGCCGAGGCCGCATGTCCGCGACGAGGGGATGGGACCTCCTGCAGGCGGCCGTGCGCCAGCACCGGTGCGGTTGGAGGATTTCCGGCGGTTGCGGGCTTCGCGCCTTTTCCCACCGCAGCCGCGTGGTGAGGCCGGAGTCAGGACATCGCACCCGGCTCGCACCTGCCAGCCGGCGTCACCCGTGCCAGGTTCACCACATCCTCTCCGCGTGGGATCTTCCAGCGGGCGACGGCCCCGCATGGCCGGGGCATGAGGTTGTCCCCTCCGCGACCCTCCGGACGGCAGTCTGGCGGTGGGCTAGGCATGGCCGGCGAACACGGTGCGGGAGTCCCGCCAGCTATTGCAACGCACGGTCTGGTCGGGGAGCGGTGCGGTCTCGTGGTGAGGCCGCGGAGTCCCGCTGGCGGCTGCAGCGCAAGATCCGGGGCTTCAAAAGCGCTTGTCAGCATGACTGGTGGACACGGCACGCCATGCCCGCAGGCGGAGCTCGCACCCTCTCCCCCGTAAGGATGGATGATCGGCATCCGCCTGATGCCGTCGGCCTGCCCCTCCGGCAGGGCGTCTGGGCTCGCCTGCCTCGCGTGGACAATGCGCCGCCATGGCGCGCTCGCGCCGTGCCGCCAGCCCTACGCCGGCCGCAAAAGCGCCCCGCCGTGGGCGCGCGGCAGGGCCCCCCAGACAGGAAGGACCTGGCCCGGTGCCCGACCTGCCGGCCCGCTACGTCAGCTCGTGCAGGCTCGGCACGCCTGTCAGCCGCCTTGGCCGTCGCGGTTCCGGGAATGGCCGCTGCCGCGTCCCGTCCCTAGAGCTCGCGCTCGGCGATGGCCTTCTTGATCTCGGCGATGGCCTTGGCCGGGTTGAGCCCCTTGGGACAGGTCTGGGTGCAGTTGAAAATGGTATGGCAGCGGTAGAGCTTGTAGGGATCCTCCAGCTGATCCAGGCGCTCGCCGGTGGCCTCGTCGCGGGAGTCGGCGATCCAGCGATAGGCCTGCAGCAGGATGGCCGGGCCGAGATAGCGATCGCCGTTCCACCAATAGGACGGGCAGGCGGTGGAACAGCAGGCGCAGAGGATGCACTCCCACAGCCCGTCCAGCCGCGCGCGCTCCTCCGGGCTCTGCAGCCGCTCGCGATCGGGCGGCGGCGTATGGGTCTTGAGCCAGGGCTCGATGGACTCGTACTGTTCGAAGAAGGTGTTGAGGTCCACCACCAGGTCCTTGATCACCCGCATGTGGGGCAGCGGGTAGATGGTTACCTCCTCGCCCGGCACGTCGCGGATGGCACGGGTGCACGCCAGCGTGTTCTCACCGCCGATGTTCATGCTGCAGGAACCGCACACGCCCTCGCGACACGAGCGGCGGAAGGTGAGGGACGGGTCGATCTCATTCTTGATCTTGATGAGGGCGTCCAGCACCATCGGCCCGCAGTCGTCAAGATCCACCACATAGGTGTCGATCCGCGGCCGACCGCCGGCTTCCGGATCATAACGATAGATGCGGAAGGTGCGCGGCCGCCGTGCGCCCTCCGGGGCCGGCCAGCGACGCCCCGCTTCGGGTTCGGATTCCCTGGGAAGTCGGAACTCCACCATGATGGTCGTCTCCGGAATGTCCGACGGTCAGTAGACCCGCTTCTGCGGCGGGAACGGTTCCACCTCGTTGGTGAGGGTGTAGAGGTGCACCGGCCGCCGCTCGAACCGCACCGAAAAGTCGGGATCGACCCACACCAGCGTGTGCACCAGCCAGTTCTCGTCGTCGCGCTCGGGATAGTCCTCGCGCGCATGTGCCCCGCGGCTCTCGGTGCGGTAGAGGGCCGAATGGATGGTGGCCACCGCCTGCAGCATGAGGTTCTCGAGCTCGAGCGCCTCCACCAGATCGGTGTTCCACACGAGCCCGCGGTCCTCGAGCCGCAGGTCCTCGAGCGACTTGGCCACCTCCGCGAGCCGGCGGCAGCCCTCCTCGAGGGTGGGGCCGTTGCGGAAGACATTGGCATAGTGCTGCATGGTCTTCTGCATCTCGGTGCGGACCTGCCCCACCGTGAGGGATCCCCGTGCCTGCCGCAGCCGCTCGATGCGGGCGATGGCCTCCTCGCCGGCATCGCGGCGCAGCTCGGGATGGGGCATGCCCGGCCGGATGCGTTCGGCCGCATGCAGCGCCGCCGCCCGCCCGAACACCACCAGATCGATCAGGGAATTGCCGCCCAGGCGGTTGGCGCCATGCACCGAGGTGCAGGCCGCCTCGCCCACCGCCATCAGCCCTGGCACCACCGCATCGGGATCGCCATCCCGCGGGCAGACCACCTCGGTGCGCCAGTTGGTGGGAATGCCGCCCATATTGTAGTGGCAGGTGGGCACCACCGGGATCGGTTCCTTGGTGATGTCGACCCCGGCGAAGATGCGGGCGGTCTCGGCGATGCCCGGCAGCCGCTGGTGGATCAGTTCCGCCGGCAGATGTTCCAGGTGCAGCAGCACATGGTCCTTGTTGGGGCCGCAGCCGCGCCCCTCCATGATCTCCACCATGATGGCGCGGCTCACCACATCCCGCGAGGCCAGATCCTTGGCCTTGGGGGCGTAGCGCTCCATGAAGCGCTCACCCTCCGAATTGGTGAGATAGCCGCCCTCGCCGCGTGCTCCCTCGGTGATCAACACCCCCACCCCATAGATGCCGGTGGGGTGGAACTGGACGAACTCCATGTCCTGCAACGGCAGGCCCGCGCGCAGCACCATGGCGTTGCCATCACCGGTGCAGGTGTGGGCGCTGGTGCAAGAGTGATAGACCCGCCCGTAGCCGCCGGTGGCCAGCACCGTCACATGGGCGCGGAAACGGTGGATGGTGCCATCCTCGAGGCACAGCGCCACCACCCCGCGACACGCGCCCTCATCATCCATCAGCAGGTCGAGGGCGAAGTATTCGTGGTAGAACTCCACCCGGTTCTTGAGGGCCTGCTGGAACAGGGTGTGGAGCAGTGCATGACCGGTACGGTCGGCGGCAGCACAGGTGCGGTAGGCCTGTTCCTCGCCATAGCGGATCGACTGGCCGCCGAAGGCGCGCTGGTAGATGCGTCCGTCCTCGGTGCGCGAGAAGGGCACGCCATAGTGTTCGAGTTCGTAGACCGCCCGGGGGGCGTTCTTGGTCATATATTCGATCGCGTCCTGGTCGCCGAGCCAGTCCGACCCCTTGACGGTGTCGAACATGTGGTAGCGCCAGTCGTCCTCCTTGATGTTGCCCAGCGCCGCGTTGATGCCGCCCTGGGCCGCCACCGTGTGGGAGCGGGTGGGATAGACCTTGGTGATGCAGGCCACCTTGAGGCCCGCCTCCACCAGCCCCACCGCAGCCCGCAGGCCGGAACCGCCGGCGCCGACGACGACGCAGTCGTAGGTGTGGTCGACGAGGGTGTAGGCGTTGGGCATGGGCTCAGCTCCCGAGGGCGGCGAAGAGCACGGCGACGATTGAGGAGGTGGCGAAGGCGAAGGCCAACAGATCCGTCGCCACCAGCCCCACCAGCCGCAGCGCGGGGGTGTGGACATAGTCCTCGATGATCACCCGCACCCCCAGGCGGGCGTGCTGGAAGGCGGCGATCACCGTGAGGATGGTCATGGTGGCGTTGAAGGGGCTGCGGAAGAAGGCCCGCACCGTCTCATAGGGCTCGCCCGAGAGCCCCAGCATGGCGAAGACGAACCACAGTCCCAGCGGCACCAGTGCCACCGCGGTGAGCCGCTGCAGCTTCCATTCGGCCAGACCGGCCCGCGCCGAGCCCAGCCGCCGCGCCGCCGACGCCCGATGGGCCATGGGCGTACCTCCTCATTTGATGAGCGCGATGATCCACACCAAAAGGGTGAGCCCGACGGTGCCCAGCAGCACCAGCATGCCCGAGCGCTGGGCGCTCTCGCGGTCGAGCCCCTGGCCCGTATCCCACATGAGATGACGGATGCCGTTGAGCATGTGGTAGAACAGCGCCAGGGTGAAGCCGAACAGCACCAGCCCGCCGAGGAAATTGTCGAGGGCTGCGCGCACCAGCGCGAAGGCCTCGGGCCCGCGGGCCAGCGCCGTCAACCACCAGCTCAGCAGCACCAGCCCCACCACCAGCGCCGCCCCGGTGATCCGGTGGAGGATCGACAGCGCCATGGTGAAGTACCAGCGATAGATCTGCAGATGCGGCGACAGCGGTCGCGGCGCACGCGTGGCCATCGGCGGACTCCCCGACTGCTCGGCCTGGTCCCGGTGCTTTCGCAGGTGCGAGATAGCACCCGCAGCTGGGGGCTTGTCAACGCTCGGCTGCAGTCAACCGTCGCCCCGGCGCCAGCAGGGCGGGATCCACCCGCAGATGGATGAGAGCAGGCTGCCCCGCCCGCCGGGCCTGTTCGAACGCTTCGGCGAAGTCCTGGGTGCGCTCGACGCCCAGGCCGACACCCCCCATGGCCCGGGCGAGGGCGGCGAAGTCGGGATTGCACAGCCGGCTGCCGGCGGGGCGGCCGGGGAAGCTGCGCTCCTGGTGCATGCGGATGGTACCATACTGGCCGTTGTCGGCCACCAGCACCACCACCGCCGCCTGCTCCTGCACCGCGGTGGCGAACTCCTGGAGGGTCATCTGGATGTCACCGTCGCCCGAAAGCGCCACCACCTCGCGGCCGGGATGGCGGATCTTGGCGGCGATGGCCGCCGGCAGGGCATAGCCCATGGAGCCCGAACGCGGCCCCAGCTGGGTGTGGGCGCGGCGAAAGCGCAGATAGCGATGGCCCCAGATGGAGAAATTGCCGGCGCCATTGGTGACGATGGCTTCTGGCGAAAGGCGCCGGGCGAGCTCCGCCATCACCAGGCCGAGATCCACTCCCGCCACAGCCTCCGCCGCCGGCGTCGACCAGCGGCGGTAGGCCTCGTGCAGCCGTCGGGTGACCTCGGCCCAGGGCGGATCCGCGGGTGCCGAAAAGCCACTCAGCCGTTCCAGGAAGGGCAACGGATGCGCCACCAGCGCGCGCGCCGGCCGGAACACCCGGCCGAGCTCATGGGGGTCGGGATGGACATGGATCAGCCGCTGGCGCGGCACCGGCGCCGCCACCAGGCGGTAGTCGCCGGCGGTCTTCTCGTCGATGCGGGTGCCCACCACCAGCAGCAGGTCCACTGCGCGCACATAGTCGGCGAGATGGGGCGGCGGGGCGATGCCGAGAAAGCCGGCATAGGCGGGATGGTGGTTGTCCACATGGTCCTGGCAGCGAAAGGCGGTGGCCAGCGGCAGCTGCCAGCGATGGGCCAGGCGCTCGGCGGCGAGCCGCTCGGCCTCGCCCCAGTCACCGCCGCCCAACAGCAGGAGCGGCCTGCGGGCGCGGGCGAGCTCCTGCGCCACCGCCGCCACCGCCTCCTCCGCCGGCACCGCCACCGGCGCCGGCGCCGGCTCGAGCGGCGGCACGGTCGCTTCGGCCGCCAGCACGTCCTCGGGCAGCACCACCACCACCGGGCCGCGGCGGCCGGCGGTGGCCAGGTGAAAGGCGCGCGGCGCCGCCTCCGGCAGTCGGGCGGGATCGTCCACCACCAACAGCGCCTTGACGAGCCCCGCGAGGCTGCGGCGCCAGTCCACCTCCTGGAAGGCCTCGCGCTCGCGCACGCCCCGCGGCACATCCCCCACAAACAGCACCAGCGGCGTATCGTCCTGGCGTGCCACATGAAGCCCGGCGCAGGCATTGGCCGCCCCGGGGCCGCGGGTGACGAAGGCAACACCGGGGCTTCGGGCGAGCTTGCCCCAAGCCTCCGCCATCATGGTTACGCCGCCCTCCTGGCGGCCGGTGACGAGGCGGATTTCGGGATGGTCGACGAAACCATCGAGGACGGCGAGGAAACTCTCGCCCGGGACCTGGAAGACGCAGCTGACGCCGAGGCGTGCGAGCTGCTCCACCAGCAGCCGGCCGGCATGGCCCATGGCGCGCCTCCCCTTGTGCCGGGCCGAGGGTCCCTCAGCGTGGCGCCATGCGCAAGGCGCCGTCGAGCCGCACCACCGTGCCGTTGAGCATGGGATTGGTGCAGATGTGCAGCACCAGTTCGGCGAACTCCTCCGGCCGGCCGAAGCGCTGTGGGAAGGGCACCTGGCCGGCAAGCGCCTCCTGCACCTTGGCCGGCATGCCGAGCAGCATGGGGGTGGCGAACAGGCCCGGGGCGATGGCCACCACGCGGATGCCGTGGGCGGCGAGCTCGCGTGCCGCCGGCAGGGTGAGGGAGGCGATCCCGCCCTTGGAGGCGGCATAGGCCGCCTGGCCGATCTGGCCCTCGAAGGCGGCCACCGAGGCGACATTGACGATCACCCCGCGTTCACCGTCCTCGCCCAGGGGCGGCAGCCCCGCCATGCCGGCAGCCGCCAGACGCAGCATGTTGAAAGTGCCGATGAGATTGACCCGCACCACCCGGCTGAAGGCGGCAAGCGGCATGGGCCCCTCGCGGCCGACGATCCTGGCGGCATCGGCGATCCCGGCGCAGTTCACCAGGATGCGCGGCGTGCGGCCATGGTCGCCGAGGCGTGTGAACAGCTGGGCGGCAGCCTCCTCATCGGCCACATCCAGCGCCACCGCCTCACCACCCACCTCGCGGGCGACGGCCGCCGCCCGCTCGCCGTCGAGATCCACCACCACCACGAAGGCGCCCGCCTTGGCGAGCCGGCGGGCGGTGGCCGCCCCCAGCCCGGAGCCGCCGCCCGTCACCAGGGCCACCGTGTTTGCAGGTTCCATCGCCCAACCTCCCCCGATGGGGGCAACCTGCTGCTGTGCCGCCCCGTGCCCGCGCCGGCTGCGACCTCAGTGGAGCCGACGCGTGACCTCGTCCACCGCCTGATCGAGCAGCGCCCGGCCGCGCTCCTCACCCAGTCGCTCCCGCAGCACCTCGCGGGTTGCGGCCATGGCCACCTCCACCGTGCGGCTGCGAATCTCGGCAATCGCCCGGTTGCGCTCCTGGACGATGCGCTCTTCCGCCTGCTTCTGCCGGCGCTGGACCAGCTGTTCGAACTCCTCGCGCGCGCGCCGCTCCAGCCGGCCCACCTCCTCCTCGGCGCGGGCGAGGATCTCGCGGGCAAGCCCCTCGCCCTCGTGCAGCAGGCGCTGGTGCTTGGCCAAGAGGGCCTTGGCCTCCTCGTGCAGCCGTTGCGCCTCCTCGAGTTCGGCGCGGATCTTGCGGGCGTGGTCGTCGAGACCGCCCAGCACCGCCCGGCGCACCGGCTTCCACACCAGCACCACCAGCAGTGCCAGCGCCAGGATGACGATCAGCTCGCCCAAAAGCTCCTCGCTCACCGCCGCGCCTCCCCGCGCTCGCGCACCCGCGCCACCGCCGCGCGGGCCTCCTCGGCCGCAAGCTCGACGCCGGCCAGCCGTTCACTGGCAAGCCGCACCACCTCGGCCGCCGCCTCATCCAGCTCCGCCAGCGCCTGCGCGCGCGCCCGCGCGATCTCGGCCTCGGCCTCGCGGATGCGGGCCTGGGTGGTGCGCTCCAGCTCCGCCACCCGCTCGGCGGTCTCGCGGGCGATGCGCTCTTGGGCCTCCACCAGCGTCTGGTGCGCCCGCGCGCGGGCATCCTCGAGCATGCGCTCATAGCGCGCATAGGCCTCCTCCGCCTCGCGGCGGAGCTCGGCGGCGCGGTCGAGATCGGCCGCGATC